>JBJKRZ010000356.1:0-8967 GCA_046704365.1 Acidimicrobiales bacterium | reverse complement strand
GCCCCTCAGGGCGGGACGTTCTGCCCTGCCGCCGGGCCAGGGGTCCTCGGTAGACGAAGAGAGATGGGACCAGGCGCCACCGGGCCGCTCGACCGTCCCCAGGAGCCGGTCCACCGCGCTGACAAGGAGGCGAGCTCGTGACCGGAGTGCCGCTGCTTGCGGCGGTCGTGGACCTGAACAGTCCCGGCCGCTACCTCCACTGGAGCATCTTCGAAGTCTCGCTGGCCAACCTGGTGCTCATCGTGGTGATGGTGGGCATCTTCGGCGTCGCCTTGCTCGTGCCCTTCCCCCACTCCCGTGGGACCTCCGCGCCCCCGGCATCGGGCGCTGCCACCTCGACACCACAGCGCGCCCTGCCCGATCTCGGCGAGTCGGGGGACAACCGCATGTGGACGGCCCGACTGCGACGGCTGGGCCTGCGCCTGTTGCCGCCGGGCAAGCTCCTCCCCGACACCCAGCCGGCCTATGTCGCCTCGTGGATCTACGTCTTCGGTGTGGCCACCCTGGCCGGCCTCGCCCTGGCCATCGTCTCGGGCTTCGCCCTGGCCCTGGGCGGCCCCGACTGGTGGCACTACGACGCGGTCGGGCACTTCTTCAACAGCCTCCACCTGTGGAGCGTGGAGATCTTCATGGCCTTCATGGTCATCCACCTGTGGGGAAAGTTCTGGATGGCCGCCTGGAGGGGCAAGCGGGCGCTCACATGGATCACCGGGGGCGTGGCGTTCGGCGCCTCCATCATCGAATGTTTCACCGGCTACCTGTCCCAACAGAACTTCGACGCCCAGTGGATCTCCACCAACGGCAAGGACGCCTTCAACGCTGCAGGGGTGGGTGCCTTCTTCAACCTCATGAACTTCGGCCAGATGCTCATGTGGCACATCGTGCTGGCTCCCCTCATCCTCATCGCCTTGGTGGGCGCCCACATCCTCCTCGTTCGCGTGCGCGGCGTAGCTCACCCCCTGCCGGTGCCCGCCGCCCGGGGCCGGGCTCAGCGCCGGGCCGCCGCAGCCGCCGACGCCGCCGAGTGGAAGGGGCCGACGAGGCGATACGACATCTTGAAGGAGGCCACTGTCGCCGGAGGCGTGGTGCTCGTGCTCGTGGTCGCCCTGGCCTGGGTGCTGTCCTCCCCCGACGTGCCGCCGGTGACGGTGCAGAGCTGGGCACGCGTGGCCCCCGCCGACTTCATGGCCACGACGGCCAGCGAGCTGGCCGGCACCAGCCTGACGGCGACCTACGGGCCTCCGTACAACAACGCCTCGACCGGCCAGCGCATCGGGGTGGGATGGCAGCAACTGGCGGGCGTGCGCCAGCCCATTGACGCCGCCAACACCTTCGTGCTCTCTCCGTTGTCCAAGCTCACCACCAGCGACGCTGCCCTCGCCAGGGCGCTCCAGACCTACCGGAGCGCCCCAGCCGACACCCGCTCGTCGTGGGACCAGGCCTACCTGAAGGCCGTCGAAAAGGTCAGCTTCGTCAACGGGGCCCCGGTGGTGCCCACGGCCGACGATGGCCCCGTGCCCGTGTTGGTGGCCAGCGAGCTGGCGCTGGCCCGCTCCGGGGCGCTCGACGCCGACCTGCTCGCCCAACGACAATTCTACGGGACGAACTTCACCAAGCCGCTTCTGTTCATGGAGGACGGCAACTACTTCTCCTCCCTGGCGCAGGCCGACCATCTGACGGGTTCCCAGTGGGGCGTCATGAACGAGACCGGGAGCTACCCGGGGCAGCCGTGGCTGTGGCTTTACACCTTGTGGTACCAGCTCCCCGGCTTCCGCAACTCGGACAACGTGGACCTCATCGCCATCTACCTGACGGGGGCGGCCACGGTCCTGCTCCTGGCCGTGCCCTTCATCCCCGGACTGCGCGACGTGCCGCGCCTCGTCCCCGTGCACCGCCTCGTGTGGCGGCGCTGGAACCGCTCGGGCCCGGTCCGCAGAGCGGGCGGCGCCCGGCGCTGAGAGGGGGTCGGCGGCGCCCCGGCGCCTCGATTCCGGCGCGGCGATACGGTTGACCTGCTGGTCCCCTGCGACACGAGGAGGATGGCCGATGCCCAAGTTCCTGATCCAGGCCTCGTACACGACTGAAGGCGTGAAGGGCCTCAAAGCGGGAGGCGGCACATCGCGACGCGACGCCATCGAGCGCTCCGCCAAGAGCGTGGGCGGCACGTTGGAGGCGATGTACTTCGCCTTCGGGGAGACCGACGTCGTGTGCATCGCCGACTTCCCTGACAACGCTGCCGCCGCCGCACTGGCCCTGGCCGTCGGCTCCTCGGGCGCCGTCGACTTGCGCACCACCCCGTTGCTCACCCCCGAGGAGATCGACAAGGCGGTCAGGCTCCAGGTCGAGTACCAACCCCCCAAGAGCTGACGCCCGGCGCCGGCTCAGGCCGGCGCGGCGCCCTGGGATGGAGGCCGGGCCTGGCGGAGCATGCGCAGCCCGTCGTCGAGTGCGGCACCCATGGTGGCGTCGTTGTTCCGGGAGATGAAACGGTGCACCCGCTTCTCGAGCAGCGCCCGCAGCACGGGATTGAAGGCGTGATAGGTCTCGCTGAAGTGCAGGCGCGTACGCCCGTTTCCCAGGTCTTCGAGGCGCGTCCTGCCTTCGGCGCTGCTCCACAGCGGCTTTCCCACAGCGTCGTACTTCCACGAATGGTGGGGACGCACCTCGGTGAGCCACTCCCAGGAGTGCCCCACCCCGCCGCTCAGGAGGTAGCGCGGCACCCGGAACGTGCAGTGGCGCACCAACCCCTCGCCGACCTCGTCACCGGGGTGGAGGATCTCGATGGTGACGCCGGCCGGGCCGGTTCCGGCAGGCCGGGGGCCGCGGTACCAGAACAGCGCCCACAGCTCCTCGGGCGTGGCGCCCAGCTCGAGGGAGTACTCGTGGTGCTGCACCGACGCTCGGGCTACCAGCCGGCGCCGTAGCGCTCGCGGTGGGCCTTGTCCGCCACGGGCCGGCGACGCGGCGGCCCGAGAGGGCGAGCGGGGCGGCCCAGGGGGACGACGGCCAGGGGACGCACCTCCTCGGGCAGCTCCAACGCTCGGGCCAGCTCCGCCGAGAAGGCGAGCGACAGCGTGGTGAGGGCGCTGCCCAGCCCCAGGGCGGTGGCAGCGAGCAGGAGGTTCTGCACGGCGGGGAAGACCGACGCCTCGAGCACCCTGGGATTGGACAGGCGCGTGTCCCCGCACACCACGACCATCACCGGTGCCCGGTCGAAGCCGCCGCCCACGCCCTGTTCGACGTCGGCCATGAGCGCCGGCGACAGGCGACCGCTCGAGTGGGCGCGCCCGCCGCCCTCCCAGGCGCGCCGAGTGAGTTCGGCGACGAGCGCCTTGCGCTCGGCTTGGCGCACCACCACGAACACCCAGGGCTGGCGGTTCTCGGCGCTGGGAGCGAAGGTGGCCGCCTCCAGGATCTGCTCCACCAGCTCGTCGGCGACGGGGGCGGGGTCGAAGGAGCGACAGGCCCGCTGGGAGCGCACCACGTCGAAGAAGTCGGCCACGGGGGCGTCGCCGGCGCTCAGGATGCGGGACGGGCGCGTTCCACGATGGCGGCGCAGTCCACGCCCGGCGGCAGGGTGCCGAAAGCGTGCCCGCCGTCGCCCGCCAGGCGCGAGGCGCAGAAGGCGTCGGCCACCGCAGCAGGCGCGTGGCGCACCAGCAGGGCACCTTGGAGGCCGAGGGCCATGGCCTCGACGAGTCGCCGGGCACGCCCCTCGAGGTCGGTTCCCGACGAGACCTCCTTGTGCAACTGGCCCACATGGTCGTCCAGGCGGCGGTCGGCCCCGGCCGCCTCGCCCAGCTCGGCGAAGATCGCCTCGAGGACAGCCGGATCCTTGGCGGCGGCGCGCAGGACGTCGAGGGCGTTCACGTTCCCCGATCCCTCCCAGATGGAGTTGACCGGCGCCTCGCGCAGCAGCCGGGGCATGACGGACTCCTCGACGTAGCCGTTGCCACCGAGGCACTCGAGCGCCTCGGCCACCATGGGCGGGGTGCGCTTGCACACCCAGTACTTGCCCACGGCGGTACCGATGCGCCGGAGCTGCGCCTCGTGCTCGTCGCTCTCCGCCCTGTCGGCCGCCCCGGCGAGGCGCACCATCAGGGCCGTGGCCGCCTCGGCCTCCACGGCCAGATCGGCCAGCACGTTGGCCATGAGCGGCTGGTCGGCCAAGCGGCGGCCGAAGGCGTGGCGGTGGGCGGCGTGGTGGGTGGCCTGGGCCAGGGCCTGGCGCATGAGGGCGGACGACCCGGTGATGCAGTCCAGGCGCGTGCAGTTCACCATCTCCACGATGGTGCGCACGCCTCGTCCCTCCTCCCCCACCAAGAAGGCCAGCGCCCCGTGAAGCTCGATCTCCGCCGAAGCGTTGGAGCGGTTGCCCAACTTGTCCTTGAGCCGGACGATCCGCATGGCGTTGCGGGCCCCGTCGGGCAGCACCCGGGGCATGAGGAAGCACGACAGCCCCCCCGGCGCCTGGGCCAGCACCAGAAAGGCGTCGCACATGGGAGCCGAGCAGAACCACTTGTGCCCGGTGAGCCGGTAGGGCGCCGCCGGCCCACCTCCCTCGGTCGCTTCGGCCACGGTGATGTTGGCCCGCACGTCGGAGCCGCCCTGGCGCTCGGTCATGGCCATGCCCACGAGCGCACCCTGTTTGTCGGCGGGCGGGCGCAGCAGCGGGTCGTAGAGGCGGGACTCCACCAGGGGCTCCCAGGTGCCGGCCAGCTCGGGCTGGCGGCGCAGGGTGGGGACCGAGGCATAGGTCATCGACACCGGGCATCCATGGCCGCTCTCCACCTGTGACCACAGGTAGAAGGCGGCCGCCCGGGCCACGTGCGCCCCGGGCCGGGGCTCGGCCCACGGGGTCCCGTGCATGCCGTGGGACACGGCGTAGTCGAGCAACTGGTGCCACGACGGGTGGAACTCGACCTCGTCGACGCGGTTGCCAAAGCGGTCGAAGGCCCGCAGCTGCGGGGGGTTGGCGTTGGCGGCGAACCCCCACTCCACACACTCGGCGCTGCCCGCAGCCCTGCCCACCTCGTGCAGCTCGTCGGTCGCCCACGCCGCCCCCTCCCGTGACACTCCTTCGGTGAGGGCGGCGTCGGCGGCGAAGGCGTCGTAGCCCTCGAGCGGCGGCGATTGGTTGAGGACGGCGTGAACTGGAGAGGGGTCGGTCATGGGCAACGTGCTCGCTGGCGCACGACCGACGGTACACCTGCGGGCAGCGGCCCCGTCGAGGGGCGACGGCTATCCTCCGACGTCGTGTCCGAGCTGTTCTCGATCAGCGGCAAGACGGCCCTCGTGACGGGGGGCTCGCGGGGCATCGGGCGCATGATCGCCGCCGGCTACGTGGAGGCTGGCGCCAAGGTGTACATCTCCTCGCGCAAGGCCGAGGAGTGCCGCGCCACGGCAGCCGAGCTGTCGGGGAGCGGCACCTGCACGGCCCTTCCCGCCGACCTCTCCACCGAGGAGGGCTGCCGGGGCCTGGCCGAGCAGCTCTCCGCCGCCGAGCCCTGCCTGCACGTACTGGTCAACAACGCCGGCAACACGTGGGGCGCACCCCTGGAGCACTTCGACGACGCCGCCTGGGACCGCGTGCTGTCGCTCAACGTGAAAGGCGTCTTCCACACGACCAAGTTCCTGCTGCCACTGCTCGAAGCGGCGGGCAGCGAGGAAGACCCCGCCCGGGTCATCAACATCGGTTCCATCGACGGTATCCACGTTCCTGTGCTCGAGACCTACTCCTACTCGGCCTCCAAGGCCGCCGTGCACCAGCTGACCCGTCACCTGGCCAGGCGCCTTGCCCCGCGCATCACGGTGAACGCCGTGGCCCCGGGCCCCTTCGAGTCCAAGATGATGGCGGCCACCCTGGAGACCTTCGGCGAGCAGATCGCCGCCGCCGCCCCCCTGAAGCGCATCGGCAGGCCACAGGACATGGCCGGCATCGCCATCTTCCTGGCGTCGCCGGCCGCCTCGTACATGACCGGTGCCGTGATCCCCGTCGACGGGGGCATCGCCACCGTCGGCTGAGATCGACCAGTCACGCCACAAGGAGCAGGCACCATGCGGGTGAGCACCATGCTCGACTACTCCCGGGGCTTCAAGCAGTCGGCCGACCACGTGGCCGAGCTCGAGCGCGCCGGGCTCGACATCGTGTGGGTGGCCGAGGCCTACGGTTTCGACGGCCCCAGCCAGATGGGCTACATCGCAGCCAGGACCTCGCGCCTCGAGATCGGCTCGGCCATCCTGCCCGTCTACTCGCGCACCCCGACGCTGCTGGCCCAGACGGCGGCCGGCCTGGACGCCCTGAGCGAGGGGCGCTTCATCCTGGGCCTGGGCGCCTCGGGGCCGCAGGTGGTGGAGGGCTGGCACGGCGTGGCCTACACCGAGCCGCTCGGGCGCACCCGCGAGGTCATCGACATCTGCCGCCGGGTGTGGCGACGGGAGGTCGTCGTCCACGACGGCATCTACCGCATCCCGCTCCCACCCGGGCAGGGCACCGGGCTGGGCAAGCCGCTCAAGCTCATCAACCACCCCCTGCGGGCGGACATCCCCGTCTGGGTGGCGGCCATGGGGCCCAAGAACGTGGCCATGGCCGCCGAGGTGGCTGACGGCTGGTTCCCCTTCCTGTTCCTGCCCGAGCGGGCCGCCGAGGTGTGGGGCGCCGCCCTGGCGGACGGCGCTTCGCGCCGCAGTCCCGAGCTCGGTCCCCTGGAGATCGCCGCAGGCGGCATCCTGGCCATCGGCGACGGCCTCGAGCACCTGCGGGAGCTGGCCCGGCCCATGGCGGCGCTCTACATCGGCGGCATGGGGGCCAAAGGACGCAACTTCTACAACACCCTCGCCCGTCGCTACGGCTACGAGAAGGAGGCGGCGGAGATCCAAGAGCTGTATCTCTCGGGCCAGAAGGAGCAGGCGGCCGCCGCCGTCCCCGCCGAGCTGCTCGAGAAGACCTCGCTCGTGGGCCCGGCCGGTTGGGTGAAGGAACGCATCGCCACCTACCGCGAGGCGGGGGTGACGGTGCTCAACGTGGTGCCCATCGGGCCCGACGCCCTGGCGAACATCGAGCAGCTCAAGCAGTGGGCGGCGTGAGCACGCCCAACCGGCGCTGGGTGCTGGCCGAGCGGCCCCGGGGCATGGTCGACGAGCGCACGGTGCGCCTGGAGAGCGCGCCCGTGCCCGAGCCCGGCCCCGGCCAAGCCCTGGCCAGGGTCACATGGCTGTCCATCGACCCCACCATCCGAACCTGGATGGACGACCGGCCCGGGTACCTCCCGCCCATCGCCCTCGGTGAGGTGGTGCGGGGCGGGGGCATCGCCGAGGTCACCGCCAGCGCCAGCGACCGCTTCGCCCCCGGTGACCTCGTCTACGGGATGACGGGATGGCAGGAGTGGGTGCTGGCCGGCGACGAGGGGAACCTCTGGCGAGTGGTGCCCCCGGGCGTCGACGCCGCGGCGGCGCTCAACGTGTTCGGCGTGAACGGGATGACGGCCTGGTTCGGCCTCCTCGAGGTGGGTGCCATGGTCGAGGGCGACACCGTGGTCGTGTCGGGGGCAGCCGGTGCCACCGGATCGCTCGTGGGCCAGATCGCCCGCCTGCGCGGCGCCGGCTCCGTGGTGGGTATCGCCGGCGGGCCCGAGAAGTGCGCCTGGGTCACCGACACCCTCGGCTTCGACGCCGCCGTCGACTACCGCAACGAGGACGTGTCGGCGGCCCTGCGTCGGCACTGCCCGGAGGGCATCGACCTCTACTTCGACAACGTGGGCGGGAACATCCGCGACATCTGTCTCGGGCAACTGGCCCTGCGCGGCCGGGTGGTGCTGTGCGGTGCCATCTCGCTGTACAACGCCACCGAGCCCCAGCCGGGTCCCGCCAACGTGGTGAACCTCATCCCCCGGCGGGGTCGGATGGAGGGGTTCATCATCCTCGACTACGCCGAGCGCTTCCCCGAGGCCCAGCTGGAGCTGGGCACCTGGATGGCCGAAGGCCGCCTCGTGCATGCCGAGCACGTGGTGCGGGGCCTCGAGCACGCCCCCGATGCCCTCAACATGCTCTTCACCGGCGCCAACACGGGGAAGGTGATCGTCGAGCTCTGAGGCCGACGGTGCCGGGCCCTCGGGCGGCGGCAGGGCCCGGTCCGTGCCTGGGGCGACCTACGCGTCCCGTCCGTCCGCCTCGCGGTCCGCCTCCGTGTCGCTGTCGGCTTCGGAGTCGCGGTCGGCCTCGGAGTCGCTGTCGGCCTCGGAGTCGAACCAGTCCCACCGCCACGGGACGACCGCCTCGAAGGGCCCGGCGAAGACGGGCACGAGGCCCGCTCCACCCGCCGGCCGGGCAGTGAGCAACGGACCCAGCTCGCGGGCGGCCTCCAAGGGGTCGCCATCGAGGAAGCACACCGTGATGCGATGGTGCCCGGGCCGCCACCGCTCGCCGGACAGCGCCGCCGACGAGGCGAAGGACCAGACCCCCGCCACGGGGCCGATCGACAGTGCGGCGTCTGTGCCGGGCACCTGGCGGACGACCGCCGGGTCGGCATCGGGGGAGGGCTCCTCCACGACGACGTAGACGCCGGTCGACGGCCGGTAGGGCACGGCGGCGGGCGACACCAGCACGCGCCGGGCGGCGGCGGCGGCGGTGACCTCGAAGGGTCCCGACAGGTGCGAGCGTCGGTGTTCGAAGAAACGGCCCTCGGCGTGCAGGCGCACGCCCAAGGCGGAGAAGGACGCCAGGGTGGCCTCGAGCGGGTCGCCCATCAGGTAGAGGGTCACGTAGTGGACGGGCGCCAGGGTCTCGTCGTCGACGGCCCTGGCGCGCCGGCAGGCGGGGGTGGACACCCAGCGTTGGCCCCACGCCACGCCTTCGAGGGGCAGCTGCTCGGGGAGGTGGTCCAGCTGGTGCCAGCGGTTGTAGGCCCGGTGTGCCGACTCCTCGGTGACCTCGGTGAAGGAGAAGAACCCGGCGCGTACCTTTCCCACC
>JBJKRZ010000355.1:0-8926 GCA_046704365.1 Acidimicrobiales bacterium | reverse complement strand
ACGAAGGGCTCCACCGTCGGCGAGATCGACACGAGGGGCCAGGTCTCGGGCCAGTGCCACAGCTGTGGGTTGTACACCGCGTACGGTGCCCAGTTCATGATGGGGTCCTGCCAGACGATGGCCGTGCAGCAGATGGCCATGAGCAGGACCGGGTGCTTGGGGTGGCGCCGCCACATGACCACGAAGACGGCCACGATGAGGACCATGGCGACGATGGTCCCGGCCTGCTCCAGCGCCAGCCAGTGCGTCCACCCGAAGAGGGGCGCCACAGGGCGCGGCGCGCCGTGCACGGCCGGGTTGGCGATGCGGGCCGCCACGGCGCCGGTCCGGGCGTTGTGGGCCACGAAGACCAGGGCCAGTGCCAGCGCGCAGCCCAGCACCGCCCATCCCGCCGCTGCCCGCTCACCCCTCGACAGCCGTCCCCCCGGTGGCGTCGGCGCCGGCACGGGCGGGCGGGAGGCCAGTTGCACCGCCACGCTCAGAGATCCCCGAAGCGGCCCACCAGACGGGCCTTGCCGAACTCCGTCTCGAGCTGTCGGGCCACCAGGTAGCCGGTACCGACCCAGCCCCGGTGCATCCAATTGCCGAAGGACAGGCGCGTCCCGGGTGCCCCCGAGGCGGCGGGGAGCATCTTCACCCGCTCCAGGGCTTCCCTCACCCCCCGGGGGGTGAGGGGCTGAGCGTCGGCGAAGGCGTGCAAGAGCACGGTGGCGAGATCGCGGTTCACGACCGGCACGCAGTACTGCGGGCGGCGCCGGTAGGCCCTCTCGTACTCGTCGAGGAAGGCCTGGCCCACCGTGTTCGACTCGTCGTACTGGTCGAGCCCCGTCCAGCCCAAGATGGCGTCCCACATGACCTGGTGGATCCAGGCGTTCTGGAAGGCCGTCCCCAGGAACCGAGGCGGGTCCCAACCGAGCTCGCCCAGCACGCTGTTCACGTTCAGGAGCCCGAAGCCGAACCCGCAGTGGACGAAGGCGGACACCTTTGCCTCTTGCAGGGAGCGCACCTGGGCGGTGATGTCCTGGGCTGTCTGCGGGATCCGCTCCTCGACGGCCACGCGGATGCCCCGTGCGGCGGCGGCCCGCCGGAAGTTGCGCGCGTAGGACTCGCCCACCAAGGAGGCTTCGACGAGGACGCCCACTTCGCTGTGGCCGCCGGTGGCCAGCAGGTCGGCCCAGAAGATGGGCTCGTCGGTCACCGACCCCATCGACAGCGCGAAGGTCCACTCCCCCAACCACTCCTCCGACCCCGTCACGCTGATGGCCGGCACCCGGAAGCGCTCCTCGATGGCCTGGCGCGTGGGCACGCAGTTGTCGGTGATGGAGGGGCCGAAGACGGCGAGGCATCCTTCCTCCACGAGCTCGCCATAGGCGTCGATCACGGCCTTGATGGTGCCCTTGGGCAGACCCTCCACCTCGCGGAACACGATGTGCACGGGGCGGTCGATGATCTTCTGCTCGAGGCCCTGGCGGAACACCAGCTCGAAGGGCAGCACGAGGTCCTGGCGGGACTCCTCGGGGTAGCCGTCGGGGAGCTTGAAGTCGAACAGGTAGCCGAGCTTGATGGGCTCGGCGGTGCTCTCGTAGGACACGGCCCTTCCCCTCCGGCGCGCCGATCCCGTCTTGGTCGCCGCCCGCCCATGACCTGATATTTGTTCCGAACGCTAACGGAGGCCCCCCCACCCGTCAATGGCCGCCGTCGGCCTCCTCGAGCGGCAGATAGGCGTCGATCATCTCGAACAGCCCGGCGGTGACCAGCGGGTCGTCGGTGAGGGGCCCCGCCACCGCCGAACGAGCGGCGTGGCGCAGGCTCAGGCCGGCGGCCACCAGCCGGCCGGCCGTCACCAACAGGCGCGTGGAGGCCACCTCGCGCAGGCTCGCCGTCTCCAAGCGGCGGACGGCCTGTCCCAGCTGCACGAGCACGGCGGCCGTCTGCTGGTCGACGCCTGCCTCGTGGGCCACGATCTTCTCCTCCACCTCGGCGGGCGGGAAGTCGAGCTCGATGGCCACCATGCGCTGGCGCGTGGAGTCCTTCAGGTCCTTGAGCACGCTCTGGTAGCCGGGGTTGTAGGAGACCACCAGACAGAACCCCGGGGCGGCGTCCAAGGTGACGCCCAGACGCTCGACTGGTAGCTGGCGCCGGTGGTCGGCCAAGGGGTGCAGCACCACGGTCGTGTCCTGGCGGGCTTCCACGATCTCGTCGAGGTAGCAGATGGCCCCTTCACGTACGGCCCGGGTCAGCGGGCCGTCGACCCAGGTCGTCTCGCCGCCGTGGAGCAGAAAGCGCCCCACGAGGTCGGCGGTGGTGAGATCGTCGTGGCAGGCGACGGTGACCAGGGGCCGGCCCAGGTCGAAGGCCATGGCTTCCACGAAGCGGGTCTTGCCGGCGCCCGTGGGCCCCTTCAACAGCACGGGCAGCCCTTGGGCGAAGGCGGCTCTGAACACCTGCTCCTCGGCCCCCACCGGGACGTAGTACGGGCGCACTCCGGCCGTCATGCCGGCCTCCTCTGCGCCCCCTGGCGCTCGTGGGACCGTTCCCAGCGCACGAAGGCGCTGCGCTGGCGCTCTGCGGAGCCCAGGGCGGAGCGCAACAGCGGCCCGGCCACAGCGGGCAACTGGTCGTGTCGCTCCAGGGCGGCGTGAGCGGCCGTGCCGAACACGCGCCGCAAGGCGCCGGCATCGGTGGCGGCCCCCACCGACAGGCACAGGCAGCCGATCCCCCGGCGCCGTGCCTCCACGAGCGCCCGGCGCGAGTCGGCTTCCCCGTAGGCGGGCTCGTAGCCGTGGTCGTAGGCGAGACCGTCGGAGACGACGACGAGCAGGCGGCGAGCGGTACCGGCCTGCTGCTCCAGCACGGCGGTCCCGTGACGAACGGCGGCCCCGAGCCGGGTGTAGGCACCAGGGACCAGGCCCCCCATGCGCTCGAGCACGACGGCGTCGAGGGCGTCGTCGAAGCGCTTGAGGGCGATCAGGTGCACGGCGGCACGCCCCTGGGACCGGAACCCGTAGAGCGCCACCCGGTCCCCCAGCTCGTGCAGCGCGCCCACGAGAGCACCGGCGGCGGCGCGCTGGTGCTCGTGCACCGCTACCCCAGCGGCGCCGGGCTCACCGGCCGACGCCGAGACGTCGAGCAGCACGAGCACCGAGAGGTCCCGCTTGCGCCGCAGGGTGTCGATGTACAACGCCTCGCCGGGCGCCACGCCCGCCCGGCGCTCGACGTGCGCCTCCACGGCAGCGTCGACGTCCACGTCGTCACCCTGGAGCTGGCGGCGGCGGCGCTCGAAGTCCAGTCCCAGGCGCCCGAGGGCGCCGCGCAGCCGATGGGTGTCGGGCAGCCCGAAGGAGCCCAGCTCCGCCGGGGGCGGCTCGCTCTCCAGCACTGTGCACCAGCGCGCCTTGTAGCGCCGGCGCCGACCGTCCCACTCGGGATAGACGAACCCGGCCCCCCCGGCAGGCGGGCCCTGGTGGCCCACGGCGGGGTCGGCGCTCGACACCGACACGCGTCGTCCGGCGCCGCCGGCCTTGGGCGACAGGCGCGTGGGCGCATCGGCACCGGGCGGCCCGCCGCTTCGGGAAGGGGCGTCGCCGAGGAGCTTGCCGAGGAGACGCCCCAGCACGCCTTGGCCCTCGACAGGGCTGGAGGGCACCTCAACCCCGGGGTCGGCAGTCAACTCCGACACGAGCTCGGCCGGCTCCCGGCGCCCGCCTCGGGGGACGTGGCGCGCCAGCGGCTCACCGGCACCCCTCGAGCGTGCCGTGGCGAGCTTCTTGGGCTCGATGGTGCCGAAGACGGCGGGCGGGTCCTCGAAAGGGCCCGGGCCCGACGCCACGGCCAGCGACTGGTCCGGCGAGTGCGAGGGCGAGGGCTTCGTGTGCTCGACGAGATGACGGAGCGAGACGGGGAGGAGCTCGTCGAGCTGGCCCAGGGCGCGACGTCCCTCGATCGAGAGGTACCGGCGCGCCAGCACAGGGCGGCGCACGAGCCGGTCCACCACCGACGCCTCCAGGCTGCCCGAGCCCACCAGCGCCGCCTGCACGGCCAGCGCGGCCCGCAGCTGCCCTGGGTCGGCGAGCTCGGCGTCGAGGAAGACGGTGGTGCCGTCGGTGTGGCTGGCCTCGCCCGGCCCTGCCGGCGCCACCTCCAGGACCCGCCCGGCGATGGCCGAGGCCAGCAGGCCGTAGCGGGCGAAGCGGTCGTCGGTCACGTCTTGGCGCCGCTGCGGACGAGGGCGCCCCGCAAGACGGTGTCGCGCGCCAGGGCCTGTGCCGCTCGCCGACCGGCACCACGGACGATGTCGGGCGGGAAGACGATGGCCTCCTGGACGCAGCGGGCGCGCACGTCGGCGTTGGCGCCCTCGACGTGCAGCTCGCCGGCCCGTTCCCCCTCGGCGAGCAGGGCCTTGACCTGGCGCAGGTGCCACCCGAAGGAGAGGCCCAGGTCGGGCGTCGAGGGAGGTGACTGGCGCAGCCATGCCAGCTGGATGCGGAATTCGTCGCTGAACCTGTCCATCACGTGGATGTTGGCGCACATCAGGGCGTCGAGCTTCTCGAGCGCCGAGGAACCCGTGCCCAGCGCCGCCTCCCAGGCCGCCTTCACCCTGTCGGTGTAGGACCGCATGATCGAGGTCAGCAGCTCGTCCTTGGACTTGAAGGACCGGTAGACGGTGCCGGTGCTGAGGCCGGCGGCGGCGGCGATGTCGCGCATGGTCGTCGACTCGTATCCCCGCCGGCCGAACTCCCTGCGGGCCACGGCGCGCAAGTGCAGGACGCGGCCGTCGTCGTCCTCGGCCTCGTCCTCCCAACTGGCTGCCACCTTCTCGACCGCCTGCATGGAGTGCGAGCGGTCCAAGGTGGCATTGGAGGGCGTGCGCGACGCCATGCCCCGCAGGAGGATGCGCAGGCGGATCTCCGGGACGTGCTCGGCCCCGGGGGTGAGGTGCGAGACGCCCACGGCGACGTGCAGCATGCTCTGGCACAGCCGGTCGCCGAGCAAGCCGAGGTCGATCCCCGAGCGGATGCGGCCCGAAGCCCGCCCCTGGCCGAGCACCTCGTGCATGTCCTTGCCGATGCCGGCCGGGGCTCGGCGGGCCTGGCGGGCCAGCTCGTCGCCCAGCACGGCGGGCGGCTCGTACAGCGTGAGCAGCAGGGCGGCGCGGTGGCGCAGGCCGCAGGCGGCGATGGCCCGCCCCAAGGCGACGATGTGGTCCTCGACGGGCTGGTCCCGGTGGCGGCGAAGGGCGCGCAGGGCGTCGTCGGCGACCTGGTCGAGGTCGGCCCGGTAGCGCCCCACGAGCTCCAGGACGATGGCCTCTTTCGACTCGAAGTGGTGGTACAAGCTGCCGGGGAGGATGCCGCACGCGTCGGCGATGTCCTTGAGCGACGCCCGAAGCCCTGCCGAGGCGAACATCGTGGCGGCCGTCTCGAGGATCTCCGTCCGTCGGCCTCCGTCGGTGGACATCGGCCCACGATCGTAGTGAGGGCGGGAACGCACGACGGGCTACCGGGACACGACGGGCTACTGGGAGCGGTACCAATCAGGGGCGTTGGCGCAATCGAGGCCGGTGGGGGGATCGGAGGGGTCGCGGACGAACTTCTGATCGACGACGTCGATGATCAGGTAGCAACCCGGACCCTGCTTGGCCACGGGATTGGCCGCCGACTGCAACCCGTCGCCGTCGAAGCTCGTCACCTGTTTGAGCCCGTTCATGAGATCGGGGCGGGTGATGCCGCCTCCGGCGTTGAGGCCGTCGACGAACAACATCCCCGACATCCAGGCCCACGCCGCATAGAGGTCGGGACGCGAACCTCCCGACACGGCCTGGTACCACTTGTCGAAGAGGTCGACCATGGGGTTGGACGAGGCGTCCTCTCCGGCGTACATGGCCGTCTGGACGTAGGTGACAGTCCCGTCGGCGGCGCTGCCGGCGTCGGGGATGAAGCTCGGGTCATAGGCGTTGGCGTTGTAGACGGGGAGGACCAGCTTGAGGCCGGCCGCCTGCATTGCCTTGGCCACGTCGGCGTAGTAGCTGGAGGTGGCAATGAAGAGCAGACCCTGGGCACCGGCCGCCTTCATGGCCTGGGCGTCCGAGCTGAAGTCGGTCTGCGTCAGCTCGATGTTCATGTCCTGGTACACGAACTTGTAGCCGATCGACTCGAGCCCCTGCATGGCGGCCTGGGTCTCGGCCTGGGCCGTCGCCTGGTTGACGCTCAGCACGGCCATGTGGCTGATGGCGCCGGGATACTTCTGCTTGAGGGTGACCCACGGCGCCAGGTCCACGGCGATCCCCTGGGGAGAGGGGGAGAAGTTGTTGGGCAGGTCGAAGCGCTGGGCGCTGAGCGCCTCCCCCACGTCGGGGACGCCGGGGTTGGCCTGGAGCACCGAGGCACTTCCCTGGTCGACGCCGGAGAACGACCCGACGAAACCGAGCACCGAATTCATGAGCGACTGGGTGGCGGTGGCGTTCTGGCTGGCGTCGAGGTTGTCGTCGGCCGTCTTGAGCACGAGCTTGCGCCCGCAGATCCCCCCCACGCTGTTCAGATATGCCACGAAGGCCTGCATGCCGTGCAGGGCGCCGGCGAAGAGCCCGGGGACGGGGCCCGACAGGGTGGTCACCATGCCCACGTCGACCTCGGAGGCGCTCACCCCGGGCCCGCTGGCCGGCCCTCGGCACACCGAGGACGCCACCGAGAGCCCGGGACCGGCAGCGCTGGCGGCGGTGGGCCCCGCGCCCGCCGAGCCTCCCGACGTGCCCGAGCCCGAGGTGCCCGAGCCTGCCGGTGTCGTGGTGCCGCCCTGCCCGGCGCCACCGCTGCTAACCACGGTGTTGGGCACGGTGCCGGCATCAGCGGAGGTGGTGCCGCCGGCCGAAGTGGTGCCGGCGCGGGCATTGAGCGCAGCGAGCTGAGCGGGGCTGAGGCGGGCGCCACAGGCGCTGGCAGAGAAGGCCAGCGCCGTCATCAGGACGAGAAGGTGCCGCTTGCCTGCCGACCGGCCGCCACCCACGCCATCGCCCTCCTGCCGCCTCGCCGGCGCCCCCACACCGGCCCCCGCTCCACCCTATCGACCTAATACTTGGTCCACAACCGGCCCGGCACCCTCAGGACCGGGGATCGAGCCTGTCGATGAGGGCCCCGACGAAGGCGGCGGTCTCGGCGTGCCCGGCGTTCACGCCGAGGGCCCGCTCCAGGGACATGACCTGGGTCAAGCCGGTCATGAGCAGCAGGACCACGATGGGCGGCACCTGCCCCGGGGGCACACCGGCGGCGTCCAGGGCGGCGCCCAGGGCCTCGAGCTGCATGGCCCGGTACCGCTCGGCGTAGCGCGACATTTCGGCCCGCACGGCGGCGTTGTGCTTGGCGAGCGCCACGAACTCGATGTTGAAGGCCGCCCCGCGGGGGTCGGCGTTCAGGTCCCAGATGGCCCGCAGCGAGCCCGAACCGGCGAGGGCGCGCTCGGCCCGGGCCAGGTTCTCCTCGGCCCGGCGCCGGAAGACCTCGACGAAGAGGTCCTCCATGGAACGGAAGTAGTAGTGGACGAGCTGCGCCTTGAGCCCGGCCCTCGACCCCACGCGCCGGGAGGTCACCGCCGCGTAACCCTCCTCCAGCAGCAGCTTCTCGGCGGCGTCCACCAGGCGGGCCCGCGTCTTCGAGTCGGGGGCGCCGATGCGGCGGGAGGGGGACGGGGACGGCGACGCCATGGCCACCAACTTGCCACAGTGCGGGCCCGCTGCTAAGCAAGTGCCAAAATTTCGCTGTGCGACCGCTCAGCATGGGCGCGTCGCCGCCCGGGCACGGCGCCCGGGCACGGCGGCCGGACAGGCGTCCGGGCAGACGGAAGGAGCCGGCCATGACCGACTGGAAGACCGTCGACTTCTTCAACGACGCCGAGCTGGTGGAGGACCCCTACCCCTATTTCGACCAGCTGCGCGCCGAGTGCCCGGTGCTGCCCCTCCCGAGCGGCGTGGTGGCGGTCACCGGCTTCGACGAGGCGAGCGAGGTGTACCTCGACAGCGTCAACTTCTCCTCGATCAACTCGGTGATGGGACCCTTCGCCCAGTTCCCCGTCCCCCTCGAAGGTGACGAGGTGGGCGGGATCATCGACACCTACCGCGACCAGATCGTCATGCACGAGCACATGGTCACCATGGACCCCCCCGCCCACACCCGGGAACGGGCCCTGCTCATGCGCCTCATCACCTCACGCAAGCTCAAGGACAACGAGGCGTTCATGGACCGCTTGTCGAAGCAGCTGCTCGACGAGTTCGCCGACGACGGGCGCTGCGAGTTCATAAGCGCCTACTCACAACCCTTCGCCATGCTGGTGGTGGCCGACCTGCTGGGCGTGCCCGAGTCCGACCACCAGCGCTTCCGCCAAGGATTCGGGCTGAGCAAGTCCCCAGGGGCGATCGGGTCGGAGGAGCCCACCGGAGGGGACCTCAACCCGCTGTCGTGGCTGGACGACTGGTTCGGCCACTACATCGAGGACCGGCGCCGCAACCCGCGCAAGGACGTGCTCACCGACCTGGCCCTCGCCACCTACCCCGACGGATCGGTTCCCGAAGTGACCGCCGTGGTGCGCACAGCCACCTTCCTCTTCGCCGCCGGCCAGGAGACGACGGCCAAGCTGCTGGCCGTGGCCCTCAAGTACCTGGCCGAGCGCCCCGAGCTGCAGGACGAGCTGCGGGCGCACAACGAGCAGATCCCCAATTTCATCGAGGAGGCGCTGCGCATCGAGAGCCCGGTCAAGGCCGACTTCCGCCTGACGCGTCGCAAGACCAAGGTCGGAGACGTGGAGGTCGCCGCCGGCACCCCCGTCATGCTCCTGAACGGCGCCGCCAACCGCGACCCGCGCCGCTTCGAGTGCCCGGCCGAGTTCCGCGTCGACCGCAGGAACTCCCGGGCCCACATGGCTTTCGGCCGGGGCAACC
>JBJKRZ010000354.1:0-7186 GCA_046704365.1 Acidimicrobiales bacterium | reverse complement strand
ACCCGATGAGCGACGGTCGACCGCTATCGCAGCCGGCTTCAGGTGGCCGCGACGAGCGTCACACCGCCGTGGCACGATGACGCAGTCCCAAACGTGAAGAGGGTTCACGGTGAAACGTGAAGACCTCTGGGGTGGGCGCTGAGGGACTCGAACCCCCGACCTGCTGGTTGTAAGCCAGCTGCTCTGACCAACTGAGCTAAACGCCCCGAAGGCAGCGATTCTACCGGGTGCCCTTGCGGCGTCTTGGGGAAAACGTCGCCGTCACGCTGCGTCGAACCACGCGAGAATCGCCTTCGATGAGCCACGGACGCAGCGCCACCGGAGGCGACGACGACAAGATCCGCCGGGCCGAGGAACTGATCCTCGGCCCGGCTTTGTACACCGGCGAGGAGCTGTCGCAGGCCACCGGCATGGCCCTGGAGGATGCCGAACGGCTGTGGGCCGAGCTGGGATTCCCCCCGGTGCCGCCCGACGTGCGCCATTTCACCGATGCCGATGCCGAAGTGCTTCGCAGCGTCGCCGAGTTCCGCCAGTGGGAGGTCATCGGCTTCGAGGACATCGCCAGCATGACGCGGGTGCTCGGACAGGCCCTGTCCCGGGCGGCGGGGGCCGAGACCAGGCTGATCACGGCAGGGGCCGGCACCCTGGAGGAGAGTGCCGAGCCCGGCTCGTCGCCGCCCACGCCGGGCGAGGCACTCGACGCCGCGCTGTCGGTGGGACTCGAGGTCTCCGAGCGCTTCCTCACCTATGTGTGGCGCCGGCACCTGGCCGCCGCCCTGCGCCGGGCGCTCGACCCTCGTCCCAGCGAGGTGGTGGGTTTCGCCGACCTGGTCGGCTACACCCGCCTGTCGGCCCGCCTCCAACCCTCGGAGCTGCCCGAGCTCCTCAGCCGGTTCCAGCAGCTCACCACCGTGCACATCGGCGCCCATGGTGGACAGGTCATGAAGCTCATCGGTGACGCCGTCATGTTCGTCGCCCCCGATCCGCTCGCCGCTGCCCGGGGCGCCCTCGCCCTGCGCGACGCCATGCACGACGATCCCGAGACGCCGCCTCTGCGCATCGGGCTGGCCACGGGCCCGCTCGTCCATCTCGAGGGCGACGTCTACGGCGAGACCGTGAACCGCGCCAGTCGCATCTCCGGGCTGGCGCGACCGGACACGGTGCTGGCCGACGAGGCCACGGCCGACGCCCTCGCCGACGACGAAGAGCTGTCACTTCGCCCCACGCGCCCACACAGGCTGAAGGGCATCGGCGTCATCCGGTGCTGGGTCGTGCGCCGGGCCCGGGCCGCCCAGGACGCAGAAAGCTGAGCTGGAAACCGCCGCTCGCCTGTGCCCATGCCCATGGTCGGCGGGCCCGGCCCGCCCCGGCCGTCAACGCGATTCGTCGCTGCCTCCCAGGTGCCACCCGCCGCACATGTCGCACGAGTACGACGCCATGTCGCTGCCGTGGTCCAGGCGGGCCTGCAACGCGGCGCGCTCGGCGTCATCGCGTGTCTCGAAGCGCGTCTTGGCCGTGCCGTCCGCCCGGAAGTGGGCCAGCCGGGTACGCCGGGGAGGCCGAGCACCGACGCGGCGCGAGCGCCTGCGGTTGGCCACGGCTAGCGGTCCGGCCCACCCGGGCGGGTGTCGAGGACGCCGCTTCGCAGCTGGTCCATGAGGGCGGGCGTGGCCGCCGCCGCCACCGCCCGCCGGGAACGGTGGTCGAGGGTCACGAGGTCCTTGCCGTCGAGATCGGCCACCACGGCCCCCGCCTCGGTGCACAGGAGCATGCCGCCCCAGTAGTCCCATGACCCGAGATGGGCGAAGCCCGCCGCCGAGAAGGCGTCCAGCGTGCCTTCCGCCACGGCGCACAGGTCCAAGGCGGCCGCTCCGAAGGCCCGGTACTGGGCCCAGCCGAAATGCCGGCGCGGGTACCCCGACAGTCCCACGACCGCCCTGTGCATGTCGGTGCAGCCGCTCGGGCGCAGTCGGCGCTCGCCTCGCCACGCTCCCCGGCCGCGCACTGCCTGGTAGCGGCTGCCGTTGGCCAGGTTGGCGACGAGGGCGACACGCGGACCTTCGCCGTCCACGACACAGATGCTGCTGGCTTACCACCCCAGCCCCCGCTATGCGTTGGTCGACCCGTCCACGGGGTCGACCACGGCCACCAGCTCGGCACCGATGTCGTGCTCTCCGCTCTCCTCGGAGAGGACGCCGAGACCGGTGCCCTCGAGCACCGACAGGACGGCACGATCGGCGACCAGGTCGATGGCGTACTGCCCAGAGCGCTGGCCCGGGCCTGCCCAGTCCCCGAGTTCGGACAGGGCGCCGTCAACGGCGTCGACGACCCGGTGGCACAGGCGCAGGAGCTGGTCGTCGTCCACGGCGACGACCCTACCGGCCTGTCGGGACGGGTCCCGGGGTCGAAAGGTCCCGTTAGGCTGACCGGGCCATGGCCGTGATCGACGTCGCCGGATACGTAGCGGACCTGAAGGACCATTCCGTCGACCACGGGTTCCACGTCCACGACGAGCGCCACTTCGTCGAGACCTACTCGCTGCGCCAGACCTGGGAGGTGGACCTCCACCCCGAGGAGGGCTGCGGGGGTCCCTTGGACCTCCACCTCGCCCTGGAGGTCGACCCCCGCATCCTGCTGTCCTTCGAGGACGCCGTGATCGACCTCCCCGAGGACGTGGAGCCGCCCGACGAGTACCACTTCCCCTTGACCTTCACCTGGGGCCTGCCCCCGCTGCCCAACGGCCCCGACCTGCTCCGCCTGGCCATCGACCTGGCCGGGGTGGGTGGCATCGACCTGCCCCTCGAGGTCTCGGCCATCGACTCCTTCGCCTCGGCCACCGACGCCCCCGAAAGGCGGCTGTCCATCTTGGCCCGCTACCCGGTGTCGCTGGCCCGCATCCTCGGGGGCGAGGAGCTGCTGTGCGACGTCTTCGACCGCTGCCTGGCCGTGAGCCGTCACTTGCTCGATGCCGCTCCGGGATGGCTCAACGACTGATGGGCGGCCGAGGGCGGCGCCTGGCCGGTGCCACCGCCCTCGGCTTCGCCCTGCTCGCCTCGAGCGGGTGCGCCCATTCCGACGCCCTGGCCCTGGCACAAAAGGCGTGCCAGCACGTCGACAAGTCCCTGGCGCTCTACAAGGCCTCGACGCAGTCCACCTCGCCTTCCGCCGCACAGGCCGACAGAGCCGCCGCCCTCCAGCAACTGCGCGACGCCCTGCCCCTGGCGGCCACGGCCGCCGGGGAGGACCCCACCTGGCAGGCGTTCGTGACGACGCTGTCGGAGAGCAACCGGGTACCGGAGGCGGACCTCGTGATCGCCCTGCGACAACAGTGCGCCGACGTGGCCAACGGTGGACAGGGCCCCTCCGCTCCGCCCACGTCGGTGGCTCCCGTCCCCACCAACCCGTCGGTTGGCCGGTGACGCAAGGGGACGGACCGTGGCTGGCGTGAGCAGCGGCACCGTCCATCGCCAGCTCGTGGCCCTCGAGACAGCCACGGCTCGGGTGAACGGGGCCGGCTTCCACCCCGCCCAGGGGATCTGGTACTCCCCCGCCGGGCCCCCGCCGTCGGTGGGGATCATCGCCAGTCACTACAACGTGGACTTCTCCGAGCACTACCTGGCTGAGCCCCTGGCCCGGCGCGGAATGGGGTTCCTCGGATGGAACACGCGCTACCGGGGCAACGACTCGTGGTTCTTGTTGGAGCACGCCCTGGTCGACCTGGCGGCGGGCGTGCAGTGGCTGCGCCAGCAGGCCAAGGTGGACACCGTCGTGCTCCTGGGCAACTGCGGGGGCGCCTCGTTGATGGCCGCCTACCAGTCACAGGCCACCGAGCCCAACATCGAGCCCAGCCCCGGGCTCGGGCTGCCACCCGTGCTCGAGTCGCTCGAGCCCGCCCAGCTGTACGTGTCGCTGCAGGCGCACCCGGGCCGGCCCGAGGTGCTCACCCACTGGCTCGACCCCTCGGTCTCCGACGAGGCGGACCCCCTTTCTCGGGACCCGGCGCTCGACATGTACGACGCCTCACACGGGCCGCCCTACGACGAAGGGTTCGTACTGCGCTACCGCCAGGCCCAGGAAGCCCGCAACGAGCGCATCACCGACTGGGCCGAGGCCGAGCTGGCACGCTGCGAGGCGGCAGGGGCCTTCGATCGCAACTTCACCGTGCACCGGACCTGGGCCGACCTGCGCTTTCTCGACCACTCCCTCGACCCCTCCGAGCGCCCACCCGGCCGGTGCCTGGCAGGCGACCCCCGCTGGGCGAACTCGAGCCCCTACGGCATCGCCGCCACCTGCACCCTGCGCAGCTGGCTGTCGCTGTGGAGCCTGCGGCGCTCCCAGTGCCGAGGGGCGCCCCACCTGGCCCGCATCGAGGTACCGGCGCTCGTGGTGCAGTCCACCGCCGACGTGGGCGTCTTCCCCTCCGACGCCGCCGCCATCCTCGGGGCCCTCGGCTCGCAGGACAAGGAGCTGCAGTGGATGGCCGGCGACCACTACCTGCAGTCCCCCGCAGGGGCCCGGGAGGAGGCGGCCGAGCGGATCGGTGCCTGGTTGGTCGAGCACACCTGACCTCGACCACGGTGGCTCCCCGTACCACGTCCAGTGGCGCAAGGCGAGCCTGATTGGTCACCAGTAGTGACAATTAGGGACCTTAGTCCTCAATTGTTATTGGGCACCTGTCGATAAAGACACCCGTGGGTGCCTGGGGGGGTGAGATGGGGGTGACGCCTCGACGTCGACGCCTCCTGCCCTCCTCCGACCAGGCCGGCTTCGTGCTCCTCGACGTCCTGATGGCCTCGGTCATGTTGCTGGTCATCCTCATTCCGGCCACCGAGCTCGTCTCCACGTCGGGACGGGTGGTCACCACCAGCAAGGCCCAGGCCATCGCCCAGTCGCTGGCCGCCTCGGTCATCGAGGGCGACCAGGCGACCTGGTCCAGCGAGCCCGCTCCGGGGGAGACCCAGCCCTTCAGCGCCTCGCCGTGCGCGGGCACGAGCTACGGCTCGGGGTCGCCGAACGCCACCTTCTCCCAGATCCTCACCGGCTGCGAGACCGTGCCCAGCACGGGCGGCATGCCCTTGTGGGTCTTCCAGCGCAGCGGGTGGTGCGTGGAGAGCGGCTCGAGCTTGGGCAACGGCTCCCAGTCTTCGTCCAGCGACTGGGCGCCGAGCTACTGGGTTCTGGTGATGGTGGCGTGGGGCGGGAGCACGGTGCCCGCCCCGGGCAGCGTCGTCTCCGAGGCCGACCGCGTGGTGGTCAGCTCGGCGCTGGCCACGCCGAGCACCTACGCATTGCCCACTTCGACCACCTCCTGCCCGTTATGACGCGCGAGGACCACGAGGCCGGGTTCACCCTCACCGAGGTGGTCATCGCCTCGATGGTGTTCTCGATCCTCGTCACCATGACCTTCTTCACGGCGACGCAGATCGTCAGGCTGGCGGTGCGCGGCACCGCCAAGGGGACGACCGCCGAGACCGCCCAGTCGCGCATGGCCACCTTGGAGCAGTACCTCCAGGACGCCGTCTCCCCGACCAGTGCCGCTGCCGAGTACCAGGCGGCCGGCGTCACCAGCCCGGCCCCGTGCAGCGGAGCGGCCTCTTCAGGTACGGCGGTGCAGAGCTTCTCCGACTACCAGCTCGAGCTGTGCACGGCACCGCCCCGGTCGGCGACCTGCACCCAGGCCAACGTCGACCAGGTGGGCAGCGGGTGCCCGCAGCTGTACTCCATTTCGGTCGACCCGTCACAGTGCTCGTCGAGCAACCAGTGCACGCTCGAGATCGAGGACATGAGCGTGGCAGGGACACCGGTGGTGTGGGAGAACTCCGCTTTCCGCTGTCCGAGCCACTGCCAAGCAGACGCCAAGACCTCGGGCGAGCTCGCCCTGGGGTCCCCGCCCAGCTTTCCGTACCTCTTCACCTACTACAGCGTCTCGGGGGGCAATCTGACCGAGCTCACGCCCGACTCGACGCCGTCGACGTGGCTCCCTTCCAACGTCGGCTACATCACCTTGGACGTCGAGACTGCGGCCACGTCCACCGCCGCCAGCTCGCAGCCGATCTACACCGAGCTGCGCGACAGCGCCTGGATCCTGCCGTCGAGCTTCTCCACATGAAGACACCCGAACCACATCCTTCGTGGCCGGCCGGCCGCCAAGGCGGCCAGGCCGGAGTCCTGGCCGTGGCGGTGGTGGCCGCCATCATGGTCACGGTCCCCTTGGCATTCCAGATGCAGGCATCCAACGGAGCACCCATAGGTGTGCAGGGCGCATACGCCCGAGCAGCCCTGGCGGCCGCCGAGGCCGGGGTGCAGGACTACGTCGACCATCTGGAATCCAACGCCAACTACGTGAACGAATACTGCTCGAATCAGTCCTTCACGCCCCTGCCCTCAGGCTGCACCAAGGGTGAGCCGGACCAGAACGACCCCGCCTTCCTCGCTGGTTCCGTCGACGAGGCCACCGACCCCGCCAACGTCACGAGCTGGGTCTCCGTTCCTGCCGACAACCTGACGACGGGCACGCCCTACAACGTGGTCGAGTCCTACTACTTCCTCGTCGACACGAGCGCCTTCAACCCCACCGCAGGCGGGACGTACCCGGTGGTCGTCTACGCCACCGGCCGTGCCGGCGCCCCCGGCACCGTCCACCACTACGTGTACCGGCGGGTGAAGGCCACCATCATGGTGCCGGTCGGCCACGTCACTGAGCCCCCGCAGGAGTCGTCGGCGGGCACCTGGGGCAACAGCTGCACCTCGGCGGCTTCCTCTACCAACACTGCTGTCCAAGTCCCCTGGTGGGCGACCTCAGCCGTGGTGACCCTGGCCGGCGGGGCCGGCGGGGCCGGGGGCGCCACGGTCGCCGACACCTCCGTGCCTGCCGGGGGTGCCGGGGCGGAGTTCACCTTCACCACGACCGTGACCCCGTATTCCTACCTGAGCCTTGTCGCCGGCTGCGCCGGGCAGAGCGTGTTGGGGGGAGCGGGCAGCAGCTCGGCCGGGAACGGGAGCTGGTGCGACCAGACCCTGCTCTGCGGCCTGGGCGCCTTTCTGGGCGGCATCGGTGGCGGGGGGGGCGGGGCCTCCGCCCTGCTGCAGTGCCCGACAACAGCGACCTGTACCCCCTCCTCGGCACAATCGGTGCTGGCCGTGGCCGGCGGCGGTGGGGGCGGTGGGGGGAACGCCACCATCGGCG
>JBJKRZ010000353.1:0-7319 GCA_046704365.1 Acidimicrobiales bacterium | reverse complement strand
GGATGCAAAAGAGCCGAAAGGCCCTTTCTGGGACTGTGAGGGTCCGTTCGTGGGCGATGCGGGCGGCGCTGAGCGCCCTCGGCGCCCTGAGCCTGGGGCTGCTGGCCCTGCCGGCGAGCCCGGCGATGGCCGACACCGCCTCGCCCTACATCGTCGGGGTCCTCGGGGCCGTGGGGTCCTCCGCCGCCGTGGGCGACGTCACCAGCGTTGGCGGCCAGGTGGTCGAGACCCTCGACGCCGCCAACGGGGTCCTGGCCCAGCTGACCTCCCTCGAGGTCTCGCTCCTCCAGGCCACGCCGGGCGTGGTCGTGACCCCCGACGTGTCGGTCTCGGTGCAGGGCTCGAGCTACAGCGACCCGCCCCACACCCCCTCGACGGAGTTCATCCAGCAGACCGAGGCGCCGAAGCTCTGGAGCCACGGGAACACCGGTTCCGGCGTGAACGTGGCGGTGCTCGACACCGGTATCGACGGGTCGCTGCCGGACTTCGCCGGCCGGCTGGTGGGCGGCGTCGACCTGTCCGGCGGGGGCAACCCCTTCGAGGACGCCTACGGCCACGGCACCTTCGACGCCGGGCTGATCGCCGGTAACGGTGCCTCGTCCGGCGGCGCCTACACGGGCGAGGCGCCGGGCGCCGGGCTGGTGTCGGTCAAGGTGGCGGGCGCCACCGGCACGACGGACCTGGCCACGGTCATCGCCGGCGTGGGCTGGACCATCGACAACGAGGCGGCGCTGCACATCGGCGTCCTCAACATGTCGCTGGGCTACCGACCCATCGAATCGACGGCGCTCGACCCTCTCTGCATCGCCGTCGAGAAGGCGTGGAACGACGGGATCGTGGTCGTGGTGTCTGCCGGCAACGCCGGTCCGTGGAACGGCACCATCGAATCCCCTGGTGACGACCCGCTCGTCGTGACCGTGGGTTCCCTCGACGACCTGGCCCAGAACGTGGTGTCCAAGGACGTCATGACCACCTTCTCGAGCGTCGGGCCCACCAACCCCGACGGCTGGTTCAAGCCTGACCTCGTGACCTCGGGCCGCTCGGTGGTGAGCCTCGCCGCACCGGGTTCCACCATCTACGACGACTACCCGAGCGCCCGAGTGGGGAGCGCCGGCTTCGTGGGATCGGGGACGTCGTTCAGCACGGCCATTACCAGCGGCGCCGTGGCCATGCTGCTGCAGGCGCATCCCGGCTACAGCCCGAACCAGGTGAAGGCGGCACTGCTCGCTTCCACCAACCCCGGTCCGGTGGGCAACCCGGTGGTCGACGGCCACGGCGCCCTCGACGCGTACCAGGCGGTGTCGGCACCCCCCAACGACCTCACCCAGTACCCCTCCACGCTGGCCGTGCCCATGGGGAGCATCGTCGGCCTGCTCTCTACGTGGTCGCAGTCGTCCTGGAACGCCAGCAACTGGACGACGTCCCCCTACACCGGCAGCGCCTGGGACGGCAGTGCCTGGGACGGGAGCGCCTGGGACGGCGCCAGCTTCAACGGATCGGCCTGGGACGGCAGTGCCTGGGACGGCAGTGCCTGGGACGGCTCTGCCTGGGACTGAGGACTCGTGAACCGAGCTCGTAGGCATTTCGCCTCTCTGCCGCCGGTGGCAAAGGCAGTCATCGCCGCAGCGGTCGGCGGAGGGTTGGCCGTGATCGGATTCACGGCCTCGCAGCTGGAGCAGGCGCCCTCGCTCAGCTCTGTGCAGCTTGCTGTCGCCGTGTGCATAGGGCTGTTGCTAGTGGCGGGCTGGGCCTGGCCGGTCCGAGTCTTCGTCGCCGGCGAGTCCCGGGCGGTCCATTTCGACGAGTGGTGCCTCGTCGTCCTCGCCTTGCTGGTGCCTGCCCGCGCCGCCCTGATGACGTTCGCCGCAGCCATCGTGGTGGCCCAAGCCGTGCGACGGCGACCACTTGTCAAGTCGGCGTTCAATGTCGGGCAGTTCGTGGTGTCTGCGGGCGCCGGCCTGCTCGCCTTCCACCTCGTGACGCCCGCACCTGGTCTCCTCGAGGCGCACGGTCGCGCCATCGGGCTCGGAGGAGGTGTCCTGGCCGCCACGCTGGCCTGCGGGGTGCTCGCCGCCGCCGTGTTCACAGTTCTCAACCTCGGGGCCATCGTGGCGGTGCTCACGGCCCAGGGCACCCCATGGCGTAGCGCCCTGCCGAGCATGGTCGACGTCAGCTTCATTGTCGGCGGAGCAATGGTGGCGCTCAGCGCCGCCGTCGTCATAGCCGTCGACCCGTGGCTGACGGTCCTGGCGGTGACCCCTGCCCTCGTCCTGTGGTATGTGCTGGCCGACCAGTTCGAGGCGCGGCGTGACCGGATCCGGGTGCGGGGGCTGTTCGACGCCACATTGGACGCCAACCGGTCGATGGGGGAGAAAGAGGTCGCCTCCGCCCTGCTGTCCTCGGCCCGACTCATGTTCGACTGCAGCGACGTCCGTCTCGAGCAGGGCCCCAGGCCCGGCGCCGAGCTGCAGGCGCGCTTGCCGGGCAAGGACCGTTGGCTGACCATCTCGGGCCGGACCCGTACCGAGCCTTACGGCCAGGCCGACCAGGCGTTGCTCGAGGCCCTGGCCGCCGTGGGCGCCGGGGCGCTCAACAACGCCTGGCTGTACGAGGAGGGCCGCCGCCACCGCAGGCGGCTGTCGGCCATCACCTCCAGCATGGGCGAAGGGGTGTGCGCCGTGTCGGAGACGGGCGACATCACCTTCGTCAACCCGGCGGCTTGCGCCATGCTGGGCTGGCACGACCCCGGTGAGTACGCCCGCAGCGTGGCCTCGAAGGGCACCAAGGCGACCAGCCTGGTCTTCAAGGCGCCGAGCTTTCTCACCATGGCCTCCCAGCGCTGTTTGTCCAGCCAGTCCACGGTGACCAGCTACGACTCACGCTTCGTACGCGCCGACGGCTCGGCGCTCCACGTCGCCTACACGGCCTCGCCCATCTTCGAGGAGGGCCGCCCCGGGGGGGCCGTCATCGTGTTCCGGGACATCACCGAGCGCAAGGAGTTCGAGGAGCAGCTGGCCCGCCACGCCTTCCACGACTCGCTCACGGGACTGCCCAACCGGCGCCTGTTCCTGGACCATCTGGACCACGCCCTGCGGCGGGCCACCCGCAGCCAGGAGACGGGTGCGGTGTTGTTCGCCGACGTGGACCGCTTCAAGGTGATCAACGACAGCCTGGGCCACAACGCCGGCGACCACCTGCTCGTCGCCATCGCCGAGCGGCTGCGGGCGTGCCTGCGGCCTGGAGACATGCTGGCCCGCTTCGGCGGCGACGAGTTCACCATCCTCCTCGAGCAGATCGACGGGGCCGAAGACGCCATCACCGTCGCCCGCCGCATCGTCGAGGAGATGACCCGCCCTGTCCTGCTCCCCGACGGCCACGAGGTGGTGGCCTCGCTCAGCATCGGCATCGCCCTCACCGTTCCCGGCAAGAGCCGTGACGACCTGTTGCACGATGCCGACGTGGCCATGTACCGGACCAAAGGCGGCGGTCGCAGGGGCCAGTTCGAGCTGTTCGACGCCGAAGCCATGGGGGTGCGCTCGGCTGAGCGCATCGAGCTGGAAGCGGGCCTGCGTAGTGCCATTCAGCAGCGCCAGCTCGAGGTCCACTATCAGCCGCTGTACTTCCTCGCCGACGGGAGGATCGCCGGTGCCGAGGCCCTGGTGCGCTGGAACCATCCCCAGCGCGGCATGCTCGCTCCCAGCAGCTTCATCGGCCTGGCCGAGGACTCCGGGCTGATCCTCCCCCTCGGGCGCCAGGTGCTCGAGGACGCTTGTCGCCAGGCACGCCACTGGCACGAGGACTTCGGGCTCCGCATGATCGTGAGCGTGAACCTCTCGGCCCGCCAGTTCCAGCAAACCGGCCTGGTGGAGGACATCGAGAGCGTCCTGCGCACCACCGGCGTCGAACCCACACAGGTCAGCCTGGAGAACACCGAGAGCCTGGCCATGGATGACGTGGGCAGGACGCGGGAGATCCTCCTGGCGCTGAAGGCACTCGGGGTGGGGGTGGCCATCGACGACTTCGGCACCGGGTACTCGGCACTGGGGTACCTCACCAAGTTCCCCGTCGACGTTGTGAAGATCGACCGCAGCTTCATCGAGAACGTCGAGGTGGACCCCGTCAAGTCCGCCATCGTCGCCGCCGTCATCAACCTCACCAAGGCCATCGGCACCACGGCCGTGGTGGAAGGGGTGGAGACCGCTGAGCAGCTCGACCACCTGTGCAAACTGGGTTGCGTCGAGGCCCAGGGCTTCCACCTGGCCGAGCCCATGTCTGCTGGCGCTCTGGACGAGGTGATCAAGGCCGAGCTGATGAAAGCCGAGCTGCGCTACCGGGACGAGGGCGGCCACGGCGGCTCGACCTTCGGCGGCGTGAGGGCCTTGGCGAGCTGACGTTCGCCGTCGCGTCGCCGTCGCCGCCGGGCGGGCGGCGGCACCTCAGCCGAGGCGCTCGATCACTGTGGCGTTGGCCTGGCCACCGCCCTCGCACATGGTCTGCAAGCCGTAGCGCCCGCCGCTGCGCTCCAGCTCGTTGAGCAGCGTGGCCATGATGCGGGCCCCTGAGCAGCCGGTGGGGTGGCCGATGGCGATGGCGCCACCGTTGGGGTTCACCTTGGCCATGTCGGGGTGGAACTCGCGCTCCCAGGCCAGCACGACCGAGGCGAAGGCCTCGTTGATCTCGATGACGTCGAAGTCCCCCAGCGCCAACTTGGCCTTCTCCAGGACGCGCCTGGTGGCCGGGATGGGAGCGGTGAGCATGATCTCGGGGTCGTTGGCCGCCACCACCATGGTGTGAAAGCGCGCCCGGGGGCGCAGACCCAACGTGGCGGCCCGCTCCTCGCTCATCACGAGCACCGCTGCCGCCCCGTCGGAGATCTGCGACGAGCTGCAGGCGGTCACCTGGCCGCCCTCCACGAAGGCGGGTTTGAGAGAGGCCAGCTTCTCGGCGCTGGTGTCGCGTCGCACGCCTTCATCGAAGCCGAGCACCTCGTCGCCTGCGGTGGTCTGCGACCCTGCGACGCGAGCCGCCAAGGGCAGCAACTCGGCGTCGAAGCGCCCCTCTTCCTGGGCGCGCGCCGCGCGCCGGTGCGACTCGAGGGCCAAGGCGTCCATCTGCTCGCGCCCGATGGCCCAGCGCCGGGCGATCTCCTCGGCGCACTCGCCCTGATGGACCAGGGCGAAGCGGCGCAGGTAGGCGGGGCCGTAGGCCTCGCCGGGGCCGGGATCGGTGGTGGCCCCGATGGGAACGCGGCTCATGGACTCCACGCCGCCGCCGATGACGACCTCCATGGCCCCCGCCATCACGGCCTGGGCGGCGAAGTGGATGGCCTGCTGGGCCGAGCCGCACTGGCGGTCCACGGTGGTGCCCGGCACCGCCTCGGGGAAGCCCGCCGCCATGGCGGCGTTGCGGGCGACGTTCATGGCCTGCTCGCCCACCGTCATGGTGCAGCCCAGGATCACGTCCTCGACCAGGGCGGGATCGAGGTCGTTGCGCTCCACCAGCGCTCTCAGGGGCTCGGCAGCCAAGTCGACGGGATGCCAGCCCGACAACCTGCCCCCGCGCCGTCCCACCGGGGTGCGCACGGCGTCCACGATCACGGCGGTCGGCACCACCACATTGTTGCCCGGGATCTGATGCTGTGTCAGATTGCGCGCCCATGGACCTCCGTTTCGACGCCGCCCAGGAGCGCCTGCGCGCCGAGGTGAGGAGCTGGCTCGAGGCCAACGTCCCGGGGGAGGGCGAGCGACGGCCGCTGCCGTCGCTCGACACCGCCGAGGGCTTCGAGGCACACCGGGCATGGGAGCGCACGATGTACGAGGCCCGCTGGTCGGTGGTGTCGTGGCCCGAGCGCTACGGAGGCCGTGACTGGGGACTGCTCGAGTGGCTCGTGTTCGAGGAGGAGTACTACCGGGCCGAGGCTCCCACCCGGGTGGGGCAGAACGGCATCTTCCTCCTGGCGCCCACCCTCTTCGAGTTCGGCACCGATGAGCAGAAAGAACGCTACCTGCCCCCCATGGCCTCCGGCGAGGAGATCTGGTGCCAGGGATGGTCCGAGCCCGACGCCGGCAGCGACCTGGCCGCCATCCGCAGCCGGGCCGAGCGCCGGGGCGGCGACTGGGTGCTCACCGGCCAGAAGACCTGGTGCTCGCGCGGGGCGTTCGCCGACTGGGTCTTCGCCCTGTGCCGCAGCGACCCCGCTGCCGAGCGCCATCGCGGTCTCAGCTATTTCCTGGTCCCCCTCCGGGCACCCGGCGTCACGGTGCGCCCCATCGCCCAGCTCGACGGCGAGAGCGGTTTCGCCGAGGTGTTCTTCGAGGACGTGGTGGTACCCGACACCCAGGTGCTGGGCGAGGTGCACCGGGGCTGGGAGGTGGCCATGGCCACGGCCGGCTCCGAGCGGGGGTTGTCGCTGCGCAGCCCCGCCCGCTACGGCGAGGCGGCGGCGCGCCTGGTCGCTCTGTACCGCCGGTGCGCCGAGACCAACCCCCATCGCGCCGGCAGGCTGGCCGATGCCGTGGCCCGGGCGGTGGTGGACGCTGAGGCCTACCGCTTGCACACCTACTGGACGGCCACCAAGGTGCTCGAGGGCCAGAGAGTCGGTGCCGAAGCGTCGTTGAACAAGCTCTTCTGGTCCGAGACCGACCTCCTCGTCCATGGCACAGCCCTCGAGCTGCTCGGTCCCGACGCCGAGCTCCTGGGCGACGACGGGCGGCCGGGGCCGTGGCTCGACGGCTTTCTCTTCGCCTTGGCCGGCCCCATCTACGCCGGGACCAACGAGATCCAACGCAACGTCGTGGCAGAGCGCGTGCTCGGGCTGCCGAGAGCCTGAGCGCCGGGAGTCCCGAGGTGCGATTCGCGTTCGACGCGCAGCAGCTCGAATTCCGCGACCAGCTGCGGGCTCTCGACGACAAGCTGTGCACGCCCGCCGACGTGCGCGCCGCCTGGGACTCGCCCACGGGATGGTCGCGCCGTCGTTGGCACCAGCTGGCCGAGCTGGGAGTGCTCGGGGTCACGGTCCCGGCCCGCCACGGCGGGCTCGGCCTGGGATTCGTCGATTTGGTGCTGCTCCTCGAGGAGGCCGGCCGCGCCAACCTCCCCGAGCCGCTCATGGACAGCCTGGGTGTGGCCGTGCCGCTGCTCTCGGCATTGGCGGGCGAAGCTGCGGCGCGGCTGGCCGGCCGTTGGCTCCCGGCGCTCGTCGCCGGGGAAGCGGCGCTGGGCGTGACGGAACCGGGGACCGGGGCCCGGGTGCGCGCCGGGGTGGACCTGGCCCTCGTGATGGCCGGCGGCGCCGTGCACGCCGTGGAGGACCCTGGGGC
>JBJKRZ010000352.1:0-4453 GCA_046704365.1 Acidimicrobiales bacterium | reverse complement strand
CCATGGGCCCGTCCACCGGGGCCGTGACGGGCGCCGAGGCCGGGAGCGCGCAGCGGTGACGGCACCGGCTGCCCAGCACAGTGATGTCCTCGTGCACGCCCAGGACGTCGTGAAACACTTCCCCGTCTCGAGCTCCAGCTTCTTCCGCCGCAACACGGACGTGGTCCACGCCGTCGACGGCGTGAGCGTCGACATCAGGCGCGGCGAGACCCTGGGCGTGGTGGGTGAGACCGGCTGTGGCAAGTCGACCTTCGCCCGCTGCCTCACCCGGCTCCTCAACCTCACCTCGGGCACGGTGGTCTTCGACGGCGAGGACATCTCCAAGATGTCCCGCTCCCGGCTGCGCCCCTACCGGCGCCGCATGCAGATGATCTTCCAGGACCCCTACAGCTCCCTCAACCCCCGTCGGCGCGTGGGCTCCATCATCGGCGACCCCTTCGCCATCCACCAGGTGGGCAACAGCGGCGACCGAAAGCGCCGGGTGCAGCACCTCATGGAGCTGGTGGGGCTCAACCCCGAGCACTACAACCGGTTCCCCGCCGAGTTCTCCGGTGGCCAGCGTCAGCGCATCGGCGTGGCCCGGGCGCTCGCCCTCGATCCCGACCTCATCGTGGCCGACGAGCCTGTGTCGGCACTGGACGTGTCCATCCAGGCCCAGGTGATCAACCTCCTCGCCGATCTCCAGGAGCGGCTCGGGCTGACCTATGTCTTCATCGCCCACGACTTGTCCGTGGTGCGCCACGTGAGCGACCGGGTGGCGGTGATGTACCTGGGCAAGATCGTGGAGATCGCCGACCGCCACGCCCTCTACAGCACGCCGCGCCACCCCTACACGAGCGCCCTGCTGTCGGCCGTGCCGGTTCCCGACCCCGACCTGGCCGATCGACGCAACCCCACCGTGCTCAGCGGCGACGTTCCCTCGCCCGTCGACCCTCCCAGCGGTTGCCGGTTCCACCCCCGCTGCCCCAAGGCGCAACCCCGTTGCCAGGTGGAGGAGCCGGTGCTCGAGCCCAAGTTCTCCCAGGGTGCCGGTCACCTGGCGGCGTGCCACTTCCCCCTGTCGGACGGCGAGGTCCTCCCCAGCACGCCGGGTCGGTCGACCTCGGCGGCGCCCGCTGGCGCCCTGTCTCACCGGGCCGGCCCAGCACCGAGGCCGGCGTGAGCCAGGGCACGATCCCCGAGGTCGGCGGGGCCCGGCGGGCCGCCGCCGTCGAGGCGCGCCCGGGTCGGGCCATCGAGGGCCGCAGCCCCTGGCGACTCGCCTTGGAGCGCCTGCTCCACGACCGCGTGGCCGTCGCCTCCAGCGTGGTCATCGTGCTCATCGCCCTGATGGCCATCCTCGCCCCTGTGGTCGCCCACATCGTGGGCCACGGGCCCAACACCCAGTACAACAACGGGATCCGCTCGAACGGCCTCCCCATCGGGCCCGGTCACGTCTTCCCGCTGGGGGCCGACGAGCTCGGGCGCGACATCCTGGTGCGCATCTTCTACGGAGCCAGGATCTCGCTGCTCGTCGGCGTGGTGGCCAGCGCCCTGTCCACCGCCATCGGCGTGGTCATCGGCCTGGTTTCGGGCTACTTCGGGGGCATCGTCGACACCATCTTGGCCCGGTTCATGGACGTCGTCCTCTCCCTGCCCTACCTGGTGTTCGCCATTGCCCTCATCTCGGTCATCGGCAACACCAACCGCATGGTGGTCATCATCGGCGTGATCGCCTTCTTCTCCTTCGCCTCGGTGGGCCGCATCGTCCGGGGCCAGGTGCTCTCGCTCAAGGAGAAGGAATTCGTGGAAGCGGCCCAGGCGCTGGGGGCGAGCAGCACCCGGATCATGTTCGTGGACATCCTCCCCAACGTGCTCGCCCCGGTCATCGTCTACCTCACCCTGCTCATCCCCCTCTCCATCGTCTTCGAGGCCACGTTGTCGTTCCTCGGCATCGGGATCATTCCTCCCACCCCCAGCTGGGGCGGCATGCTCTCCGAGTCGCTCAACTACTACCAGGTCGCCTGGTGGTACGTGGTCTTCCCCGGCTTGGCGCTGCTGCTCACCACCTTGGCCTTCAACCTTCTCGGTGACAGCGTCCGCGACGCCTTCGACCCCCGTTACAACCGGATCTTCACCACGGACTCGGGGCCGGACCTCCAGGAATTCCAACCAGCACCGGTAGAGGCATGACACGTTTCCTCCTCCGGCGCATCACCTTCGGCATCATCGTGCTCTGGGTGGTGGTGACCGCCGTCTTCATCCTCTACTTCGTCTCTCCCCACGACCCGGCCCGGCTCATCGCCGGCCGGCAAGCCAACGCCGCCACCATTGCCGCCGTACGCCGCACCCTGGGGCTCAACCGACCGCTCATCGACCAGTACGGCAGCTATCTGTGGCGGCTGTTGCACGGCAACCTGGGCTACTCCTACCGCAACGCCGAGCCGGTGACCACCATCATCGGCCAAGACTTCCCCGTCACCGCCTCCCTGGCCATCGGTGGCGCCGTGATCTGGCTGATCCTCGGGGTGTCCTCCGGCGTGCTCGCCGCAACCAGGCCGCGATCGCTGGCCGACCGGAGCGTCACGGCCGGAGCGCTGTTCTTCTACTCCATGCCCACGTTCTTGTTAGGCGAGCTCTTCCTGCTGCTGTTGTTCTTCGAGCTCCACCGGCAGTTCAACTTCAACTTCTTCACGGTCACCGGCTACGTGCCCTTCACCCAGGATCCCCTGGAATGGGCCCGACATCTCATCCTGCCCTGGTTCACGCTGGCCCTGGTCACCGCCGCCACCTACTCGCGCCTCACCCGTGGGTCGATGCTCGAGGTCCTCGGTGAGGACTACATCCGCACGGCCCGGGCCAAGGGCTTGAGCGAGCGCCGGGTGGTCTATCGCCACGGTCTGCGAGCCGCCCTCTCCCCCGTCGCCACCCAATTCGGCATCGACCTCGGAACCCTCTTAGGCGGCGTCATCGTCACCGAGTACGTCTTCGGGCTCCAGGGTCTCGGCAAGCAGATCCTCGATTCGATCACCAACCAGGACCTGCCCGTCATCATCGCCATCGTGATCCTGGCCTCCACCTTCATCGTGGTGGCCAACATCGTGGTGGACGTGTTCTATGCCGTGCTCGACCCCCGGGTCCGCCTGTCCTGACGGGTTACGGCTTCGAGCAGTAGGGGCCCGAGAGCACGAACGCCCCCGACCGGTTGGTCGGGGGCGTTCGCAGCGAAGAACTCCGGCGACGTCCTACTCTCCCAGGGGGCTACCCCCCAAGTACCATCGGCGCTGGCGGGCTTAACTTCCGTGTTCGGAATGGGAACGGGTGTTGCCCCGCCGCTATGGTCACCGGAAACCTTGCGCGCTACCTTGAGCGCTCCATAGCGAGCACAAGCACGAAGGGCTCTCCAAGCCCTCGGCCGATTAGTACCGGTCGGCTGAACACGTTGCCGTGCGTACACCTCCGGCCTATCAACGTGGTCGTCTGGCCACGGGCCTTACCAGGTTTTCCCTGTGGGAGACCTCATCTTGGAACGAGCTTCGCGCTTAGATGCTTTCAGCGCTTATCCCACCCGTAGGTCGCAAACCAGCAGTGCCCTTGGCAGGACAACTGGCACACGAGAGCTACGTCCGTCCCGGTCCTCTCGTACTAGGGACAGCCTTCCTCAGGTCTCCTGCGGCTGCATCGGATAGGGACCGAACTGTCTCACGCATGTACTCCCGCATTACTGCGGGCACAGACTATACCTTCACCCTATTTCTAGGGGCCGGCGTGTTATGGCGTCATTGCTTTCCGCCATCTCCTCGTTGTGGCAGACGAGGAAGTCGTTACAGGGGCACAACCACCCGTGCTACGCAGATGTTGCTCGACATCTGCGGCGGTTATCCGCTTCGTTTTCGAATAGTTTAGGGCTGCAAAAGCGTCAACTTGGCGTGCCAGTCGCAGGAACTCGACCGGATCCCTCAGCCGGTCCAGCTGTGGAATCAACTCGAGGGCTCTTCGCACGTGTTCCTTCTTGAAGATCACGTACGGCTCGAGGGCTTTCAAAAGTTCGACGAGAAGGGGCCGGCTCGTAATCACGAGGTCACTCATCCCAGTACCGCGATCTCTGAGATATCCGCCACCGACAAGCGACTGGATGTGCTCCAGGCCTGCTCGAGCGGAGATCGACTGCGAAAACGCGATACTTGACCGGATGTAGTAGCCGAACCGGTACTCCTTCTGACGAACCAGCTGGAAGTGAATACTCCCATCGCCGTCGAGAAACCCTGCAACGTAGGACGCGTCTGACGCTCTCATCGGTTGGCCTTCCCTCGGTATTGCCCTGACCGTATTGTTCGGTTGTGACAGGTCAGGGTTCCACCGATATGAGCCGGTGGGCACCTAGGAATTGCTCCCTAGGGACGCAGTGATATCTACGTTCTAAACCCAGCTCGCGTACCGCTTTAATGGGCGAACAGCCCAACCCTTGGGACCG
>JBJKRZ010000351.1:0-4193 GCA_046704365.1 Acidimicrobiales bacterium | reverse complement strand
CCCAGGAGCCCGCCGTGCCGAACCCCTGGTCCGCCGGGCGACTTCCGGCATGGATCCCGGGCGGCTTCCCAGCAGCGCCTTCTCACCCTGCCGGCGGGCTCAGGAGACGGTGAGTTCGGCAGCAAGGTGAGATGAGGGTCGGCAAAGCCGCACCCGGCATGACGGTGACACCTGCTCGCCGGCCCTCCCTTCCAGGCGATCCTGGCCCAGCGGCCCAGGCCGGGCGTAGATGGGTGCCCGGCGATTACCGGTCGTGGTGAGCGGTTCCGCTACAGGCGTTGCGCCATCTCGCGCCCTTATCCGATGAGAATGCTGGGTCGTACCCTTGGATCGGTCGGGGTGGGAGGGACGATCAGTGACGGCGAAAGAAGATCGGGATCCCCTGACAGGTCTGGTGCGCACCGGAGCATTCCAGGCCGCGCTTGACGCTCGCCGTCGGGTAGCGAGGGCTGCCGGCACGGACGGGAACGTCACCGTAGGGCTCGTTGACATCGTGGCCCTGCGACATGTCAACCGAGACTTGGGTGTCGACGCTGGTGACGAGCTGCTTCTCCAGGTGGCGAGGCGTCTGGAGAGAAGCGGTTTTGCGACGCTCGTGGCACGAGTGGGTCCCGACGAGTTCGCCCTCTTGTCCGACCGAGTGGGCCCCGATGACGGCGGACAATGGCTTCGTGCCCTGAGGACGCAGGTTCTCCGTCCGGAATTCGAGCTCGCCGGGCAGCACGTGAAGGTGCATTTTCATCTCGCCCGCCGCGCCGGACCACCGCCGGAGGGGTGGGACCTCCTGTGGATGGTCGAACGGGATGCCCAAATCGACAGAGACCGAGAACTCCGTCAACAACTTGCCGCATTCGAGCGTACTTTCAAGGACGCCGAGGAAGCGTTGCGGGAGAGTCTGCAGCTGCGAAGCGATATGGAAGTACTGCGCGAACTCGCCTTTCGGGATCCGCTCACGGGCCTGCTCAACCGCCGGGGGATGCACGACCGGCTCATCGATCTCGCCGCGGCAGGATCGATGTTCTGCCTGGCATTCATCGACCTCGACAACCTGCGCGAGCTCAACGCCAGCGATGAGCTCTGGGAAGATGGCGACAAGGCCATCGCTGGCGTGGCTGAGCGCCTCAAGGAGGCATTCGGAAGCGCCAACGTCGGCCGATGGGGTGGTGACGAATACCTCGTAATCAGTCCGCAGACTTCCGCCTCGGCCGTAGGCGAGATGCTCGAGGGGATCCTCGCCGACTGCAGACGCGAGCTCGTGGTCTCGGGTCGCCCCATCACGTTCTCGGCAGGAGTCACCGATTGCGTCGGGGGGCGGCTGGACGATGCGCGAGCCCTTGCTCAGAGAACTGTGGTGGAGGCGAAGGTGAAGAAGGCCACCGTGAAGGTCGCCCAGCACGACGTGCGCTGATTGTGGAGTCCCCGTACCCGCCTCGCTCCTACGCCTGGATCGACTGTCACCCAAGTAGTGAGCGCTGTACGTCAGTCCGCCCGGCTCGGGGGAGGAGCCGTCCGATACTTTTCACAATGTCATGAGAGTCCGGCACCGAGCGGGTTAGCCCGCCTTCGCCGATGCTTCGTTGGACAGGGGCCCCGTCCCCGCCGCGTTCACCGCTGCCACCTCGTAGTAGTAGGTCCTGCCCTTCTTGGTGGAGGAGTCCACGAAGGTGGTGGGACAGGTCGTCGGTCCTGGCGGGCCCAGCTGTCCCCCGGAACCGGTCGTTCCCCCCGATCCCGCTGCCGCCTGGCAGCTCACCGTGGCGTAGAGGGTCTCCTGTCCCGGCCGCGTGCTCCGGTAGATCTGGTACTCGATGATGGAGCCGCCCCCCGAGGACGAGGGCGGCTGCCACGACAGGTCGATGCCTCCCGACTTGCCCGCCGACGCCACGAGGTCCAAGGGAGCGCCGGGCAGCCCGATGGGCGTGGCCGCCACCTCGTTGGACACTGGGCCCGTCCCCGCCGCGTTCACGGCCGCCACCTCGTAGTAGTAGGTGGTGCCCACGGCCACGGCCGTGTCGTCGTAGCTGAGGGTGCCCGAGCCCACGGTTGCCAGGTAGCTCTCGGTGCCCGGGCTTGTGCCCCGGAAGACGTCGTAGGCGCTGAGCTGGCTGCCCCCGTCGGAGGAGGGCGTCTGCCACGACAGGCTCACCTGGCCGACGCCCCCCGAAGCAACGAGCCCCTGGGGGGCAGAGGGCACCGTGGCCGCCTGGGGAGTGGCCGAGGCCTCGTTGGAGGGCGCGCTGTTGCCCACCTTGTTCACCGCCTCCACGGTGAAGTAGTAGGTCGTGCCGTTGGCGAGGGAGCCCACGCTGTAGCTCGTGCCCGTGACGAGCGAGCTGTTGAGCGGCGTCGTCGACTCCTGTCCCGCGGAGGTGCCCTCGTAGACGTCGTAGCCCTCGACGGGGCTGCCGCCGTCGGAGGAGGGCGCCTGCCACGACAAGCCCACTTGGCCGTTTCCGGCGCTGGCCGCCAGCCCCGTGGGTGCGCCGGGGGCGGTGGTGGGCGTGGTGGCCGAGGCCTCGTTGGACAGCGGTCCCGTGCCCACGGCGTTCAGCGCCGCCACCTCGTAGTAGTAGGTGGTGCCGTCGGTCACGGCCGTGTCGCTGTAGCTGCGGGTGCTCGGGCCCACGCTGGCCAGGTACTGCTCAGCGCCCGAAGTCGCACCCCGGTAGACGTCGTAGCCGGTGACGACGCTGCCCCCGTCGGAGGAGGGTGCCGACCACGACAGGCCCACCTGGCCGCCGCCGTAGGTCGCCGCCAGCCCCGTCGGCGCCCCGGGAACAGTGGCGACCGTGGCCGAGGCCTCGTTGGACAGCGGGCTCGTCCCCGCGGCGTTCAGCGCAGCCACCTCGTAGTAGTAGGTGCTCCCCAGGCTCACGGCGCTGTCCGCGTAGCTGGTGGTGGACGCCCCCACGGCGGCGAGCGGGGTCTCGCCCCCCGGGCTCGTGCCCCGGTAGATCTCGTAGCCGGTGACGGAGCTGCCGCCGTCGGCGGCGGGCGGGGCCCACGACAGGGCCACCTGGTTGGCGCCGGCACCAACGCTGGCCGTGGCGGAGAGCGCCTGGGGGGCGGAGGGGGCGGTGGCGGACGAGGTGGGGCTCGACTGGTAGGCCATCAGGGTGTCGGTGGCGGGGACGAGGAGCATGCCCTCGCCGACGGCCATGCCCGTCAGGGGCTGCGAGACGTTCTGCTCGTCAGGCCCGAGGATGGCGCTCCCGGTGTTGCCCGACCACAGCTGGGCGCCGGTGCTGGCCGACAGGGCGTAGACGTTCCCGCTGCTCGATCCCTCGTACACGACGCCGTTGGCCACGAGCGGAGCGGTGTCAAGCCCGCCATCACCGGAGAAGCTCCAGTTGGCGCCGTGCTTGGCTGTGCTCTGGGCCGAGAGGGTGCCGCCGGAGAGGAAGTACCCGGTCGACCCCGAGAAGGCGGGTATGGGCCCTGCCGAGAAGCTCCCCATCACGGCCCCGGTCGAGGCGCCGAGGATCACGTCGCCGAGCGTGGGGTCCCTCACGTAGAGCTGGTTGCCCGACAGCGCCGCCGTCGTGCCCCCGCCGCCCTCGCACGAGGTGGCGTAGTGCCAGATGAGGGCACCGGTCGTGGGGTTGAAGTCGTAGGTCTGCTGGCAGGCGTAGGAGACGTACACGCCGGTGCTCGTTACTACCGGCGAGCTCTCGTCGCCGTTCATGACCGAGGCCGTCCAGGCCACGGCGCCGGTCGACTCGTTGACGGCGTACAGCGTCCCCCCGCTGCCCGCACCCGCCGTGTAGACGTAGCCGTTGGCGGCCGTGGGCGCCGAGGTGAAGGCCCACTGGTAGGGCAGCTGCGTGGCCCACTGCTGCGCCCCGGTCAAGGGGTCGAAGGCCTCGAGCAGGCCGGAGTAGTTGAGGGCGAAGAGCCTCCCGCCGTCGTAGGCCAGGCCTGACCACCAGTAGGTTCCGCCCAGCGGCACCGACCACACGACCGATCCCGTGGACAGGCTGAGCGCCTCGAGGGTGGTGCCGTAGGTGCTCGAGGTGTTGTCGCCCACGGTGACGAAGGCCATCTGGTCGGCGATCACCGGGTAGGAGATCCGCTCGCCGAAGTTGTGGGACCACGCTTCGGTGAGCGGCGGTGCCAGGACGTCGGCCTGGTACCCGTCGTGGACGATGTCCCCCTGGTAGGTGATGGCGACGTCGGTGCCCGTGGCCCTCGCC
>JBJKRZ010000350.1:0-4761 GCA_046704365.1 Acidimicrobiales bacterium | reverse complement strand
TCGGTAGGTTGGCCCATGGTGGGCGACCGAGCATCGATGGAAGGCGACGGCCGGGGCGGCGGGGGACCGGGGGAGGACCTGGCGTCGCTCGTGGCCGAGCGCAACGCCGAGATCACCCGGTGGGCGCAGGAGGCCCGCGACCGGGCGGCGGCATCGGGGACCCTGGTGTGGGACCCCTTCGATCCTGCCTGGCGCCAGGACCCCTTCGCCGTCTACGCCGAGCTGCGACAGAGCAACCCGGTGCACCGCAGCCCCCTCGGCTTCTGGGTCTTCAGCCGACATGCCGACTGCCTGGCTGTCCTGCGGGACCGCCGGTCCTCGAGCGACGCACGCAACGCCGATCCGGAGCGCTTCGCCTCGCTGCGTTCCATGCAGGCAGCGGGCCAGGGCGGCACGCTCGACGTGTTGGAGGAGCTGGCGCCCTTCCTCTTCCGGGACCCGCCCGACCACACGCGCCTGCGGGGGCTCGTGCAGAAGGCCTTCACCCCCAAGGTGGTGGACGGCCTGCGCCGGCGCATCGTCCAGCTGTGCGACGAGCTGCTCGACCCCATCGTGGCCGAGGGTGGTGGCGACCTCGTGGCCGACTACGCCTATCCGCTCCCGGTGCAGGTCATCGTCGAGATGCTGGGCGTTCCGCCCGAGGACCACGCCACCTTCCGCAGCTGGTCGGAGGCGCTGGCGCGGGGCCTGGACCCCGACTTCCTGCTGCCGCCCGAAGCGGTGCACGAGCGCCTGGCCGGCATCTTGAACTTCGTGCAGTACTTCGCCCAGCTCATCGACAAGCGCCGGGCCGACCCGGGCGAGGACCTGCTCAGCCGCCTCATCGCCGCCGAGGAGCAGGGCCAGGTGCTGTCCCAGGGCGAGCTGCTGTCCACCTGCATCCTCCTGCTCGTGGCCGGGCACGAGACGACCGTGAACCTCATCTCGGGAGGGGCGCTCGCCCTGTTGGAGCACCCCGACCAGCTCGAGCGCTTGCGCGCCGACGGTTCCGTCGGCCGCAGCGCCGTCGAGGAGTTGCTGCGCTACGTCTCGCCCGTGCAGCTGACGGGTCGCATCTGCCTCGAGCCCATGGAAGTGGGCGGAACCCTTCTGGAGGCCGGCGAGTTCTCCATGCTCCTCATCGGCTCGGCCAACCGCGATCCGTTGGTGTTCGAGGACGCCGACGACCTCGACCTGGGACGGGCAGAGAACCCGCACCTGGGTTTCGGCTTCGGGCTCCACCACTGCCTCGGGGCCCCGCTGGCCCGGCTCGAAGCCCAGATCGCCTTCGAGGTCCTGCTGCGGCGAGCGGAGCTGCGCGCTGGCGTGGGCGGGCTGGCCTACAAGGACAACATCATCCTGCGGGGCCTGGCCTCGCTCCCGGTGGAGGTGGCCGGACGCTGAGCCGTCCGGTGGTCCCTCGGATCGGAGTCGCCGAGCCTCGATCGAGGTGGATGTGCCCCGGTAGCGACGCGACCTTCAGCGAGGCGAGCCCGGGGCGCACAGCGGCCAGGGGCGTTTGCGTTCGGCCACGGCGGCCAGCTCGAGGAGCAGAGGCTCCTCGTGGTGGCGTCCAATGACCTGCAGGCCCACCGGCAGGCCCTCCACATGGCCCACGGGAATCGACACGGCCGGGTTCCCGCAGAAATTGGCGGGCATGGTGAGCACCCCGGTGTTGGCTCCGGCGCGCAGCACGTCGCCGAACTCGGCCAGCAGGTCGCGCTCGCCCACCGTCATGGGCACAGGGCCCTCGGCGGCGAAGGCGAGGTCGGGGTTGGTGGCGGCGAAGACGAAGTCCACCTCGTCGAGCAGCGCCGCCATGGCCTCGTGCATCTCCACCCGGAAGCGTTCGGCCGAGGCGGCCATGGCCAGGTCGTAGTGGTGGGTGGCCACGTTCATCCCGAGCATGATCTCCATGGTGAGCTCCTGCTCGCAGGCTGGATAGCGGTCGCCCAGGTCGGCGGCCAACGTCACCAGGTTCGACATGGCCCACTCGATGAGCGCCGGAGGGAATCGGACCGGCACGTCGACGAGCTCCAGCCCGGCGTCCGCCGCCAGGGCCTCGGCGGCGGCTTGCACCACGTCGGCCAGCGCCGGCAGGACGACGGCCACTCCGAGGTCTACGGCGATCACGGCGCGCCTGGCTCGCAGGTCCCCGCCGCGGGTGCCGAGCCCGGCCTCCCAGCCCTCGACCCGGGGCAGGCTCAAGGTGTCGTGGGGGTGGTAGCCGTTGCACACGTCGAACCAGCGGGCCGTGTCCCGCACGGAGCGGCTCAGACAGCCGAGGGTGACGGTGTGCGGCGTCTGGTGGGCGTGGGGGCCCTTGGGGATGCGACCGTAGGTGGACTTGAGCCCGAAGAGACCGCTGTAGCCGGCCGGGATGCGGATGCTGCCGCCCCCGTCGCCGCCCGAGGCCACCGGGACGAGCCCGCCGGCCACGGCGGCGGCCGATCCGCCCGACGACCCCCCGGGAGTGCGTGCGGGGTCCCACGGGTTGCGTGTGGTGCCGTGCAGTTTGGTGCTCGTGTAGTTGACACCGCCGAACTCGCTCGAGGTGGTCTGGCCCACGAGCACGGCGCCCGAGCGCCGTAGGCGCTCCACGTGGATGTCGGTGTGCTCCGCCCTGCGGTCGGCGAAGAGGAGGGAGCCCTCGGCGTACGGCCACCCGGCCACCGACTCGAGCTCCTTGATCCCCATGGGCACCCCGCCGAAGGGGAGCGACACGTCGGCGTTCTTGGCCTGGGCGCGCGCCGCCTCGGTGTCGAGATGGCAGAAAGCGTTGAGCTCGGAGCGCTCGATGGCGGCCAGCGACAGCTCCAGCGCCTCGGTGGGTGTGATCTGGCCGCCGCGCATGGCGTCGACGAGCGAGCAGGCGTCCTGGGCCCAGGGCTGATCGGTCACCCGGCGAGGCTAACCGGCGGCCCGTCGGCTCAGTAAGGTCCGGGGGCGATGGACGCCGCCTCGCCACTGCCCGAGGACACGCCCGACCCGGGCCTCAAGGACCGACGCCAGGTGAGGACGGGGCAGGTGGCGGGCACGACGGGCCTCTACGAGGTCATCCACCGCCGGCGCGACGTCCGCGCCGAGTTCACCGGCGAGCCGGTGCCCGGTCCCGTGCTGGCCCGGGTCCTCGACGCCGCCCACAGCGCCCCCAGCGTGGGGCTGAGCCAGCCCTGGGACTTCGTGCTCGTCACCGACCCCTGTACCCGTCGGGCGTTCTGGGACCACGTCCAGGCCGAGCGCAAGGTGTTCGCCGACTCGCTCGACGCCGAGCGGGCCGCCCGCTTCGCCGGCATCAAGATCGACGGCATCCTCGAGGCCAGCGTGTCGGTGGTCGTCACCTACGACCGCAGCCGCGGCGCCCCCGACGTGCTCGGACGCCACGCCATCGCCGACGCCGGCCTCTATTCGGTGTGCCTGGCCATCGAGAACATGTGGCTGGCGTGCACGGCGGAGGAGTGGGGCATGGGGTGGGTGTCGTTCTACCGAGAGTCGTTCCTGCGCCAGCTCGTGGGCATCCCGCCCTCCATCCGTCCCGTCGCCTGGTTGTGCATGGGCCCCGTCACGCACCTCCGGGAGGTCCCCGACCTCGAGCGCGCCGGGTGGCGCCGTCGCCTGTCGCTCGGGGAGGTCCTGCACGGCGAACGGTGGGACGCCGACGCCGTGGCGCCGGCACTCGACGACCGCCACGTGGTGGGGGGCGCCGTCGCCCCCTCGGTGCCATGAACGAGAGCCCCGACTCCGTCGCTGCCCATCCCACGCATCCGTTCACCCTCGCCATCGACGTGGGCGGGACCGGCCTCAAAGCGGCCGTGCTCGACTCGGCCGGCGCCCTGGTGGCGGACAGGCTGCGGGTGTCCACCACCTACCCCTGTCCTCCCGAGCGGCTGCTCGAGATGCTCGTCACCTTGGTGGAGCCCCTTCCCGCCTACGACCGCGTGGCCGCCGGCTTCCCGGGCATGGTGCGCGGCGGCCACGTCCTGTCGGCGTCGCACTTCGAGACCAGCGCCGGGCCCGGGAGCGACCAGGATCCCGACATCGCCGCCAAGTGGCGGGGCTTCGACCTGGCCGGCGCCCTGGCGTCGCGCCTGGGCAAACCCACCCGCGTCGCCAACGACGCCGATGTCCAGGGAGCCGCCGTGGTGGTGGGCAAGGGCCTCGAGCTGGTGGTGACGCTGGGCACGGGGGTGGGAACGGCGTTCTTCTACCACGGCCGGCTCATGCCCCATCTGGAGCTGTCGCACCATCCGCTGCACAAGGACGACACCTACAACGACCAGCTCGGTGACCGCGCCCGCAAGATCGTGGGCAACGTCAAGTGGAACCGCCGGCTGCTGCGTGCCATCGACACGTTGCGCGCCCTGTGCTTCTTCGACCACTGCTATCTGGGGGGCGGCAACGCCAAGCGCGTCGAGGTCGATCTTCCTGCCGACGTGAGCATCGTGGACAACAGCGCCGGCTTGCTGGGCGGCATCAAGCTGTGGACGGGAGAGCACGTGGGCGTGGAGGCGTGAGCCCCAAAGACCCCACCCCGGCCGACCCCGGCGCCGGCGCCGGGGAGGGACGCGGCAAGGGTCGCCGCGTCTCGGGCGGCGAGGGCCGCCGCATCTCGCGCCTGGTGGCGCTCGGGATCCTGCTGGCCGCCGCCGTCTCCTTCGTGCTCGAGAACGACCAGGCCGTGCGCGTGCGGCTGTGGTTCGTCACCGGACATCCCCGCCTGATCTGGGTGGTCGTGGTCACGGTGGTGGCCGGTGCCGTGATCGGCTATCTCATCGCCCGGCC
>JBJKRZ010000349.1:0-8263 GCA_046704365.1 Acidimicrobiales bacterium | reverse complement strand
GGGCTGGGGACCGCCGCCATCTCGGCGGTGTGCTTCGCGCTGGGCATCACCCGGGCCGACGCCGTGTCGCTGGGCCTGCTCTTCGAGCGCTTCCTCTCCCCCGAGCGCGACGGCCCTCCCGACATCGACGTGGACATCGAGTCCGGCCGGCGCGAGGAGGTGATCGCCTACGTCTACGAGCGCTACGGGCGCCAGTACGCCGCGCAGGTGGCCAACGTCATCACCTACCGGGCGCGCTCGGCCATCCGGGACATGGGCAAGGCGCTGGGCTACACGGCGGAGCAGGTGGACAGCTGGGCCAAGGCGGTGGACCGCCACGAGACCCTCGACCGCCCCGTCCTCGACCGCCCCGTCCTCGACGACCCCGTCCTCGACGACCCCGTCCTGCCCGCCCCGCTGGGCGAGCTGGCTGCCGAGGTGCTCGACTTCCCCCGCCATCTGGGCCTGCACTCGGGCGGCATGGTGCTGTGCGACAGGCCGGTGGTCGAGGTGTGCCCCGTGGAGTGGGCTCGCCATCCCGGGCGCAGCGCCCTGCAGTGGGACAAGGACGACTGCGCCGCGGCTGGCCTGGTGAAGTTCGACCTGTTGGGCCTGGGCATGCTCGACGCCCTGCACCGCTGCGTCGACCTGGTGCGCCAGGCACACGCAGTGGAGCTGGACCTGGCCCAGCTCCCCCAAGAGGGCGCCGTCTACGACATGCTGTGTCGGGCCGACACCGTGGGCGTGTTCCAGGTGGAGAGCAGGGCCCAGATGGCCACCTTGCCGCGCATCAAGCCGCGCTCGTTCTCGGACCTGGTGGTGGAGGTGGCCATCATCCGCCCCGGGCCCATCCAGGGCGGATCGGTCCACCCCTACATCCGCCGGCGCCAGGGGCTGGAACCCCCCGATCCGCCCCACCCGCTGCTCGAGCGGGCCCTGGGAAAGACGCTGGGCGTGCCGTTGTTCCAGGAGCAGCTCATGCAGATCGCCATCGACGCGGCGGGCTTCAGCGGTGCCGAGGCCGACGAGCTGCGCCAGGCCATGAGCGCCACACGCTCCGGGGAGCGCATGGCCCGGCTCCGCCAGCGCCTGTTCGACGGCATGGCCCGACGCGGCATCACCGGTCAGGTGGCCGAGGACATCTTCACCAAGCTCTCGGCTTTCGCCAACTTCGGCTTTCCCGAGAGCCACGCCGTGTCCTTCGCCTACCTGGTGTACGCCAGCGCCTGGCTGAAGCTGCACTATCCGGCCGCCTTCTGCGCTGCGCTGCTCAACGCCCAACCCATGGGGTTCTGGGCACCGCAGTCACTGGTGGCCGACGTGAGACGCCATGGCGTGGTGGTGCGTCGTCCCCACGTCGACTGGTCCGAGGCGCAGGCGTCGCTGGAATGGAACGAATGCGCCGGGAGCCGTTCATTGGGGGCGGTCCCTCGCCTGCAGCCAGCCATCCGACTGGGGCTCGCATCGGTTCGGGGAGTGGGCGAGGACCTGGCCGAGCGCATCTGTGCCGGGCGTCCCTACGACTCGATGCAGGACCTCGTGCGCCGGGCACAGGTGGGCCGCACCCAGCTGGAGGCGCTGGCCACCGCCGGCTCCCTGGTCGGCCTCCCCTCCCGCCCGGGCGGCCGCCCCAGCGTCGAACGGCGCCAGGCGCTGTGGGCCGCCGGGGCATTGTCGCAAGGAGGGCCGGGACGGCTGCCGGGGATCGTCACGGGCGAGGAGGCGCCGGTACTGCCCGAGCTGGAGGCGGCCGAGGAGGTGGAGGCGGACCTGTGGGCCACCGGGATCACCGTGGGCACCTCGGCCATGGAGCTGGTCCGCCCCCGCCTGGACGCCATGGGGGTGGTCCCGGCGGGCACCCTGGCCGGTGCGGAGACCGACGGCAAGGTGCTGGTGGGAGGGGTGGTCACCCATCGCCAACGTCCCGACAGCGCCAAGGGCACGGTCTTTTTGAACCTGGAGGACGACACCGGGATGGTGAACGTCGTATGCCCGCCCGGCACCTGGGAGCGTTTCAAGGACACCGCCCGGCGGGCACCGGCCTTGCTCGTACGGGGCCGCCTGGAGCGCGTGGACGGGGTGGCCAGCGTGGTGGCGGAGAGGATCTCGCCACTCGAGCTCGTGGCCTTGCCCATGGCGTCGCGCGACTTTCGCTGAGCCAGACCAGACAGACAGCGACTCCCGACGACCGGTCGAGGCCGCCCGACCGATGTTGGGCGGGAATTGCCTAAAGGTGTAAAGGCGGGCGCAGGCGACGTCGATGACTACGCGAGAGGCCGGCTCGACACGAGCGGGCCACGACGAGGAGCCGACATGACGAGCTGCGCCGGTCAGCTGGTGGTGCACCGCGACGGCAGCGTCGCCTACTGCAGCCAGGAGCGGTCCGGGCACAGCTGTGCCGGCGAAGACCGTCCCCATCGCCGCGGGGTGGTCGCCTGCCGCCTGGTGAGCACCGAGAGCTGCCCCTACTGCGCCTCGCTGATGGTGCCCACGGCGTCCTGATCGGCTCCGCGCCGAGCCTGTCGCGCCTGCTCCCTCCCCTTCTGTCGCCTTCGCTTTGCCGGCGACCACTCGCTGTGGCAATCCGTTGTGCCGCGCTTGCTCCAGCCGTGGCCGTCGGACGCCGATCCGTGTTCTGAGGGCAGGGAGGTGACAGCAATGGCCATGTGCAACGGGTGCCTCGTGTTGCACCGGGACGGAGAGATCGCGTACTGCACCGAGGAGCTCGACGGCGGTGCGTGCACCGGCTACCACGTCCCACACCTGGCAGGCGTCATGGCTTGCCGTGTCACCCCTCGTGGATCGCGCTGCCGGCACTGCGACGAGGTCCTGGCCCGGCGGCTGCTGCACGCTCCGGAGTTCGTCCTGGAAGGGCTGCGCACAACGAGCAACTGAACCGACCGACCTCGGGACATCGGCCCCAAGGGTCACGGCCTGCCCGAAGCTCGGGCCACCGGGGCCGGTCGGGGCCCGGTCGGGGCCACCTGGGGACCGGTGCGGCCCCCACTTTCGTGACAAAGGGCCCTATGGCGCACAAAGGGGACTGCCGAGACTCATGACAGCGAGGTCGACGGGAGGGGGCCCCGGCGGCAGGGAGGGTCTCGAAGTGCGCGGTGGCGCCGGACGTCGACGTCTCCAACGTCTCACGGTGGGGGTGCTCATCATCGGCATCGCCATCGCTTGCCTTGCTTTCGCCCTGGCCAGGAACACAGCTCGCAACGACGACCTGCTGCTGCTGCGCCAGGACGCATCCCAGGGCTCGCTCGTGCTGAGCCCCTTTCTGGCCCAAGCCGAACCGCACGTGAGCGAGATCGAGGCCGCCGTCAGTGCCCAGGGCGTGGACATGGCCGCCTGGAGGGCGGCGGCGGCCGAGGCGGCAGGAGCGGTGGGCGCCGACGCCCTGGCCCTCGTGCGGGTGGAGCACGGTGTGCTCGACGTGCTGGCCAGCACGGGGACCGTGCACTGGAGCTTCGGCACGCCCGCCGACGACCCCCTGGTGAGCGCCATCAGCAACCGAACCCTGCCCTACTACTCGACGGTGAGGGCGAACCGCCAGCGGCGCCTGGTGCAGGTGGTGGCCCTTCCCAAGCTGCCGCCCGGCTACGGCCTCTACAGCGAGTCGGTGGTGCCATCGGTCATCTCGCTCGCATCGATGCCGGCGCACCCCTTCGAGCACCTGCAGGTGGCCGTGTACGCCGGCTACGAGGACCCCGCCCACTTGATCTTCGCCACCACGACCCATCTCCCCCTGCGCGGTGAGCGGGCGGTGGCCGTGACACCGAGGAACGGGGCGGAGACCTCCTCGCAGGCCGTCTTGACCCAGCGAGTTGCTTCGGTGAGCTCCCCCGGAAACGTCCTCATCGTCATGACGGCGACGGCCAACCTCACCGGCACGGACACGGTGTTGTTGCCCTGGATCCTCTTGGGCGCGCAGCTTCTCGCCACGCTGGTGGTGGCGGCGCTGGTCGAGGTGTCGGGGCGCAGGCGGCGCCAGGCCGTCAAGGCCGCCCGGGAGCTCGAGGAGCGCAACGCCCTGCTCGACTTGGCCATCGACGAGCAGCGGCGCACCGACGCCCGCTTCGCCGCCATGGTCCGCTCCTCCTCGGACCTCACGACCGTCGTCTCGGCCGACGGCATCGTGACGTACCAGAGCCCGTCGTCGGCCCACGTGCTCGGCACCCCTCCCGAGGATCTGGTGGGCAACGCCTTCGCCGGCATCCTGCACGGCGACGACGTCGCCCGCTGGCGCCGGGCGACCGCAAACGTGATCGCCGAGGCGGGCAGCGAGGGCACAGCGGAGTGGCGCCTGCGGCGCGCCGACGGCGGGTACGTACCGGTGGAGTCCAGGCTGACCAACCTCCTCCAGGACCCGGCGGTGGGGGGCATCGTGCTCAACAGCCGGGACGTGAGCGACCAGATACGCCTCGAGCAGGAGTTGCGCCACCAGGCCTTCCACGACTCGCTCACCGGGCTCGCCAACCGGGCGCTGTTCCAGGACCGGGTCGAGCATGCCGTGGCCAGGCTGGAGCGCGGCGGGGGCTCGCTCGGGCTGCTGTTCCTCGACCTGGACGACTTCAAGGCGGTCAACGACGGCCGGGGGCACGGCACGGGCGACAGCCTCCTCGAGGGCGTCGCCCGCCGTCTCGAGCAGACGGTGCGCGCCGGGGACACCCTGGCCAGGCTGGGAGGCGACGAGTTCGCCGTGCTGCTCGAGAGCCGCGACACCTCTGCTGCCGGCGCCACCGCCGAGCGCATCCTCGACGCCCTGCGACTGCCCTTGGCCGTCGACGGCGCCGAAACCGTCATCGGGGCCAGCATCGGCGTGGTGACCACGAGCGACCCGGCGACGGCCCCCGACGAGCTGCTGCGTGACGCCGACATCGCCATGTACGCGGCCAAGAACTCCGGCAAGGGCCGCAGCCAATTGTTCCACCCGGGCCTGCGCGAGGAGGTGGTGAGCCGCCTGCAGCTGGCCAGCGACCTGAGCAGGGCGGTCGGCAACGGCGAGCTCGTCGTCCAGTACCAGCCCATCGTCGATCTCGGCACGGGGTCGGTGACGGGCGTGGAGGCCCTGATGCGCTGGCAGCATCCTCACCGGGGACTGGTCATGCCCGGCGAGTTCATACCGGTGGCCGAGAGCACCGGCCTCATCGTGGAGATGGGCCGCTGGCTGCTGACGCGCTCGTGCCGTGACGCCAGGACGCTGCAAGAGCAGACCGAGCGCTTCGACCTGAGCCTGTCGGTGAACCTCTCCGCCCGCCAGCTCGAGGAGCCCGGCCTGGCTCAGGACGTGGCGTCGGCCTTGCAGGAATCGGGTCTGGCGCCGGCCCAGCTCACGTTGGAGATCACCGAGTCGGTGTTCATGGCCGAGCCCGAGCGATCGGTGCTCGCCCTCGAGAGCCTGAAGGAGCTCGGGGTGCGCATCGCCATCGACGACTTCGGCACCGGCTATTCGTCCCTCGCCTACCTGCAGCGGCTGCCCGTGGACGAGCTCAAGATCGACAGGAGCTTCGTCGCCCACGAGGAGTCCGCCGACACCTCGGTGCTGGTGGAGACCATCGTCCGTCTCGCCGACGATCTCGGCTTGGACACGGTGGCCGAAGGGATCGAGACCGAAGGACAGAGGGAGCGATTGCGCCACGCCGGCTGCCGCCTGGCCCAGGGCTTCCTCTTCGCCCGGCCCACCGAGCTCCGTCACGTCCGGCGGCTCATGGCCCCTCAAGGCCAGCTGACCCCGGAGCTCAAGCTGGACGTGGACCCGTCGTCGCTTCTCGAGCGCCAACAAGGCGGGGTGACGGGCTGAGCGTCGCAACGCCGGCGTGATGCGCCCCGGCCACGGACGCGCCACGGCGCGACGTGATGGGCGGTGGTAACACAAGGTGGTGAGCGACGGCCCCGCCTCGAGCCCACCAAGGCGAGAGAGCTCCCCCAATTCGTCGGAGGAGTGGGACGCGACCTACGCGTCCTCCACCCCGCCGTGGGACATCGGACGCCCCCAGGCGTGCTTCTTGCGCCTGGCCCAGTCGGGCCGACTGGCCGGGAAGGTGCTCGACGTGGGGTGCGGGACGGGCGAGCACGCCCTGATGGCGGCGTCGCTTGGCCACGAGGCCCTGGGGGTGGACCTGTCGCCGCTGGCCGTCGAGGCGGCCCTGGGCAAGGCCACAGCACGCCGCTCATCGGCGCGCTTCGTGGTGTGGGACGCCCTTCGCCTCCCCGAGCTGGGCGAGCAGTTCGACACCGTGCTCGACTGCGGTCTGTTCCATGTCTTCGACGACGAGCGCAGAGCCCGCTTCGAGCGCAGCCTGGCCGGCGTGGTCCCCGCCGGCGGCCGCTACCACATGCTCTGCTTCAGCGAGCGTCAGCCCGGTGACTGGGGGCCACGACGCGTCAGCCAGGACGAGATCCGCAGCACCTTCGCCCGCGCCTGGCTCGTGGAGGCGATCGAGCCGGCGGTCCTCGAGATCACCTTCGACCCCGAGGGCGTCCAAGCCTGGCAGGTGACCCTCACGAGGCGACCCACGGGTTGACGGCGCTGTTGGTAAGTGTATGCTTACCGTTAGTCATGGCTTACCAAGCTCGGGCACTGCTGGCACTGGGAGACCCCACTCGCCTCGCCATCTTGGAGCGCCTGGCGGAACGCCCGCGCGCCGTGGTCGAGCTGGCCGACGGGCTGCCGGTGAGCCGGCCCGCCGTCTCCCAGCACCTGCGCGTCTTGAAGGACGCCGGCCTGGTGGTCGACCACCCGCTGGGCACCCGCCGCATCTATCGCGTCGATCCCGACGCGCTGGCCGCCGTGCGCGAGGGCATCGACCGGTTCTGGGAGCGGGCCCTGGCCTCCTACAAGCACATCGTCGAAGGCACACAGGACGTCGAAGGCACGAAAAAGGAGGAGGACGAGTGAGCAGCGACACCACAGCGACGGCGGTGCGGCTCTCGATCGTGGTCGAGGCCACGGTCGAGAAGGCCTTCGCCGTCTTCACCGAGGACTTCGGCCGGTTCAAGCCGCCCGAGCACAACCTGCTGGGCACAGAGATCGCAGAGACCGTCTTCGAGACCCGAGTGGGTGGACATCTCTACGACCGTGGCGTCGACGGCAGCGAGTGCCGTTGGGCCCGGGTGCTCGCCTACGAACCTCCCCATCGGGTGGTCTTCAGCTGGGACATCGGTCCGAGCTGGCAGGTCGAAGCCGATCCCGACAAGACGAGCGAGGTCGAAGTGCGCTTCGTGGCCGAGACGCCCACCCGGACCCGCGTGGAGCTCGAGCACCGCAAGCTCGATCGCCACGGTGACGGCTGGCAGGGCGTGGGGCAGGCCGTGGGCAGCGACGGGGGATGGCCGCTGTACCTCCAGCGCTTCTCCGAGCTCCTGGCCGCCGGCGGCTGATCGGGTCCCCGGTGCGCAGCGACCGGGTCGATCCCGCCGATCACTCGACCGCCTGAGCACGATCGAACCGCCGGCGCGCCACCAGGCCAGAGGGAGCAGCTGGCGGGGGAGGGCTCGAACCTCCAACATCCGGCTCCAAAGGCCGGCGTTCTGCCGATTGAACTACCCGCCACCGGGCACCGGTCGCCGGGGACCCCCCCAACGCTAATGGCCTGGGGCCTGGGCGCCCTCGGCGGCGGGCGCGGGCGGGGGGCGGCGGGCATCGGCATGGACGTCACGTGGCGACCCCGGGCGTGCCCCCGCTAACCTGCTCCACCGCATGGGCTCGCTCATCAAGAAGCGCCGCAAGCGGATGCGCAAGAAGAAGCACAAGAAGATGCTCAAAGCCACCCGCTGGCAGCGCCGCGCCGCCGGGAAGTAGCTCTCCCGCTCTGCGGGCCCTCAGACCTCACGAGCCGGCCCCGCCTCCATGGGCGGGACCGCGTGGGCGACCCCCCCTGCAAAGGGCGGCACCGTCGCGACGGGGACCAGAGGCGCCTTCACCTCGTCGACCGACAAGCTCGCTCCCAGCTGGGCTGCCAACGAACCGCTTTCGTCCTCGACGAACCACGCCGAGCCGCTGCCGGCCAGGCGGGGGCGCATCCCGGTGGCCTCGGCCAAGGCGTCGCGCCACCGGACGAGGTCGGGGACGACCGACAGGGCAGCCGCCTCGAGGTCGTTGCCGGCGTCGTCGGAGGGTGTCACTCGGGCGCCGGCGTCGAAAGCACGGTAGGCCGCCCCCGTGTCCACCGACAGCGGCGGCAGGAGCAGCACATAACTACGTTCCTCGAAGGGAAGCGGATCCACCTCCTCCCCCACCCCCCGCACCCGGGCCCGGCCGCCCACCATGCAGAACGGGACG
>JBJKRZ010000348.1:0-2982 GCA_046704365.1 Acidimicrobiales bacterium | reverse complement strand
GCGTCCGAAGGCCCAGGCCCACTTGGCCGCCTCTACGGCCACGCCGTCGGTACCGCCCAGGCGGAACGAGACCACAGCGACGACGGGGGCGGGCACGGTGCGCGGAGGCTAACGGGCGGGTCGACCGTATCGGGCCCAGGGGACCGGGCCCAGGGCACCGGACCCAGGGCACCGGACCCAGGGCACCGGGCATCGGGCACAGGGCACAGGGCACAGGGCACCAGGCGCTGGCGCCCCGGGTAGCGTTCGAGACCCATGCCCGGACCTCCCGAGGAACCAGCGTCTGCAGGCGACGAGGCCGCCGGGACGGGGTCCGAGGTCCTCTACGAGGTGGCGGGCGGGGTCGCTCGGGTCACCATCGACCGTCCCGAGCGCCGCAACGCCATGTCCTGGTCGGTGGTCCGCGGCTTGCGCCACGCCGTGGCCCGGGCCGGGGACGACCCCGCCGTGCGGGTGGTGGTGGTCACCGGTGCCGGCGACAAGGCCTTCTGCTCGGGGGCCGACCTGGACGCCATGGCCGGTGGTGAAGGCGGGTTCCTCGCCACCCACGACGGCAGGGGCGAGCTGGCCGGGCTGTTCGAGGACCTGTGGGGGTTGGGCAAGCCCACCGTGGCGCGTGTGCAGGGCTGGGCCATGGCCGGCGGACTGGGCCTGGCGCTCGCCTGCGACATGGTGGTGGCCTCGGACCGGGCTCGATTCGGCGCCCCCGAGATCGACGTCGGCCTGTGGCCGTACATGATCACCGTGCCCCTGGCCCGCTCCATGCCTCCCAAGAAGGCCCTGGAGCTCATGCTCACCGGCCGGGTGGTGGAGGCGGCCGAAGCCGAGCGCCTGGGTTTCGTGAGCCGGGTGGTTCCTCATGACGATCTCGACGACGCAGTCGACGAGCTCGCCTCGCTGCTCGCCGCCAAGTCGCCGACGGCGATGAGGCTGGGGCGCAGCGCGTTCTACGCTGTGTGGGACACGGCGGCGGAGCAGGCGCTGGCTCACCTGCACGCCATGCTGACCGTCACCGTCCAGACCGAGGACGCCGCCGAAGGCATCGCCGCCTTTCAGCAGAAGCGCCCGCCCCGCTGGACGGGCCGCTGACAAGGAGAGGACCGAGCAGATGCCCAAGCGAGCGCTCATCACCGGCATCACCGGCCAGGACGGCTCGTACCTGGCCGAGCTCCTCCTCGACGAGGGCTACGAGGTCTTCGGCATGGTGCGGCGCTCCTCGACGGTGAACTTCGAGCGCATAGCCCACATCCAGGGCAGTCTCAACCTCGTCGCCGGCGACCTTCTCGACGAGGTGTCGCTCATCGGCATCTTGCGCGAGCACCGTCCCGACGAGGTCTACAACCTGGCCGCCCAGTCCTTCGTCCAGACGTCGTGGGGCCAACCGGTGCTCACCGGGGAGACCACAGCCCTGGGGGTCACCCGTCTTCTCGACGCCATCCGCATCGCTTGCCCCGAAGCGCGCTTCTACCAGGCGTCGTCGTCGGAGATGTTCGGCAAGGTGCACGAGGTGCCCCAGAACGAGGGCACACCCTTCTATCCCCGAAGCCCGTACGGGGTGGCCAAGGTGTACGGCCACTGGATCACCGTCAACTACCGCGAGAGCTACGGCCTGCACGCCAGCTCGGGGATGCTCTTCAACCACGAGAGCCCGCGCCGGGGGCTCGAGTTCGTCACCCGCAAGGTGTCTCACGGCGTGGCCCGCATCGCCTGCGGTCTGGATGAGAAGCTGTCGCTCGGCAACCTCGAGGCCCAGCGTGACTGGGGCTTCGCCGGCGACTACGTACGTGCCATGTGGCTCATGCTCCAAGCGGACCAGGCGCGTGACTACGTCGTGGCCACGGGCCAGACCCATTCTGTGCGCCAGCTGTGCGAGGTGGCCTTCGCCCACGCCGGCTTGGACTGGGCCGAGCACGTGGTGGTCGACGAGCGCTTCCTGCGGCCGGCGGAGGTGGACCTGCTGGTGGGAGACGCCAGCCTCGCCCGCGCCGAGCTCGGCTGGGAGCAGACGGTCGGCTTCGAGCAGCTGGTGGCCATGATGGTGGACGCCGACCTGGCCCTCGTGCGGGCGCAGGGCCGCTGACGCGCTGGCGCGGCTGATGGTGGACCTCGCCGCCATCACCGCCGACCCACTGGGCATCCTGGTCGCTTTCGGCGCCGGCATGCTGTCGTTCCTCTCGCCCTGCGTCCTGCCGCTCGTGCCGGGTTACGTGTCGATGGTGTCGGGGTTGTCGGCCAGCGAGCTGGGGGAGGGCGGGGGCCGATCCGTGGCCGTCGTCCCCGGCGTGCTCGGGTTCGTGGCCGGCTTCACGGTGGTCTTCACCGCCCTGGGGGCAGGCGCCTCGGCCGTGGGCAAGGTGCTCATCGCCCACCAGCACAGCTTCGACATCGCCGCCGGGGCCCTGGTGGTGGTGCTCGGGCTGTTCCTGGCCGGGGTGGGCACGCCCCGGCTGCTGCTGACCGAGCGACGCTTCCACCCCCGCCCGTCCCGGCTGGGCCGCTGGGCGCCGCCGGTCATGGGCATGGCCTTCGCCTTCGGCTGGACGCCCTGCATCGGCCCGGTCCTCGGCGCCGTGCTCGGCCTGGCCTACGAGAGGGCCACCTTGGGCTCGGGCGTGGTCCTGCTCGTGGCCTACTCGCTGGGGCTGGGGGTGCCCTTCCTCGCCACCGGCCTGGCCTTCGGCCGCCTCACCGCCCTGATGGCCCGGGTACGGCGCCGCCTGTGGGTGGTGGACGCCGTGGCCGGGGGGTTGCTCGTGGCGTTCGGGGTGCTGCTCATCACCGGCGAGCTGCACATCGTGTCCGCGGCGGTGTCGGACCTGCTCCGTGGCATGGGCCTGGGACGACTCACCGTCAGCTGACAGCGGGCCGCCCTGTCTCCGCTGCCGGGGCCGCTCGGAGGCGGGGGCCGCTTGGTGCAGGGGCCGCGTGCGCCCGTAGCATCGCGCCGGCCATGGACCCAGCAGTTTCCCTGCGACCGGCCGT
>JBJKRZ010000347.1:0-2568 GCA_046704365.1 Acidimicrobiales bacterium | reverse complement strand
CCGGACCTGAGCCGCCACGGGCTCTCCGCGGTGGGAGGCGATCCGGCGGGCGTCCCCGCCGGCATGCGCACCGTGGTGCCGCCCGGGGCCGGGTCGACCCGGGTGGTGCTGGTGCGCCACGGCGAGGCCGCCTGCAACGTGGAGGGGGTGGTCGGGGGCCGGGCGGGCTGCACCGGGCTGAGCGATCTCGGCCGGTCCCAAGTGGAGGCCCTCGTCGGCAGGCTGGCCGCCTCCGGAGAGCTGGCCGGGGTGGAAGCTCTCTACGCCTCCGTCCTCCCCAGGGCCGTCGAGACGGCCCAGCTCCTGGGCCCGGCGCTCGACCGGTGGCGGGACGGCCCCCCGCTCGAGGTGACGACCGATTGCGGGCTGTGCGAGCTGCACCCGGGGGAGGCCGACGGGCTGCGCTGGGAGGACTTCGCCGCCCGCTACGGCGAGCCGAACTGGGACGTCGATCCCGGGACCCCCCTGGCGCCGGGAGGTGAGAGCTGGTCGGACTTCGTCGACCGGGCGGCCGGTGCCGTTGAGCGAGTGGCCGACGCCCATCCCGAGGGGCTGGTGGTGATCGCCTGTCACGCCGGCGTGATCGAGTCGACCATGTTGCGCTTCCTCGGCGCCGGTGGGGGCCGTCCCCGGCTCCGGCTGCGCACCCTTCACGCCTCGCTCACCGTGTGGGACCGGTATCCCGACGCCCGGACCGGCGTGGGCCCAGGTGCCGCCTCGGGCCCACGTGCGGGCGTCCCGCGGCAGCCCTCCGGCTGGCAGCTCCAGCGCTACAACGACGCCGGGCACCTGCCTGGCTGATCGGGTTGGCCAGGCGCCACCGCAACCCGAGATCTCGACCTCACGCTTAGATCGAGGTGCGGCCACTGGCGGGAGTCCGGACCGAGCTCTCGAGGTCAGGCGAACGTCGAGGGTTGCGCCGCGTGGCCGGGTCCCCCCGTCGCTCCTCGGTCGGGCGCTCTGGCGCGGGGACCTCCCGCCAGGCGGAGACGACGGACGGGGCCGGGTCGGGCTCCCCGGTGGTCGATGAGGCGCGCCCACCTGTCGGCGAAAGTCCACTGCCAGGGGAAACGGGGCAGGTCGGGTGGGTCGGGTCGAGCTCGTGACCAGGGATGACGCACTTTCGCCGTGACGTGGGCCGGGATGCTCGCCGGGGGACGGATCAGCAGGCGTAGTCGCCGTCGAACCCACCGGCGTTGTCGGTGTACTGCACGAGGTCGACCGGTCCCGATGGCCACGTGTCCCCGTGGGCCGCCCAGTACGAGCGACCGTTTGTGCAGGTCCATCTCGGTGTGGGTGTGTGCGTCGTCGGTGTCCACCACGACGCCACCCACAGTGGGCCCGCTGGGTTGTAGCTGCCGAGGATGTTGTTCCACGCCGATGCGCTGAAGTAGAAGCCGACGGTGTTGATGCCCTTGGAATGGAGCCCGTCGAGTGCACCCTGGACAACGGCGGCGTTGGCATTGACTGTCGGCGTCCAGTATGTGGGCGAGCCGCCACGCTCGATGTCGAGCCACCACGACACCAGCGTGTAGATCCCGGCCGCCTGTGCCTGGGAATAGGCGGTCGTCGCCGAGAGGAACCCGTAATTGCACGCCGCCGGTGTGGTGGTCTGCGCACAGGCCGGGTCGGGGACCTGTGTGGTGGTGCCGTAGGTCAGGAACGTGTACAGCCCGAGGCCGCCACCGGCCCATGCCGCCTCTGTGGCCAGACAGGGGTTCTGCGCCTTGCCGCCCGAGCTCCCGTCCACCTCGACGATACCGATCTGGTGCGGCGCGGGCGGGAGGCCACCTGTGCACTGCCAGTCCGAGATGTCGTAGCCGTACGAGCCCGACTGGTAGGCGGTGTTCCCCGGGTCACCGTTGCCCACGGCCGCGGCCATCCCGACGACGGGGGCGTTCAGGATCTGGGGCGCCGAACCCCAGAAGGTGGCGGCACCGAAGTTGCTGACCAACCCGTTGTCGTCCGTGACCCAGTAGCCCCCGCCTGTGGAGGGTGCGGCCATGGCCACGATCGGACGGCTCTGGGGGGCGCCGCCGAGCGAGCCGTGGTAGCCGGCGCTGCCGAAGGTGAAGATCCCCCCGTCGCTGGCCACCTCCCAATAGCCGTGGCCTGTGGGCATCGTTGCCATCCCCACCATCGGCTTGTTCAGCGGATGGCCACCCATGGAGCCGTAGAACGGCGCCCCGCCGAAACTGAATATGCCCCCGTCGTTGGCGACCAGGTAGTACGCCTTCTGCGGGGGGAGTGTCGCGGCGGCGGCCGGGGGCGACCCTGCCAGCACGAGGACCAGCAAGGGCAGTACCAGGGCCGTTGCCAGGGCGGAAATTCGGACGAGCACCGTTTGCCATCGGCGCGCGCGGGAAAGCTCTTGAGGGGCAATTCCGGGCGTCATGTCGACGTCGACTCTCGCGCGGGTGCCTGAGGGCGTCCAGGTTTTCTTAAGGACACGCGGTGCAACCGGGCGATCAACTGGGTCGACGCCCACCGGCGTTCTCATCTTGGGCGGGGGCGGGGCGCGCCGCCGGCCCCTCCGAACCGTCCTCAGCCCCGCCCGCCCTAGGCGAC
>JBJKRZ010000346.1:0-3051 GCA_046704365.1 Acidimicrobiales bacterium | reverse complement strand
CGGGCCGCGTTCCTCGGGCGCTACGGCATCGAGATCGGCTCCGGTGTGGGGACGATGGCCGGCCGGGCGTGGCGCATCGGCTGCATGGGGCACACCGCCCGCATGCGCAACGTGGAGCTGGTGCTCGGGGCCCTGGGCGAGGTGCTGGGGCGATGTTCGGCCGCACCGCCCGCACCGCTCCGCTCGAGCTGCGGGGAGCACGGATCGTGCTGCGCACGCTCGGGGCCGAGGACTACGACGCCTGGTTCGAGGTCCGGTCGCGATGTCGGCAGTGGCTCGTACCATGGGAGCCGCGTCCCGCGGGCGCACCGCCGACGCCCGAGGACCGCGCCAGCTTCGCGGCGCGCTGCGCGGCGCGCGAGCGCGAGCGCCAGATCGGCACGGGCTATGGCTTCGGCATCTTCGTGGAGGGCCACCTGACCGGCGAGATCACCTTGTCGTCGATCCAACGCGGTCCCTTCCAGAACGCCTTTGTGGGTTACTGGGTGGACCGGGAGCTTGCCGGGCGCGGCCTGGTGCCCGAAGCCGTGGTGGTGGTCCTGCGCTTCGCCTTCGAGGAGCTCGGGCTCCACCGGGTGGAGATCGCCATCGTGCCCCGCAACCGTCCGAGCAGGCGGGTGGTCGAGAAGCTCGGGCTGCGCGAGGAGAGCGTGGCACTGCGCTACCTGGAGATCGACGGGCGCTGGGAGGACCACGTGCGCTATGCCGTCACCTCCGAGGAGTGGGCGCAGCGTCGCGACGAGCTGTCGATCAAGTGGCTCAAGAGGCTCTAGCTCTGGCCGGAGCTCAGGGATTGCCGTCGCCGCTGTGCACCACTGCCGAGGAGCGGCGGAAGAACTGCTCCACGTCCTGCTCGTAGGTGTAGCTGGGCGGTGCCTTGCCCAGGCTGCGCCGCAGCCGGGTGGCGCGGATGAAGCTGTCGACGGCACCAGCCGTGGTGTAACGGCAGGAGAAGCCGGTCTTGGCCAAGCGGCTGGTGTCGATGCCCCTCCCGTAGCGCAGCAGCCCCTCGAGCTCGGGCGGGAAGTCGATGAGACCGAGCCGGACGAGCGGTGCGGCCGCCATCCGCACGCCGGCGGGAGGCAGGGGCAGGAGCCGGGTGCCGCACAGGGCCGCCACCTCGCTCCACGGCAGGCGCCCTGCGCCGGCCACGTTGTAGAGCCCCGGGATGCGATGGCGCGTCACGTGCTCGAGGCAGCGCACCACGTCGTCCTCTTCCACGAATTGGAGCAGTGGGTCGTAACCGGCGATCGACGGGCACAGGGGGCGGGCGAGGTTCGAGCTGATGGGGGTCACGATGTCGGTGCCCAGCACGTTGGCGAAGCGGAGGACCGAGACCACGGTGGCAGGGTTGTCCTCGGCGAAGTCGCGTACGAAGCTCTCCACCTCGAGCAGGGACCGCTCCACCCGGGTCCTGGCCGGAGACGTGCGGGCCGTTTCCTCGCGGAACCAGTTGGGGTCGGTGGCGGCTGACCCGTACACCAGCGAGGAGGACTTCACTACCACCTGGCGCACCGGCGACCCCGGCTGTCCGGCCGCAGCCAGCAGGTTCATGGTGCCGATCACGTTGATCTCGTGCAGCGCCCGGCCCGGTACCAGCGACGAGTCGACGACCAGAAAGGTGTGCACGATGGTGTCGACCTGGGTCGCCCGCACGATCCGGGCCAGGATCGAATAGGTCTGGTCGGCCCGGACGAACTCGGCGCGCTCCAGGGGCACCGAGGGCTCGCTCGTGCCCATGCCCAGGATCATGTCCACCTCGGGATCGTGCTCCAGGGCCTGGGCCATGCGCCCGCCCCAGAAGGTGTCCAGGCCCGTGATGAGGACGCGACGCCCCATGGTCAGCCGAACCAGACGCTGTGACGTTCGCGCAGCATCTCGTAGAGCGTCTCTTGGAGGTGCGACCGGATCCGCTCTGCCTCGTCCATCACCCTGCTCTTGGAGTAGCGCTCCTGGCCGGGTGGCACGTCGAAGCTCACGGGGTCGAGCACCTTCAGCTTGAACTTGGCGGGGAAATAGGCGAGCAGCCCGAGCGGTCCCAGGGCCAGCATGTTGGCCGTGATCGGGACGTAGGGGACGCCGAGCATCCGGGCCACCGTGGGAAGACGGAGGACGATGGGCATGGACTCCTCGGCGCCCACCACGGCGATGGGGATCACCGGCACGCCGGCGCGCATGGCGATCTCCACGAAGCCGCCACGCCCGAAGCGCCGTAGTCGGTAACGGTCGGTGTAGGTCTTGGAGGGACCCTTCGTGCCCTCGGGGAACACCAGGCACAGATCCCCCTGGTCGCGAAGGATGCGCAGGGCGTTGTCGGGGTGGGCGGGCACGCCGCCCACCCGCGCCCACATCGTCCCCATCCACGGGGTGGAGCGGAAGAAGTAGTCGGCCAACCCGTACACGGGTCGGCCCAGCTCCTCCTCTATGCCGTGCATGATCACCGGCGCGTCGGAGGGGATGGCCCCGGCGTGGTTGGCGACGAGCAACGCCCCGCCCTTGCGGGGGATCTTCTCGAGCCCTTGCCACTCCACGCGGAACCAGTTGCGGTACAGCGGCGAGTACAGGCGCCGGGCGACCTCCCGCATGTGCTCGGAGCGGCCCCATTCGTCGACGTCGGACAGCCGGGGGCTCGTGACCGGGGCCTCAGCCGGCCGCGGGAGCGGTACGAGGGCGGCCCGCTGGTCGCGCTGGGCCGTCTGCTTCGCCGGGGTCACGGAGCGCGATGGTACCCGTCGCCTCCCGGGGCCCCCCAAGCGCCGGTCAGGGCCGGCCGGCCCCCACGAGCCCGAAGGTCCAGTAGGGGTCGAAGGAGACCACCGTGCCGGTGTGGGCGGCCTGGATGATGGTGGCGGCGCCGTAGGGTCCCGACCCCACGTACATCACGACGTGGTCGATGCCGCTGCCGTCGAGGTCGTAGAACAGCAGGTCCCCGGGCTGGACCTGCGACAGCGCCACCGGGGTGGACTGGTTGTACTGCAGGGCGGCGGAGTGCACGAGCGCGACCCCGGCCGCCTTCCAGGCGAGCATGGTGAGCCCCGAGCAGTCCACACC
>JBJKRZ010000345.1:0-2605 GCA_046704365.1 Acidimicrobiales bacterium | reverse complement strand
GCCCGGGACACGGCACGCCACGCCCGTGTGGGGTGCACCGCCGAGGCGGCGGCCGCCCCACTGAAGCGGGCCAGCTCGGCGGCCCGCTCCGAGACGTCATGGGCGCCGAGCCGCAACAGGTGCCGCTGCGGCGAGGGCCGCCAGTCGCCGCCGGGCTCGTCCTCGAGATCGTCCAGCCGGGCGTCGAGCAGTGCCAGGGCCAGCTGGGTCCCGGCCAGGCCGTCGGCCATGGCGTGGTGGAACTTCTCGAGCACCGCCACCCGCCCGCCGGCCACCCCTTCCACGAACCACAGCTCCCAAGGTGGACGCGAGAGGTCGAGCTGCCACGACACGAGCTCGGCGCACAGCGCCAGCAGCTCCCTGTCGGTGCCCGGCGAGGGGACGGCGGTCACGTGCACGTGGTGGGCCAGATCGAAATGCGGGTCGTCCTCCCACGCCGGCGGGACCAGGCCCAGGGGGAAGCGCCGCACGCGCTGGCGGAGCCTGGGGACGGCGTCGAGGCGGTGGGCTATGCGCCGCTCGAGCTCGGCCAGGCGGACGCGCCCCCCGGCATCGCTCAAGGGCCCGCTCTCGAAGACGGCGATGGAGGCGGCGTGCATGGGCGTGCGCGGCGTCTCCAGATGGAGAAACAGGCTGTCGAGGCCCGAGAGCACGTCGGTCATGGCCGCTGCTCCTCTCTGCCTGGGACCACGGGCCCTCGCGGCGAGGACGGACGGGTCGTGTGCGGGGGACTCCGGCGCAAGCGTGCGCCTGCTCCTCGGGGGCCGACAGGGCCGGAAGTCCCGCCCGGCGTCCCGAAGGCCTTGTCGCTTCTCGGGGGCTCGCAGCTCTCGAGGAGTGTCGAATCTCGAGCGGTGTCGAATCTCAAGCGGTGTCGAGGAGCTCCATGTGCTCGTCGTCGAGCTGGAGACGGGCCGCCGCGCAATTCTCCTCCAGGTGGGCGAGCGATGAGGTGCCGGGGATGGGGAGCACGACCGGCGATCGCCGCAGCAGCCAGGCCAGGGCCACTTGGACTGTCGTGGCGCCCAGGGCGTCGGCCACCTGTCGCAGCGCCCCGTCGCTGCGCGCCAGGCGCCCGCTGGCCACGGGGAACCAGGGGATGAAGCCGATGCCCTGGGCCTCGCAGTGCTCGAGCACGTCCTCGAAGTGGCGGTCGGACAGGTTGTAGAGGTTCTGCACGCTCACCACGGGGACGACGCGGCGCGCCGCCTCGATGTCGGGCACCGACACCTCCGAGAGCCCGACCTCGGCCACCTTGCCCTGGTGGCGCAGCTCGGCCAGGAGCCCGAACTGCTCCTCGGCGGGGACGGCGGGGTCGATGCGATGCAGCTGGAACAGGTCGATGCGCTCCACGCCGAGGCGGCGCAGGCTCATCTCGCACTGCTGGCGCAGGTACTCCGGGCGCCCCAGGGGGTGCCAGTCGCCCGGCCCGGTGCGCACCAGCCCCGCCTTGGTGGCGATCACCAGGCCGTCGTAGGGGTGCAGGGCCTCCCGCAACAGCTCCTCGGCGACATAGGGGCCGTAGGAGTCGGCGGTGTCGAAGAAGTCCACGCCCAGCTCCACCGAGCGCCGCAGCACCGCCAGGGCCTGGGCGTGGTCCCGGGGCGGGCCCCACACCCCGGGCCCGGTGAGCTGCATGGTGCCGTAGCCGAGGCGCTGCACCCGCAGCGAGCCGAGGTGGAAGGTGCCGCCCGCCTCCACCACCCGGTCGTCGCCCACCGGAACGTCGCTCGCCCGGGCGCCCGTCAACCCAGCACCGCCTCGACGAGCGCCGGTCCCGGCTCGGCCAGGGCACGGGCCAGCTCGTCGGCCATCTCCTCGGCCGTGGTGGCCCGCCAGGCGGGCACGCCCATGCCCCGGGCCAGGGACACGAAGTCGAGGGCGGGCGGGGCGAGCTCGAGCAGGCGCCGGGCTCGTTCCCCTCCCTGGCCGGCACCCACCCGGGCCAGCTCCATGGCCAGGATGGCGTAACTGCGGTTGGCGTACACCACGGTGGTCACGTCGAGCCCCTCACGTGCCTGGGTCCACAGGGCTTGGAGGGTGTACATGGCGCTGCCGTCTGCCTCCAGGCACAGCACTTTGCGGTCGGGGCAGGCCACCGCCGCCCCGGTGGCCAGGGGCAGGCCCTGGCCGATGGCGCCGCCGGACAGGCTGAGCCAGGTGTGGGGAGGGGCCCCGGCCGTGGCGCCGGGGACGAAGATGCCGGCGGTGATGGCCTCGTCGGAGACGATGGCCCCCTCGGGCAGAAGCGCCCCCACCACCTCGGCCGCTTTCTGGGCGTCGAGGGGCCCGCTGGGCAGCGCCGGGCGCCCCGCCTCCTGCAGGGGCACCGCCAGGGTCTCGGCTCCCAGCGCCAGCGCCAGGGCTTCGAGGGCACCCTCCACGTCGTCGGCGGGGCCGGCCAGCGCGAGGACCTGGCAGCCCTCGGGCACGAGGTCGCTCGGCTTGTCGGGGTAGGCGAAGAAGGAGTCGGGCGAGGGGGCGCCAGCCAGGACCAGCACCTGGGCCCCCTCGAGCTGGAGGGCGGCTAGCTCGCCCAGGTAGGCGAGGCGCTCCACCGGCGCCAGCCCCGCCCCGCGCTCGTGGACGGCGGGGAGCACCTCGG
>JBJKRZ010000344.1:0-16196 GCA_046704365.1 Acidimicrobiales bacterium | reverse complement strand
GCGTAGAGGCCCTCGGCCTCGAGGAGCTGCTCGTGGGTGCCGCGCTCGACCACGCGCCCGCCGTCCACCACCAAGATCAGGTCCGCCTCGCGTACGGTCGACAGCCGGTGGGCGATGACGAGCGAGGTACGTCCTCGAAGCGCCGTGCGCAGCGCCTGCTGGACGGCCAGCTCCGACTCGGAGTCGAGGTGCGCCGTCGCCTCGTCGAGCACGACCACGTCGGGAGCCTTGAGGAGCAGACGGGCGATCGCCACTCGCTGCTACTCGCCGCCCGACAGCCGGTATCCCCGGTCGCCCACCACCGTGTCGAGGCCTTCGGGCAGGCTCTCGACGAGGGGAAGGATCTGGGCGGCCCGCAGGGCCTCGACGAGCTCGTCCTCGCTGGCGTCGGGCTTGGCATAGAGCAGGTTGTCGCGGATGGTCTCGTGGAAGAGGTGAGCGTCCTGGGTCACCACCGCCACCACGTCGTGGATGGAGTCCAAGGTGGCATGGCGCACGTCGATGCCGTCGATGCGCACGGCGCCGGATCGCACGTCGTACAAGCGGGGGACGAGGTGGCTGATGGTGGTCTTGCCCGCTCCTGAGGGCCCCACCAGCGCCACCAGCTGCCCGGGCTCCGCCTGGAACGACACGTCGTACAGGACCTGTTGGCTGGGTGCCTGGTCCAGGACCGCCACCGACTCGAGCGAGGCCAGCGACACCTCTTCGGCGGTGGGGTAGCTGAAGTCCACGTGGTCGAACTCGATGGTGGTGGGGCCCCGGGGGATCGCCAGCGCGTCGGGCTCCTCGTCGATCATGGGCGGGAGGTCGAGCACCTCGAAGACCCGATCGAAGGACACCAGGGCCGTCATGATGTCGACCTGCACGTTGGACAGGGCGGTGAGCGGTCCGTACAACCTGTTCAAGTAGGCGACCAGGGCGACGAGGGTGCCCACGAACAACGGGCCGCGGTCGACGCCCAGGACGCCTCCCCAGCCGTAGACGATGGCGGTGGCGATGGAAGCGGTGAAGAGCAGGGCAACCATGAAGACGCGGGCGTACATGGCCTGGGTCACCCCGATGTCCCTCACCCGCCCAGCCCGCTTGTCGAAGAGCTCCGACTCCCGCTTGGCCTTGCCGAAGAGCTTCACCAAAAGGGCGCCGGACACGTTGAAGCGCTCGGTCATGGTCGTGTTCATCTCGGCGTTGAGGGCGTACGACTCCCGGGTGAGGCCGGCCAGGCGTCGTCCCACCCAGCGGGCGGGGACCAGGAAGATCGGTAGCAGCGCCAGCAGGGCGAGGGTGATGGGCCACGACAGGTAGAACATGAACCCCAGGGTCATGACCACACTGATGAAGTTGCCGATGACCGACGAGAAGGTGTCGGTGAAGGCCTGCTGGGCGCCGAGCACGTCGTTGTTGAGCCTCGTCACCAAGGCGCCCGTCTGGGTCCTGGTGAAAAAGGCGATGGGCATGCGCTGGAAGTGGGCGAACACCTTGGCCCGCATGTCGAAGATGAGCCCCTCGCCGATCGTGGACGACACGTAGCGCTGCCACAGCGACACTCCGGCGTCCACCACTGCCAACCCGCCGACCAGCACGGCCATGGTGACGACGACGCCCTTGTCGTGGCGGATGATCCCCTGGTTGATGATCTCCCGGTAGATGAGCGGGTTGACGGCGCTGATGAGGGCGTCGATCACGATGAGAGCCAGGAACACCACCAGCTGCTTCTTGTAGGGGGCGGCGAAGCGCATGACCCGCCGTACGATCCCGGGGGGCAGCTGGTGCTGCGTGACCGTCTCGTCGCGGCGGAACGACCGCATGAGCCCCCAGGCGGCGCCGCCCCCGCCCACGCGGCCCACCCCCATGTGCCCCATGCCCATGGCCATCAGGCACCTCCACCCCGGGGCTGCCCGCAGCCCCGGGCGCAAAGCCGGCCCAGCAGCTCGGCCAGCTGGGTGCGCTCGTGGGCGCTGAGGGAGGCGAAGACCTCCGCCGCGCTGGCCCGGCGCGCGGCGTGCAGTCGCTCCAGCAGGCGGCTGCCCGCCGGGGTGGTGGCCACCAGGACCGAGCGCCTGTCGGCGGGGTCGGGCCGGCGCTCGACCAGGCCGGCCTCCTCCAGCCCGTCCACCATGGGAGTGACGGTTCTCGGCACCACCTCCAGGTGCCCAGCGATCTCGGCCATGCGCAGCGGCTCAGCCGCCACCAGTCGCAGCACCCTGGCCTGCGCCACGGTGAGACCGAGAGGGCGCAGCCTCGCCACCGACCCCCGCCGCAGGCGCCTGGCTGCCTGACCCACCAGGTCGGCGAGATCGGAGGCCGCCTGGTCACCCACGGGGCCCACGGGGGCCGGAGGTGGGGACAACGGCGCCGGCGGTGGGGACAACGGTGAAGGCATGGCTCGGGGACTCGGCACGTGACGGTGAACCCGCCCGGGATACGGAGTATTCCTCCTAATGAGGACTCCTCACTTCCCGGTCCGAGGCGGCCGCTACCATCGCTGGCGTGTCCGTCGCCGAGCAGCCGGTCGGGGCCATGGCGCGCCCGTCGCCGGCGCCCATCATCCACACCGAGCAGCTGACCAAGGTCTATCCGGGGACCGACTTCGCCGCCGTCGACCGCCTCGACCTGGACGTGGCGGCCGGCGAGATCTTCGGCCTCCTCGGTCCCAACGGGGCCGGCAAGACCACCACGGCCGGGATGCTCACCACCCGGGTGGTGCCCACCTCGGGTCGGGCCTTCGTGGGCGGCGTGGACGTGGCCCGCCACCCTGCGCTGGCCAAGCAGCTGAGCGGGATCGTCTCCCAGCAGAACACCCTCGACCGCCAGCTCACGGTGTGGGAGAACCTCTACTTCCACGGCCGCCTCTTCGGCATGGGGGCGGCCGTCTCGCGTCGCACCGCCGATGGCCTGCTCGAGCAGTTCCAGCTCGAGCGCTGGGCCAAGGCCTCGGTGTACGCCCTGTCAGGCGGTATGGCGCAGCGCCTCATGGTGGCCAGGGCCATCTTCCACCGCCCGGCGGTGCTGTTCCTCGACGAGCCCACAGCCGGCCTCGACCCCCAGAGCAGGCTGGTGTTGTGGGAGATCCTGGGCGAGCTCAACGCCGAGGGTCAGACCATCTTGCTCACCACGCACTACATGGAGGAGGCCGACCGGTTGTGCGACCGGGTGGCCATCATGGACCATGGCCGCATCCTGGCTCTCGACACCCCTCCCGCCCTCAAGCACGGCATCGGCGCCGACACCATCGTCACGGTACGGGCCTCGGCGGACCCCGAGCGCCTCGCCGCCGTGCTGGCCGGCGGCGTCGAGGGCGTGGAACGGACCCGCACGGCCGACGGCGCCGTGCAGCTCGACGTGAGCGGGGGCCAGCGGCTGGTGCCCCAGATCGTGCGGGTGGCCGAGCGAGAGGGATTCGAGATCCTCGACCTCTCCATCGCCGAGCCCACGCTCGAGACGGTGTTCATCACCCTCACCGGTCGGGAGCTGCGCGACTGATGGCGGTGTCGGACGTGGCAGCGCCCTCGGTGCCGGAACTGCCCTCACCCTCCCACATCGAGCTGCGCGTGCGCCCCGTGCTCAGCGCCGGCTACAGCGCCCTGGGGGCACTGTTGCTGCGCGACCTGGTGGTGCTGTGGAAGGACAAGTGGATCTTCGTCCTCCGCACCATCATCCAGCCCTTCCTGCTCTGCTTCGTCTTTCTCTACGTCTTTCCCAAGATCGGCCAGGGGATCGGTGGCCGGGGGCCGCAGGCCCAGTCGGCGTTCGCCACCGTGCTGGTGCCAGGGGTGGTGGGGATCTCCATCATGTTCCAGGGCGTGCAGTCGATCGCCCTCAACATGGCTCAGGAGTTCGGCTTCACCCGGGAGATCGAGGACCGCGTGCAGGCGCCGTGCCCCATCTGGCTCGTGGCCATGGCCAAAGTGCTGTCGGGCGCCGCCCAGGGGGTGATCTCAGCGGCACTGGTGCTGCCCATCGCCGACGTGGTGCACGCCTCCGGTGTCCATGCTCGCCTGGACCTGCACTGGTGGATCATCCTCACCCTCGTGCCCCTGGCGTGCGTCGCCATGGCCGGCCTCGGGCTCGTGCTCGGCACCAGCTTCGAGCCGCGCAACATCGGGCTCATGTTCGGCTTCATCATCCTCCCCATCACCTTTCTGGGCGGGACGTACTACGGGTGGACCACGCTGGCACCCGTGAAGATCGGCGGGTTCCACTGGTTGCAGGTCCTCGTGCTGCTGAACCCGCTCATCTACGTGAACGAGGGGATGCGAGCCGCCTTCACCTCCTTCCCCCACGTGCACCTGTACGTCGTCTATCCGGTCATGGCGGGCTTCGCCGCCGTCTTCCTGGCCGTCGGGCTGCGGAACTTCCGCCGCCGAGTGCTCGCCTGAGACCCTGAACCGCACCGCCTTCGTCCCCGACTCCGCCCCCGCCCACAGCGTGGCCGACCTGCTCCAGGCCAGGGCGGGCGACGAGGCCGTGGGGATGCGCTTCGAGGACGGCAGCTGGAGCTGGCGCCAGGTGGTGGCCGAGTGTCGCCGCCGCGCCGCGCTGATCGGCTCCCTGCTCGAGGACGGTGCCCCGCCGCACGTCGGCGTGCTGCTCGAGAACGTGCCCGAGTACCTCTTCCTCCTGGGAGGCGCCGCCTTGGCGGGCGCCACCGTCGTGGGCGTCAACGCCACCCGCCGGGGTGCGGAGCTGGCCGGCGACGTGCGCCACACCGACTGCCAGGTGGTGTTCACCGACAGCGGCCAGGCGCCGCTGCTCGACGGCCTGGACACCGGCGCCCGCACCGTGCTGGTCGACGACGACGCCTACAGCCGGGCCCTGGCCGAGGCGCCCGTGGCGCCGCCCCTGTCCGCTCCCTCGCCGGGGGTGCTGTACCTGCTCCTGTTCACGTCGGGCTCCACAGGGGCGCCCAAGGCGGTGAAGATGACTCAGGGCCGCCTGGCCGAAGGGGCCAAGGTCATGGCCGCCGGCGCTGGCTTCGGGCCCGGCCAGGTCCTCTACTGCGCCATGCCCATGTTCCACGGCAACGCCCTCACCACCTGCGTGGTCCCCGCCGTGGCGTCGGGCGCGACCCTGGTGCTGCGCCGGCGGTTCTCCGCCAGCGGCTTCCTCCCCGACGTTCGCCGCTTCGGTGTCACCTACTTCAACTACGTGGGCCGGGCCCTCACCTACATCCTGTCCACGCCCCCCCAGCCCGACGACGCCGAGAACACCCTCAAGTTCGCCTTCGGCACCGACGCCTCCCCCAGCGACATCAGCTCCTTCCGCCGCCGTTTCGGTTGCATGGTGGCCGAGGGATACGGCTCGAGCGAGGGGGCCATCGCCATGGCGCCCGCTCCCGGCATGCCCAGGGGCGCCCTGGGGCTTCCTCCGCAAGGCATCGACGTGGTCGTGGTGGACGACGAGGGCGTCGAGCGCCGCCGCGCCCGCTTCGATGGCCAGGGCCGGCTGGCCAACGCCGAGGAGGCCATCGGCGAGATCGTGAGCCGCGACGGCGCCGGGCGGTTCGAGGGCTACTACGCCAACCCCGAGGCCGAGCAGCTGCGTACGCGCCGAGGCTGGTACTGGTCGGGCGACCTCGGGTACCGCGACGAGGAAGGCTTCTTCTACTTCGCCGGGCGGACCGACGACTGGCTGCGGGTGGACGGGGAGAACTTCGCCGCCGCCCCGGTGGAGCGCCTGCTCGAGCGCTTCGGCCCCGTGCGGGTGGCGGTCGTCTACGCCGTGCCCGACCCCCGGACGGGCGACCAAGTCATGGCCACCTTGGAGGTCGACGACCCCGGGGCCTTCGACGCCGGGGCCTTCGAGTCCTTCCTCGAAGGCCAGGCCGACCTGGGAGCCAAGTGGTCGCCGCGCTTCGTGCACCTGGTGAGCACCGTCCCGGCCACGGCCAGCGGCAAGGTCGACAAGCGGCCGCTGCGGGCCCAGGCCTGGACCGGCGCCGGCGCCCTGTGGTGGTGGCCGCTCGAGGAGCGCGTCCGGCGCTACCGGCGCTTCTCCGACGAGGACGCCCGGGCTCTGGCAGCGGCCTTTGCCGAGCACGGGCGCACCCACCCACCCGCCGCCTGAGGCCGTCCGGCGAGGGCGCAAGGTCGGGGCGCCGAGCCCGTTCTTCTCGTCGATCAAGCCAGCGGCGGCACCCGGACTCCGGCGCCGAGCCCGACCAACCCCCTGCGTCGGGTCGGCCGCCGGGCCTCTGGCGGATCGTCCTCTCCTCGCTCCTCTCACCCCGTTCGAGGCTGCGGCGGCGGTGGCCTATGGTCGGGCGCGCCCTCCCGGACGGGAGCGGCGACAGGAGGTTCCAGCCGTGGGACTCGTGGACAAGGTGAAGGCCCAGGCCGGCCAGATCGCCGACAAGGCCCAGCAGGCCGGCCAGGTGGGCCAGGCCAAGATCGCCGAGATGCAGGCCAAGCGCAAGGCCGACGGCCTCCTGCTCGAATTGGGCGGGCTCGTCTACTTCGAGCGCACCGACCGGGCTGTACCCGACTCCGAGACGCGGGCTGCCTCGGTGGTAGCCAGGCTCCAGGCGCACGAGGCCGAGCACGGTCCGCTGCAGGTGACGGCGGCCGGTTCCAGCTGAGCGGCGGCCCCGAGCCGCCGGCCACCCCGGCGCAGCGCTTCGACCTCACCGGCAAGGTGGCCCTCGTCACCGGCGGGAGCCGGGGATTGGGCCGCGCCATGGTGCTCGGGATGGCGGCCGCCGGGGCGGAGGTGGTGGTGGCCAGCCGCAAGCTGGAGGCCTGCGAGGAGGTGGCGGAGCAGGTGCGCTCGGGAGGGGGCCGCGCCCTGGCCGTGGCCTGTCACGTGGGCGACTGGGACGACCTCGAGCACCTGGCTGACGCCGCCTACGGCACCTTCGGACGTGTCGACGTGCTGGTGAACAACGCCGGCATGTCACCGCCCTACGGCGACGTCTCGGAGGTCAGCGAGCAGATGTGGGACAAGGTCCTCGACGTGAACTTGAAGGGTGTCTTCCGCCTCACCGCCCTGGTGGGCGGGCGCATGAAGGAGCAGGGCCAGGGGTCGGTGCTGAACGTCTCCAGCACCGGGTCTATCCGGCCCACCCCCTGGATCATCCCCTACGCGGCGGCCAAAGCCGGGGTCAACGCCTTGACGGAGGGCTTCGCCCGGGCGCTGGGACCGCAGGTGCGGGTGAACTGCATCATGGCCGGGCCCTTCTTCACCGACGTGGCCCGGCACTGGGACCTGGGCGCCTTCGAGGAGGAGGCCCGCCGGCGCCACGCCCTGGGGCGCGGTGGCCAGCCCGACGAGGTGGTGGGGGCGGCGCTGTACTTCGCCAGCGATGCCTCGAGCTACACGAGCGGCGCCGTGCTCCGGGTGGACGGCGGCATTCCCTGAGGCGCCCGTTTCCCGAGCGCCCCCCGAGGTGGCCCCTGCCGCCAACATTTCGCCGGGCGATCACCGGTCGGTAACCGGTCGGTCGCGTCCCGTTCACCTGCCGTCGGTACGTTGCCAAGCGATGACGGAGACGACCCGCTTGGAGAGCACCGGCACCGCCGCCGCCCTCCTCGACCGGCCCGCCGTCGACCTGAGCGGCGTCTCGGTCGGCTTCGGGGCCAAGACGGTGCTCGCACACGTCGACCTCCCCGTCGAGCGGGGTGCCATCACCGCCCTGATCGGCCCCACCGGCTGCGGGAAGTCCACCCTCCTGCGTTCGGTCAACCGGATGAACGACAAGACGCGCGGCTACTGGCGTCACGGGCGCATCGCCTTCGACGGGCGCGACGTCGCCGATTCCGGCACCGACGTGCTCGACCTGCGCCGTCGCGTGGGCATGGTCTTCCAGCGGCCCAACCCCTTCCCTATGTCGATCCGCGACAACGTGGTGGCCGGGGTGCGCGCCCATCGCATGGCACCTCGTAGCGAGCTCTCCGCCAGGGCCGAGCGGCACCTCAAGGAGGTCAGCCTGTGGGGGGCGGTGGCCGAACGGCTGGGCGATTCCCCCTTCCGCCTGTCGGGGGGCCAGCAGCAGCTGCTGTGCCTGGCGCGGGCTCTGGCCGTGGAGCCGGAGATCCTGCTGCTCGACGAGCCCACCTCCTCGCTCGACCCGGTCACGACCGAGATCGTGGAGGACCTCCTTCGGAGGTTGGTGCCCCGGATCACGATCGTGATCGTCACCCACAACCTGGCTCAGGCCCGGCGGGTGGCCAAGAACACGGCCTTTCTCTACAACGGCCAGCTGGTCGAGGTGGGTGAGACCGAGAAGATCTTCGAGGACCCTTCGCAACCCGAGACGGTCAGCTACGTCGGTGGACGCATCGGCTGACTGGCCACCTGCCCCAGCCCTCTCACGGCACACCCCGCAGCGTTCCGCACCGAAAGGAGCAGTACAACCATGCCCATCCCCCGATCGGGAGCTCCGGTCCGGCGCCTGCGTCGCCGCCTGGCCGGCACCGGCGTGCTCGGCGCTCTCGCCGTCGTCGCCCTCGTGCTGAGCGCCTGCAGCTCCTCGCCCTCGGCATCGACGACGTCCACCACGTCCACCCCGCCGGGGTCGGCGGCCACGAGCAGCTCCACGTCGCTCACCAGCCTGGAGACCCCCCCGAGCTCCAGCGTGTCGCTGTCGGAGACCGGGTCGACGCTCCTGTACCCCCTGTTCAACCTGTGGGCCCCCGCCTACAACCACCAGTACCCGAACATCAAGGTCTCGACGGCCGGCACGGGATCGGGCACGGGCATCTCCCAGGCCGCCGCCGGCACGGCGAACATCGGCGCCTCGGACGCTTACCTGTCCTCCGGCCAGGTCCAGCAGTACCCCGGCCTCGAGAACATCCCCTTGGCCATCTCGGCGCAGATGGTCAACTACAACATCCCGAACTTCTCGGGCACGCTCAAGCTCAACGGGCAGATCCTGTCGGCCATCTACCAGGGCCAGATAACGAACTGGAACGACTCCAAGATCGCCGCCGTCAACCCGGGCGTGACGTTGCCGAACCTGAAGATCGTCCCGGTCCACCGCTCTGACGGCAGCGGTGACACCTTCCTCTTCACCACCTACCTCTCCGACCAGGACCCCAGCGGCTGGGGCCAGAAGATCTCCTATGGCACCACGGTGGCCTTCCCGGCCGTCCCCGGCGCCCTGGGGGCCAACGGCAACGGCGGCATGGTGAGCAGTTGCGGCGCCACGCCGGGGTGCGTGGCCTACATCGGCGTCAGCTACCTCGACCAGATCAAGGCGGCCAACCTGGGTGAGGCCCAGCTGGAGAACGGCTCGGGGAACTACGAGCCGCTCAACACCACCACGGTGGCGGCCGAGGCGGCCAGCTTCGCCGGATCGACGCCGGCGTCGGGGGCCATCTCCCTCATCGACGGCAAGAAGGCCTCCAATGGCTACCCCATCATCAACTACGAGTACGCCATCGTGAACTCGTCGCAGCCCGACTCCACCACCGCTCAGGCCGTCAAGGCGCTGCTGGCCTGGTGCCTCGATCCCGCCAACGGCTCGGCGAGCGCCTTCTTGAACCAGGTCAACTTCCAGCCGCTGCCCAGCTCGGCCATCAGCGTGGCGGTCAACCTGCTCGACAAGATCCATTGAGCCGGCACCGGCTCGCCGGGGGAGGGCGCTGCGCCGCCCTCCCCCATGGGTCGGGTCGGCGCCGCCGCCCGCCCCGACAGGACCACCTGAGCCGGTGACGACGCTCGAGCAGCAACGTTCCCGAGGAGCGATGACGCAAGGCCCCGACACCGCCGTGGTGAGCCCGGGTGGCGGGCCACCCCCCGGCGGCGGGACGGGACCCGGTGGAAGAGGCGGCGCAGGGTCCCCTCCGGGCGCCGGCCGCCTGCGGTCGTGGCTCGGTGGCGAGAGCCTGCTGCGCAAAGTGCTGTTCGTGCTGGCCACCCTGCCGCTGTTGGCTCTGGGCGCCCTGGTGGTGGTCCTGGTGGTGAAGGCTTGGCCCGCCATCCGCTACAACGGCTGGGGCTTCTTCGTCCGCAACGCCTGGCACCCGGGGAACTTCTACGCCAACGGCGTCGTCACCGGCGGCGTGGCCCATCCCCCGGGGGTGAGCTACGGGGCGCTTCCCCTCATCAGCGGGACCCTGGAGGCGGCGGCGCTGGCCATGGTGCTGGCCGTACCGGTGGCCGTGGGGACCGCTCTCGTCGTCGTGGAGAAGCTGCCGCCCCGGCTGTCGTCAGCCGTGGGCTTTTGCCTGGAGGTCCTGGCGGGCATCCCCAGCGTCGTGTACGGGCTGTGGGGGGCGCTCGCCCTGGGGCCGTTCCTGGCCCATCACATCTCGCCCTTCATCTCCCACCACCTCCCCGACGTGCCGGTGCTCAACTTCTTCAAGGGCAACGTGGGGTCGGGCGAAGGACTGTTCCCTTCCGGGGTGGTGCTGGCCATCATGATCCTGCCCATCATCGCCGCCACCACCCGTGACCTGTTGCGCCAGGTCCCGCGCCAGACCGTGGAGGGGGCGCTCGCCCTGGGCATGACCGACGCCGAGTCGATGCGCACAGTGTCGTTCCGCTGGGTCCGCACAGGAGTGGTGGGGGCATGCGTGCTCGGCCTCGGGCGCGCCCTGGGCGAGACCATCGCCCTCGCCATGGTCTCGGGCACCGTGCTCGGCGCCAACGCCCGGGACTTCTACTCCACGATGACGACCATCGCCGCCACCATCGTGAGCCAGCTCGACTCCTCGTTCACCGACGCCACCGGCTTCGCCACCCGCACTTTGGCCGAGCTGGCGCTCGTGCTGCTCGTGATCACCGTGGTCGTCAACGTCATCGCCCGCCTGATCATCCGCCGAGTCTCTTCTACCGCCTTGCCCGTGGGACGCGGCGTATGACCGGCGCCGCCACGCGTCTCCGACCCAAGTGGCGCGGCGCTGCGCGCCTGAGGCGCCGCCGGCTGGCCGACCGAGCCATGTGGGGTGCGTGTCTGCTGTCGTTGGCCTTGCTCGCCGTCCCCGTGGTGTGGATCCTCGAGGGCGTGATCAGCAAGGCAGCGAGCGACTGGCGCTGGAGCGCCCTCACCAAGACGACGGTGGGCCAGAGCGGGGGCATCGCCAACGCCATCGTGGGCACGCTGCTCATCGTGTTCGGTGTGGCCGTCCTGGCCGGCGTGGTCGGCATCGCCGGCGGCATCTACCTCGCCGAGTACACCAGCGAGCGCCGCGGCTCGTTCCTGCGCGGAGCGTCGGAGGTTCTCGCCGGTGTGCCCTCCATCGTGCTGGGTTTCGTCGGATACATCACGTTGGTGGTCGCTTTCCACTGGGGCTTCTCACTGGCAGCGGCCCTCATCGTCCTGTCGGTGATGGTGGTGCCCTACATCGCCAAGTCCACCGAAGTGGCGATGCGCAACGTCCCTACCGCCTACCGCGAGGGTGGGGAGGCGCTGGGCATGGGCAGTGGCTACACCTTGCGGAAGCTGGTGCTGAAGCCGGCCCTGCCCGGCATCGCCACCGGGCTCATCGTGGCTCTGGCCATCGCACTGGGGGAAACCGCTCCGCTTCTCTACACCGCCGGCTGGAACGCCAACTTCCCCTCACTGGCCCTGACGCACGCGCAGGTGGGCTATCTCCCCTATGCCGTGTACGCCTTCTACAACTACCCCTACGCCAGCTCGCACGTGTTGTCCAACCTGTCGGCGCTGTTGCTGATCGTCATGGTCCTGTTGCTGATCGTGATCGCCCGCGTGATCGTCTCTGTCTCCCAGCGCCACGCCCCTGATCGACCCCAGCGACTAGGGAAGTCCCCGGTACCGGCCCCCAGCGAGCAAAGAGCCGACTGATCTGGGGAAAGTCGGCGGCGCACCGTCTACGATGTGACATAGCGCCCTCCGATGTGACATAGCGGCTCGGTGACAGGTACACTGTCTTCATCCCGTCGCTAGGCGCTCCGCGCTCTGTCCTGTGTGCGCCGGGCAATTGGCGTGAACAAACGTTGTTTATCCCCGACTGAAGGCGAGGAGACCGCCGTCGTGCCTAGAGACACCACAGTCCGCCAGCGTGTGATCGACTACCTCGTCGACCACGGCGCAGTGAACGACGACAGTGGCAGGGCCACGTCGCGCCTCAAGGATGCTGTCGGCTATCAAGGCGGGGATGCCGGATTCATACGCATCGTCGGCCTCATGGCCGATTCAGGCGAGATCGAACGTGAAGTACGGGGCAAGCGCACGTACCGGATCTCGGTGTCCGACGACGCCCGTGCCGCTGCCGCCTCGCGCCCGCGCCCTGTCGCCGCTCCCAGCGTCCCCGTCTCAGCCCCGCATCGACAGAGTGGTCCACTTGACGGCGAGATCGACTACGACGAGTTGGCTGCCTCCCTCCTCGCCCGCGTCGCCCGCACCTTGTCGGCTGCCGAGGGCGGGACCCCCGCCGGAGACCAGGCGGCCTGGGCGCGTCGGCGCCTCGACCAGCTCGAGGCCAAGGTGGCTGGTCTGCAGCGCGACCTGGCCCGCGCTCGGGCCGAGGTGCAGTCGGTTACTGACGAACGCGACGAGCTGCGGGCCCAGCTCGAGCTCTCCACCCGCAACATCGACGTGCTCACCGAACGTCTCGACCAGCGCAAGCCCGCCCCGCGCGCCGCTCAGCGTCTCGACAGCGACGAGCAGGCGTTGCTCTACCGGCTCCGCCGCCCCAGCGGGTCGGCCAGCCCCACGCGCGCCGGCTGACCCCGCCGCTATCGGGCCACGCGACCTGACAGGGAGGGACCCGACCGGTACCGTCGCGGCCCGTGACCGTGTCGAGTGCGCCGCCCTCGGCACTTCCGGCGTCCCAGCGCCGCTGATGCCGGAATGGCTGGCGAGGGGCACGTGAGCGCCGGCCTGTGGGCCGGTGTCGTCAGCCCGCCTGTGTCGGTCCACCGCCTCCTCACGGGCTGGCAGACCGACGCCCTCAGCCTGGTCGCCCTGGGTGTGGAGCTGGCCCTGGCCGCCTGGTACCTGTGGGCCGTGCGCCGCTTGGCGCGGCGCGGCCGGCGCTGGTCGCCGTGGCGAACGGCGTCGTTCCTGGGGGGCACGGCACTGGTCGTGGTCGCCGTGCAGTCGGGCTTGGCCTCATACGACGACTCGGTGTTCGTCGTCCACGTAGTCCAGCACCTGCTGCTCATGAACTTCGCCCCCATACTCTTCGCCCTGTCGGCACCCATGACCCTGGCGCTGCAGTCGTCATCGCGCCGTACCCAGCGACTGCTGCTCAAGGTCCTGCACCACCGGGTGGTGGAGGTGATCACCCATCCGGCCTTCGTGGCCGTGGTGGGGTTCGGGACGATGATCGGCTACTTCCTCACGCCCTTCTACCAGTTCTCACTGGAGCACCCTCTCGTCCACGACCTCACGCACCTGCACTTCCTGGTGGCGGGGGCGCTGTACTGGTGGGCCGTGGTGGGGATCGACCCGTCGCGCTGGAGGCTGTCGCATCCCCAGAAGCTGGGCCTGCTCGCCATTGGCATCCCCGTGTCCGCCGTGTTGGGTCTCACGCTGACCGGATCGCGCCTGTCGGTCGCCCCCCTGTTCCACTCGCTGTCCGACACCCACGCCGGGGGATCGGTGCTCTGGATCATGGGGGAGCTCACCACGCTCCTCGCCATGGGGATCATCGTCTACCAGTGGCTGGCGCACGAGGAGCGTGAGGCGGCGCGAAACGATCGCCGTCTGGAGGCGCAGTGGGCTGCCGAGGCCGCCGGCGGGGCCTCCGGGTCGGCACCCAAGGCGGAAGGCCCCCCGCCCGTGACCCAGATCCGCTCCCAGCCCACCTGACGCCGACCCCACCTGGGCGGCCCTCCTCGGCCGGCACGTTCCCACCGACCGGGCTGGAGCGGTCCTATCTCGATGGCGCATCTCGGAAAGGCGCCACGGTCTGGACCTCGTGTGGTGCGTAGCCGCCCGCCGGGTCGGGGAACGGAAACTCCCTGGTGGGGGTGGTGGACGAGGCGGTGGGCGAGGCGGGACTTGAACCCGCACATCCTTTCGGACACAGGAACCTGAATCCTGCGCGTCTGCCAATTCCGCCACTCGCCCGAGTGACGGCAGCGACACTACCCGAGGGCTCGAGATGCCCTGGTCGGGGGTAGAACCTCCTCGTGCACGCCCGCTACCTGCCCTTGTGTCCCCTGGCCCCCGGGGGCCAGATGGGGTGCCGGTAGGCTCTGGCTCCACCATGGGACTCCGAGAAGTCGAGCAGCGCCTGGAGCGCCTCGTCGAGGGGGCCTTCTCCAAGGGGCTACGGGGCGGCCTGCAGCCGGTCGAGATCGGTCGACGGCTGACTCGTGAGATGGACCTCCTGCGCCGAGTAGGTGTGCGGGGGCTGATCGCCCCCAACTTCTTCGTCGCCACCCTGTCGGCCGACGACGCCGAGCGCTTCCGCAGCTTCGTGGACGTCCTGGCCCGGGAGCTGAGCGACGCCGCCCGGGAGCACGCCCGCACCGAGGGCTACGGCTTTGTGGGCCCGGTCGAGGTCGAGATCCACATGGACGAGGGCCTGCGCCCGGGTCGCTTCACGGTGGAGGCGGAGGTGCGCGAGGGCCCCGACGGCTTGCCGGCCGGCTCGCTCGTCCTGGGCGACGGCCAGCGGGTCGAGCTGGGGGCCGAGCCGGTGGTGATCGGCCGGCTGCCCGAATGTGCCGTGGTCGTGAACGATCCCAATGTGAGCCGCCGCCATGCCGAGGTCAAGCGCCTGGGGCCCGACGTGCTGCTGACCGACCTGCAGTCCACCAACGGCACCCGTGTCAACGGCGTCCCCGTGCGCGAGCGGGTGCTCGAGGACGGCGACGAGATCGTCGTGGGCACCACCGCCATCCACTACGAGGCCTCCTGATCACAAGTGACCGCCATGGTCCAGCTGGCCACCGCCCTCGACAACCAGAACCTGCTCAGGGCCCTGGAGGTCCTCCTAGTGGCGCTGGTGTGGCTCTTCTTCGTCCGCGTCATCCGGGCCGTATGGGTCGAGGTGCGCCCGCCCCGGGGCCCGTCGTCGGTGGCCGACGTCCAGGTCGGCCTGCCCTCCCAGCCGGCTGGGCGCTCCAAGCGGGACCGCAAGAGCCTTCGCCTCACCCTGGTGGAGCCCGAGGCCCAGCGCGGCGAGAGCTTCGACCTGGCGGACGAGATCACCATCGGACGGGCCCCCGGTTGCGGGGTACGGGTGGACGACGCCTACACGTCGAACCTGCACGCCCGTCTGTTCCGCCGCGACAGGTCGCTGTGGATCGAGGACCTGGGCTCGACCAACGGCACCTGGGTCAACGGCGAGATGGTCCCCGAGCCTGTGAAGCTGACCCGTGGTGACCTCGTGCAAGTGGGCGGGACGGTCTTCGAGGTGACCCGGTGACCGCTCCCACCCCCGCTGGCAGCCCCGGGGGAGGGGACACGCCGTGACCGTCCTGCGGTCGGGTTCGGCCACCGACGTCGGCCGTGTGCGCAGCGTGAACGAGGACTTTGCCCTCGAGACCACCACGCTGTTCGCCGTGGCCGACGGCATGGGCGGCCACGCAGGGGGGGAGGTGGCGTCGCGGACGGCCATCGAGGCCCTTCAGAGCGAGTTCGGCCTGCATCCCTCCGCCGACGGCCTGGCCGACGCCGTGCGCCGGGCCAACGTGGCCGTCTGGGAGCGCGGCAACGAGGACCCCGACGTCCGGGGCATGGGCACCACCCTCACCGCCGCCGCCCTGGTGTCCACCGACGGCGGGGACCGCCTGGTCATGGCCAACGTCGGCGACTCCCGTTCCTACCGCTTCCATGAGGGCACTCTGACGCAGCTCTCCCACGACCACTCCGTGGCCGAAGAGCTCGTCGACCGGGGGGAGCTGTCGGAGGCCGAGGCGGCCATCCACCCCCACCGGCACATCCTCACCAGGGCCCTCGGTGTGTCGGCCGAGGTCGAGATCGACCTGTGGCAGATGATGCCCGAAGCGGGTGACCGCTACCTGTTGTGCTCCGACGGGCTCACCAACGAGTTGCCCGAGACGCGCATCGCCAAGGTGCTGGCGTCGACACCCGACCCCCGGCAGGCGGCGCAGCGCCTGGTGCGCCTGGCCAACGACAACGGCGGCAACGACAACATCACCGTCGTCGTCCTCGACGTGGTGGTGGGTGAGGATCCGACCCCCGACGGCGACGGTGCAGCGGTGCTGGGCGCCACTCCCGCCGCCTTGGCCGGGGACGGCGCCACCCCGGGAACCGCCACCCCGGGAACCGCCACCCCGGGAACCGCCACCCCGGGAACCGCCACCCCGGGAACCGCCAC
>JBJKRZ010000343.1:0-3126 GCA_046704365.1 Acidimicrobiales bacterium | reverse complement strand
GCTAGGACTCGGCCGTTCCCTCCGCGGCCGGCGCCTCGGCCGTACCCGCTGCGGCTGCCGACCCGGTCGCGCCGTCGCCGGCGTCACTCTCGCTCTCGGGCTGGTGCACCTGGGTCCCCACCTCGCTGGCGAAGTCGGCCCAGGCCGCCTGGGCTTCGGTCTCGGGGGTGAACTCCGCTGCCTGGTAGTCGTAGCCGATGTAGTTGCCCTGCTCGTCGTAGGCGTGGTCTCCGAAGGCGGCGCGGTACTCCTCGGACACCTCGCCGCCCTCGGCCGCCTGCTTGATGGAGAGGCTGATGCGCCGGCGCTGCAGGTCGATGTCGATGATCTTCACCCACAGCTCCTCGCCGGGCGTGACCACCTGCTCGGGCAGGTCGACGTGGTGGCCGGCCATCTCCGAGATGTGCACCAGGCCCTCGATGCCGTCGCCCACCTGCACGAAGGCCCCGAAGGGCACGAGCTTCGTGATGCGGCCGAACACCAGCTCGCCCACCTGGTGGGTGTTGGCGAATTCCTGCCAGGGGTCGGTCTGGGTGTTCTTGAGCGAGAGGCTGATGCGCTCCTTGTCCAGGTCGACGTCGAGCACCTCGACCTCGACCTCGTCGCCCACCGACACCACCGACGAAGGATGGTCGACGTGCTTCCACGACAGCTCCGAGACGTGGATGAGCCCGTCCATCCCCCCGAGGTCGACGAAGGCCCCGAAATTGACCACCGAGGAGACCACGCCACGACGCCGCTCGCCGGGTTTCAGGTTGGCCAGGAAGTCGCCGCGCTGCTCCTTCTGGGTCTCCTCCAGCCAGGCCCGCCGGGAGAGCACCACGTTGTTGCGGTTGCGGTCGAGCTCGATGATCTTGGCCTCGATGGCCCGGCCCACGTAGGGCTGCAGCTCGCGTACCCGACGCAGCTCGACGAGAGAGGCGGGCAGGAAGCCCCGGAGCCCGATGTCGACGATGAGCCCGCCCTTCACCACCTCGATCACCGGGCCGCGCACCACGCCGTCGGACTCCTTGATCTTCTCGATGGTTCCCCAGGCCCGCTCGTACTGGGCCCGCTTCTTGGACAGCACCAGGCGCCCTTCTTTGTCCTCCTTCTGGAGGACGAGCGCTTCGATGTGGTCCCCGAGGTGCACGATCTCGTTGGGGTCCACGTCGTTGCGAATGGAGAGCTCGCGGACGGGGATGACCCCTTCGGACTTGAAGCCGATGTCGAGCAGCACCTCGTCCTTGTCGATCTTCACGACCGATCCCTCGACGATGTCCCCGTCGTCGAACTCCACGATGGTGGAGGCGATGGCGTCCTCCAGGCTGGCTCCGTCGAGGTCGTCCTCCACGATGGGCAGGGGCACGTAATTGCCCTGCTCGTCGAAGCTGCCGTGGGGGACGGGGGGGAGTACGGCGGTGCCGGCGGGGCCCGCCCCGGCTGCCGGGCCGGCCCCTCGGTCTTGGGCGCCGGCGCTGCCGGCGGCGAGGTCGGACATGAAGGTCGGATGCTCTCTTCGGTTCGGGTACGGGACTCCCGGCGCCGGAGTACTCACGCGCGGGACCCGGCCACCGAAGCGGCCGGTCCCGTCAGTCTAGCCCTTGGCCTCGGCCCACGACGTCCCCCACGACGACGACACCTCGAGGGGTACCGCCAGGTCCACCTCGGAGGCCACCGCCGTCATGACGTCGGGCACCAAGGTGCCCACCGTCTCGGCTTCGGCGTGGGGGACCTCTACGAGCACCTCGTCGTGGACCTGGAGGACCAGTCGTGCCCCGAGGCCCTGTTGGGCCAAGGCGGCGTCGAGGCGCACGAGCGCCACCTTGAACAGATCGGCAGCCAGGCCCTGGATGCCGGCGTTGCGGGCTTGGCGCTCGGCCGCCATGCGCAGGTTGCGGTTGGGCGAGTTGAGATCGGGCAGCGGACGGCGCCGGCCGAAGAGGGTCACCGTGTGCCCCTTGGCCCGGGCCTCGGCCACCGTGGCGTCCATGTAGGCACGCACCGCCGGGAAGGCGCTGAAGTAGGCGTCGAGGATGACCTGCGCCTCGGCCGTGTCGATGGACAGGCGCTGGGCCAGCCCGTAGGCCTCCATGCCGTAGGCCAGGCCGTAGGAGACCATCTTGGCCCGGTTGCGCTGCGCGGGCGTGACCTCTTCGGGGGCGACGCCGAAGACCCGCGCCGCCGTGGTGCGGTGGACGTCGCGGTGCTCGGAGAAGGCGGCCACCAGGCCGGGGTCACCGGACAGGTGGGCGATGACGCGCAGCTCGATCTGGTCGTAGTCGGCCACGAGCAGCCGGTAACCCCCAGCGGGCACGAAGGCGGCGCGCAGTTGCCGTCCGACCTCGCTGCGCACCGGGATGTTGTGCAGGTTGGGGCGGTCCGAGGACAGCCGCCCGGTGCGGGCCACGGTCTGGTGGAACGTGGCGTGGATGCGACCGTCGGCGCCCACTTCGGCGAGCAGGCTCTCGCCGTAGGTGGAGCGCAGCTTCTCCACCTCCCGGTACTGCAGGAGGGCCTCCACCACGGGATGCTGCTGGCGCAGGCGCTCCAAGGTGGCGGCGTCGGTCGAGTAGCCCGTTTTGGTCCTGCGCCCCGGCGACAGGCCGAGCTTCTCGTACAGCACGGCGCGCAACTGGGGCGTGGAGTTCACGTTGAACTGCTCGCCGGCCAGCTCCCAGATCCGGGCCTCGAGGGTCCGGCACTGGGCGGCCAGCTCCTTGGACACGCGCCGAAGCACATCGGCGTCCACGGCGATGCCGGTCACCTCCATGCGGGCCAGCACCCGCACGAGGGGGCGCTCCACCTCGTCGTGCAGGCGGTCGAGCCCGGCTCCCTCCAGCGCCCGCCGCAGGACCGCCAGCAGGCCGCCCAGGACCACCGCCCGCCTGGCCTGGGCGGCGGGCAGGTCCTCGCCGGCGCTGTCCAGGGCGAGCTGGCCCGCCGTGGACGGCCTGGCGCCGTCGCCGTCGACGCCGTCGAGCGCCACCCCGAGACGGGCACCGGCCAGCTCCTCCAGGCGGTAGCTGCCGGAGGAGGGGTCGAGCAGGTAGGCGGCCACCGCCGTGTCCATGGCCAGCGACACCATGTCCACGCCGAGGGGCAGCAGCGTGCGCATGAGCTCCTTGGCATCGTGGGCCACCACGC
>JBJKRZ010000342.1:0-3260 GCA_046704365.1 Acidimicrobiales bacterium | reverse complement strand
GGTTGTAGTCGACGAAGACGCGCCGGCCCCGTTGCTCCTTCCACCACGCCGCCGTGGCCACCTGGGGCATGCGCCGCTCGAGCTCGCGTGCCAGAGCCAGCGCGCTGCGGCGCACCTGCAGGAAGCTCCAGTTCGGCGCGATGGGCACGTTGACATGCATGCCGCGCGACCCCGAGGTCTTGGGGAATCCCGTCAAGCCGTGCTCGCCGAGAAGTTCGCCCACGGCCATGGCGACCCGGCGCACGTGCTCGAACGGCACCTCGGGCTGGGGGTCGAGGTCCACGCGCAGCTCGTCGGGGTGCTCCACGTCCGAGCGCCGTACGGGCCACGGGTTCAGGTCCAGACAGCCGAGGTTCACCGCCCACACGATGTGGGCCACGTCGACCGGGCACAGTTCCTCGGCGTGGCGCCCCGAGGGGAACGAGACGGTCACCGTCTCCAGCCAGGGCGGGCGATGGGGCGGTACGCGCTTCTGGTAGAAGAACTCGCCCTCGGCCCCGTTGGGGTAGCGCTTCAACACAGTGGGCCTCTGGTAGACCCCTCGCAAGGCCCCCGGGCCGACGGCCAGGTAGTAGCGGACCAGGTCGAGCTTGGTTTCGCCCCGGGTTGAGAAGAACACCTTGGTGGGGTTGGAGACGCTCAGGGTGTGCCCGTCCACCTCGAGGGCCACGGGCGGGACCTTGGCGGGCACGCCCGCGATGCTCCCATGCGTCCGGGCGCCCCCAGGAGGACAGGTACTTTCTCGAGCGGTGGACCCCGTCGAAGCCCTGCGGCGCATCGCCTTCCTCTTGGAGCGCGACAGGGCGCCGTCCTACAAGGTGCGGGCCTTCCGGCGCGCTGCTGCCGGCGTGGCGGAGGTGGGCGAGGGACGCCTGGCAGAGCTGGCCGGCGTGGGGCGGCTCACCGACATCTCCGGCGTGGGCGACACCACGGCACGGGTGGTGACCGAGGCGCTGGCAGGCCAGGTGCCGGCCTACCTCACCCACCTGGAGACCGAGGGGCCACCGGCGCCGGCACCGGAGGTGGCCGCTCTGCGGGCCCTGCTCACAGGCGATTGCCACAGCCATTCCGACTGGTCCGACGGCGGCAGCCCCATCGCCGAGATGGCCGAGGCGGCGCGCCAGCTGGGACATGCCTACCTCGCCCTGACCGACCACAGCCCTCGGCTCACGGTGGCCCACGGGCTCGACCCCGAGCGCCTGCGCCGCCAGCTCGAGGTGCTGGAGGTGCTCAACGAGAAGATGGCGCCCTTTCGCATCCTGAGCGGCATCGAGGTCGACATCTTGGAGGACGGGTCGCTCGACCAGGAGGAGGACCTGCTCGCCCGCCTCGACGTGGTGGTGGCCAGCGTGCACTCCAAGTTGCGCATGGACGGCGCGGAGATGACCCGGCGCATGGTGGCGGCCGTCGAGAGCCCCCACACCGACATCCTGGGCCACTGCACGGGGCGGATCCTGGTGGGCCGGGGACGGCCCCAGTCGCAGTTCGACGCCGAGACGGTGTTCGCCGCTTGCGCCGGCACGGGCACGGCCGTCGAGATCAACTCGCGACCCGAGCGCCGTGACCCACCCGAGGAGCTGCTGCGCGCTGCGGTGGCGGCGGGCTGCTACGTGTGTATCGACACCGACGCCCATGCACCGGGACAGCTGGAGTGGATGGTCCTCGGTTGCGAGCAGGCGGTCGCTGCCGCCGTACCGACGGACAAGGTGGTCAACAGCTGGGAGCTGGACAAGCTGTTGGCGTGGACGGCGGCCCACGCCGCCTGACCCTCAGCTGCTCCCCAACAGCTCCAGGGTGCGCTCGGACAACTCGATCTCCGACACGCCGGCGTGACGGGCCGCTCGGCCCAGCAGCTCGTACAGATAGGCACCCAGGTTGCGCAGGGCTGCCCGGGGGTCGGCGAGGCGCATGGGGACCGGCTCACTGGCCCGCTCGAGCCCGGCAGCCTCCACCACCGCACTGCGCAGGCCGAGCAGGGCGTCGTAGGCGTCGGGGAGGTCCATCGCCCCCCGCACGATCCAAGCGCTCAAGCCGAGAGGGAGGGTCAGATCATCTCCGGTATGCCCCGCAGGCCGGGCGGCGCACTGGCGCAGAGTGGCCATGCCGCGCACCACCTCGGCCACGAAGGACCGTTCGGCGAGCTCGGGGTCGAAGGCGACGTCGGCCACGGGCCCAGTGTGACGAAGGGGTGTGACACCGTGGCGGATGGGCCGTGGCCTGGGAAAAGGCCTCCCAGCGATTAACCTGGATGGGCCGACCCGTCAAAGGGTACGGCGCGCACGGGAGACCGGAGGCATCGCATGGCTCGCTCCATCTGGAACGGCTCACTCAGCTTCGGGCTGGTCAGCGTGCCGGTGGAGCTGTTCTCGGCCACCGAGGACAAGACCATCCACTTCAACCAGTTCCAGGCCGGTACCTCCGATCGCATCCGCAACAAGCGGGTCAACGAGCGCACCGGTGAGGAAGTGCCCTACGACGACATCGTGAAGGGCTACGACCTGGGAGGCGGCGAGTACGTCATCGTCACCCCCGACGAGCTCGAAGCCCTGGAGCCGGGGCGGACCCGCAACATCGAGATCACCGACTTCGTGGACCTCGACGCCGTCGATCCCGTCTACTACAACAAGAGCTACTTCCTGGCACCCAAGGGGGAGCAGGCCCAGCGGGCCTACGCCCTGCTGCGGCGCGCCATGGAGGAGTCCAACAAGTCGGCAGTGGCCACCTTGGTCATGCGGGGAAAGCAGTACCTGGTGACGGTGCGTCCCGAAGCGCGCTGCCTCGTGCTGCAGACCATGTTCTTCTCCGACGAGGTGCGCGACCCGCTCAAAGAGGTCCCCGGTCTGCCCGTGGAGGAGGCATTCAGCCAGCGGGAGCTCGACACGGCCGAGTTGCTCATCGAGTCCATGGCCGGCGCCTGGGATCCCGAGCGCTACGGCGACACCTATCGCCAGCGGGTCGAGGAGCTCGTCGAGCACAAGAGGACGGGCGAGGAGGTCGTGCTCGAGACCCATCGCGCCGAGCCCACCAAGGTGGTCGACCTCATGGCCGCCCTGCAGGCGAGCGTGGAGGCCGCCCGGGGCCGGTCGGGCCCGGGGCCGGGTCACGCGCCGGCGAACAAGGCCCCTGCCGGCAGTAGCGACAAGGGGCGTCGGGCGTCAGGCACCGCTTCCCTGGCACAGCTCACCAAGGCCGAGCTCTACGAAAAAGCGGCCGCCCTGGAGGTGCCGGGCCGGTCCAAGATGACCCGCCAGGAGCTCGAG
>JBJKRZ010000341.1:0-4238 GCA_046704365.1 Acidimicrobiales bacterium | reverse complement strand
CTGGTTAAGAAGCCGAGGGCGTCGGGCATGACCTTCGCAACGTGGGCGCGACGGGGGGGGCTTTCCACGGCCTCCGTGCCGCGGCCCGGGGCAACGCCATACACCCGCCGGGGACCGACGGGGCGCCCCCGGGCATCGACCGGGGTGAGCGAGGGCACCATGGAGGCCACGCACACCCCCGCCGGCTCGCGCACCACGGCCGCCAGCTCGGCCAGGGCTTTGAGCGGCCCCTGGCGCCAGGCCCGGCCCGCCTCGTGCTCGATGTGGTCGGGCTCGGGGGTGAGCAGGTTATGGGCAACCCGGGAGCGCGCCACCACCCGACCGTCGCCCGTGGCGGCCACCGCCTTGGTGGCGGTGGTCCCGATGTCGATGCCGACCGTCACCGAACCTGACACGTCCGTCATTGTTGGGACATTATGAACGACCTCACGAGGAGGTTCACGTGCCCCAGGCGAAGCCACGGGCCCTGGTCACCGCCCCGGTCCGGGGGCCGGGGCTGGACACCCTGCACCAGCTGGCCGAGCTGGTGATCGACCCCTGGATCGACCACGACCCCATGCGCATCTACAACGCCGAGCAGCTGGCCGAGCGGGTGGCGGCCGAGGAAGCCTCCCTCGTCGTGGTGGAGGCCGACCAGTGCGCCGGCCCGGTCTTCGACCACCCCCTGCTGGCAGTGGCCAGCTGCCGGGGCGAACCCAACAACGTGGACGTGGCCGCTGCCACGGCGGCGGGCGTCCCCGTCCTGCGGGCCCCGGGCCGCAACGCCGACGCCGTGGCCGAGCTGGCCGTGGCCCTCCTGTTGGCCGCCACGCGGGGCCTTTTGGCCGCCGACCAGGACGTGCGCGCCGGGGAGATCTACAGGAAAGGGACGATCCCCTACCAGCGCTTCCGGGCCTGGCAGCTGGCGGGGCGCACGGCGGGGCTGGTGGGGCTGGGAGCTGTGGGCCGGGCCCTGCGCTGGCGCCTCGAGGGGCTGGGCATGCAGGTGATCGCCTACGACCCCTACGCCCCTGACGCCACCTGCTCGCTCGAGCAGCTCCTCGAGCGCGCCGAGGTGGTGTCGCTGCACGCGCCGGTGACCGACGAGACCAAGGGGATGATCGGCGTCGAGCAGTTCGGCGCCATGAAGGACGGCGTGGTCTTCGTCAACACGGCCCGGGCCCAGCTCCACGACACCGACGCCCTGGTGGCGGCCCTGCGCTCGGGCAAGGTGGCGGCCGCCGGGATCGACCATTTCGAGGGCGAGTACCTCGACCCCGGACATCCCCTCACCATGTTCCCCAACGTGGTGCTCACCCCCCACATCGGCGGGGCCACCTTCGACACCGAGGCCAACCACACCGGGATCATCGCCGACGACCTGTGCCGGCTTCTAGCCGGGGCGGCACCACGGCACATCGTGAACCCCGAGGTGCTCGACCGGCGCCGCTAGCGGTGGCGGGAATCATCTCCCCGAAAGACAGCCGAAAGACAGCCAGAAAGACAGAAGGAGCACCGTGGACTTCTCGTTCACCGAAGAGGACGAGGCCTTCCGCCTGGAGCTCCGGCAGTGGTTGGACGCCAACCTGCCCGAGTTCAATGCCGCCGGCGAGATAGGCGACGAGACCGACCCTGACCGGCGCACCATGCTGCGTCGCCAAGCCTGGCAGCGCCAGATGCACGAGGGGCGGTGGGCGGCCATCAACTGGCCCGTTTCGTGGGGCGGCCGGGAGGCCACCGTGTCGCAGAACTTCATCTACGCCGAGGAGATGGCCAAGGCCAAGGCGCCGGGCATCTACAACACCAACGGCATCTGGCAGATCGGCCCCATGATTCTCCGCTGGGGCACCGAGGAACAGCAGCAGCGCTGGCTGCCGGGCATCCTCGACGCCAGCGAGCACTGGTGCCAGGGCTTCACCGAGCCCGAGGCCGGATCCGACCTGGCCAACCTGCGCACCATGGCCGAGCGCGACGGCGACGAGTACGTGCTCAACGGACGCAAGATCTGGATCTCCACCGCCCATCTGGCCCGCTGGGGCCTGTTCCTGGTGCGAACCGACCCCACCGCCTTCGAGCGAGGCGCCAAGCACGACGGCATCAGCGCCCTGGTCGTGGACATGACCCTGCCCGGGATCGAGGTGCAGATCATCCGCGACATCACCGGTGGCGAGCTGTTCTGCGAGGTGACCTTCGACGAGGCGCGGGTCCCGGCTTCGTACCTTCTCGGGGAGGAGGGCCAGGGTTGGCAGGTGGCCATGGGCACCCTGGGGCACGAGCGAGTGGGCACGGCGGGTCTCTCAATCTCCATGCGCATCGAGCTCGACAACCTGATCGACACCGCTCGGCGCACCAACCCCGAAGCGATCGAGGACCCCGGCCTCCGTGAGCGGGTGGCCCGGGTGTGGACCCAGCTCGAGCTCACCCGGCTCCTCAACGCCCGGGCGCTGTCGAAGATCCTGAAGGGCCAGCCCAACTGGCCCGAGGTGCCACTGGCCAAGCTGCAGTGGAGCTCCCTGTCGCAGACGATCGCCGAGCTCGGCGTGGACATGATGGGCCCCCTGGGCATGCTGGCCAAGGGCGGGCCAGACGCCGTGGACAAGGGCCACTGGGCCCACAACTACGTGTGGCAGCGCTTCACCTCGATCGGAGCGGGCACGACCGAGGTGCAGAAGAACATCATCGCCGACCGCGCCATCAAGATGCCCAGGCGCTGACGCTTCGCCGGTGCCCGAGCCGCGCGGCGACGCCATCGTCCTTTTGCCGCCACCGCGGCGGGTGCGCCTCGAGACGCGCCGGCGCGTGGTAGCGCGAGGGGAGGTCGCCGACCGATCCGACCGTTCGCTGCCCGCCCAGGGATATCGACTCCGCATCGACGACGACGGCGCCGTGACTTTGTCGGCCGCCGACGAAGCCGGGCGCTTCTACGGCCTGACCACGCTGTCGCAGCTGCAAGGCGCCGCCGACGACGGACGGCTTCCCGTGGGGGACATCGAGGACTGGCCCGACCTCCCGGTGCGCGGCGTCATGCTCGACGTGTCGCGCACCAAGGTGCCCACGCTCGAGACGCTGTTCGCCCTCGTCGACCGCATGGCCTCCTGGAAGCTCAATCAGCTCCAGCTCTACACCGAGCACACCTTCGCCTATCCGGGACGACAGGAGGTGTGCGAGGGAGCGGACCCCCTGACGGCCGCCGACATGGAGCAGCTGCACGCCCACTGCGCCCGCCGTCACGTGGAGCTGGTGGCGAATCAGAACACGCTGGGGCACATGGAGCGCTGGCTGGTGCACGACCGCTATGCGTCGCTGGGCATCGCCCGGGGGGTGGTGGCTGGACCCATGGGGCTCCCCATGCCCGCCTCCACCATGGACCCCGCCAACCCCCAGGCCCTCGAGCTGGCCCGCGAGCTCCTGGGCGTCCTGGGAGAAGCCGTGCCCGGGGAGCTGCTGCACGTGGGGCTGGACGAGCCCTGGGACCTGCCTGCCTCCCGCTTTGCCGAGTGGGGCCAGTGGCTCACCGCCTTGCGCCGGCTCCCCGAGACGGCGGGCCGGCAGCTCCTGGTATGGGGCGACATGCCGGCACTGCACCCCGAGCTTCTCGGAGCCCTGGCCCGCCACGACGTCGTCGTCTGCGAGTGGGGCTACGAGGCGGACCACCCCTTCCCCGAGCGCCTGGCGGCGCTGTCCGACGCCGGGGTCCGGCGCTGGGTGTGTCCGGGCACCTCCAGCTGGCTCTCGCTCGTGGGGCGGGCCACCAACGCCCTCGACAACTGCCGGGCGGCGGCGCAGGCGGCGAGGGACGGGATGGCCGAGGGGTTGCTCGTCACCGACTGGGGCGACTTCGGCCACCTCCAGCACCTGCCCGTGTCGGACCCGGGCCTGGCAGCGGCGGCGTGCTTCTCGTGGTGCCTCGAAGCCAACGCCGGCCTCGACACCGGCTGGCTGGCCCGTGCCCTCGACACCCACTGCTACGGCGACGGTGCCGGGGAGCTGGGGGCGGCGCTGCTGGCGCTGGGCGACGCCCACCGCCTGTTCCCCAACCAGGTGCCCAACGTGTCGGTGCTCGTCCTGCACCTGTACTTCCCGCAGCTGCCGGTGGGTGAGGCCGTGCACGGCCCGCTGTCGGAAGGGCACCTCGACGCCGCCGCCGGCGCCGTGGGCGACGCCCTGGGCGCCCTGGGCAGGGCGCGCCCTTCGGCCGGGCACGGCGCGCTGGCCGTGGACGAGCTGACCGTGTCGGGACGCTTGGTGCAGCTGTGCCT
>JBJKRZ010000340.1:0-10758 GCA_046704365.1 Acidimicrobiales bacterium | reverse complement strand
GGCACGCAGCGCGCCAGGCGCGCCGGCCGGCGACGGGTGTCAGATCAGCTTGAGCTGCTCGAGGAAGCGGACCACGTGCTCGTGGCCGTCGCCCTCGTCGGTGACGAACTCGCCCGCCTTGCGCTCGTCGGCGGCGGTGACGTCGGTCACCTCTTGGCGCGAGCCGGCGGCCCCGACGGCGGAGGCGTCGATGCCGAGGTCGGCCACCGTCACCTGGTCGACGGGCTTGGACTTGGCCGCCATGATCCCCTTGAACGAGGGGTACCGCGGCTCGACCACGCCCGCCGTGACCGTCACCACCGCCGGCAGCGAACACTCCACCTCGTCGTAGCCCGCCTCGGTCTGTCGCTCCACCCGGACGGTGCCGTCGGACACCGACACCTTCTTGGCGAAAGTGACCGAGGGCATGCCCAGCAGCTCGGCCATCTGCACCGGGGTGGTGCCCGTGTAGCCGTCGGTGGACTCGGTGGCGGCGATCACGAGATCGGGCTGGGCCCGCTCGACAGCCTTGGCCAGCACCTTGGCCGTCACCAGGGCGTCGGAGCCTTTGAGGGCGTCGTCGCTCACCAAGATGGCCTTGGCCGCCCCCATGGCGAGCGCCGTGCGCAGGCCCGACGTCTCGTTGTTGGGGGCCATGGACACGAGGGTCACCTCGCCCCCGCCGGCCTGCTCGGCCAGCTGCAGGCCCATCTCCACGCCGTAGGCGTCGGAGTCGTCCAGGATCAGCTTTCCTTCCCGGACCAGGGTCTTCGTTTCCGGGTCCAGCGCCCCAGGGGCGGCCGGGTCCGGGATCTGCTTCACACAGACGACGACGTTCATGGCTTCGATTGTCCCCGAGGAACCCCGGAGCGGACCAATCGGTCCTCCGGGCTCACCGGCGGCCGAAGGCGGCCAGGGCCCGGCGCACGTGGTCGGTGACCACCCCGTCCACCCCGACAGCGGACATGGCTTCGAGGCCGCCCTGCTCATCGACGGCCCACGGCACCACCGCCAGCCCCCGTCCATGGGCCTGGGCGACCAGCGTTTCGGTGACCTGGGCGCCGAAGGGGAGCACCGTGGACGCCCCGCACGCCTCGGCCTGTGCCACGGCGCTGTCCACGCCGAGCGCCGGTGCCAGGAGGAGCCCGGTGGCCAGCTCCCCCGCCGCCGCCCGCAGTGCGCTCAGGCTCTCGGGCCAGAAGGAGCTCACGAGCACCGCCGCCGGTCCCCCGCCCCCCGTGGGGACGCCCGACGCCGCCCGGCCCACCACCTCGGCCACGCAAGCGGCCAGTCGCTGGCCGGGGTCGTAGCCGGGCTCCAGGGGCGAGTTCTTCATCTCCACGTCCACGACCGCCCCGGCACAGCACACCAGCGCCTGCTCGAGGGTGGGGACCCAGGCGGGCACCTGGGCCGAGGTGAGCAGGTGCACTGCACCAGCGCCGGGGATCTCCGGGTCGTGGTGGACAAGGGCCACGCCGTCGGCGCTGAGCCGCACATCGAGCTCGACGCCGTCCGCCCCTGCCGCCAGGGCGGCGGCGAAGGCCTCCAGGGTGTTCTCGCGCCACGGACCGGGTGCTCCTCGGTGGGCCAGCACGAGGGCGGGGGCACCGGGGCGCCGCAATGGCCACTGCGGATCCGCCATCAATCGCGCCACCTCCTTGTACTTCTGGTCTTTTTGATTGGTTTTCGACTCGATCCGTGCTTGCAAACGTGAGCGCTTGGGAGTACGTTCACGAACTGGACCCCGTTCTCGTTGTAGCGGCCAACGTCCGTGGCCAGCCATGTGAACTGGGTCACAAGCCCCTGGGAGGAGGACGGCACGCCTCGGCGTGCCAAGGCACGGTACCGGAGGAGGCATCGTGGCACTGATTTGGAACCGCTCGGTGGAGTGGGACGCCGACGACTGGCGGAGGGTGGCGGCCTGCCGGCACACCGAGCCCGATCTCTTCTTCCCCGTGGGCACCACCGGTCCGGCCGTCGACCAGATCGAGGCGGCCAAGCGCGTGTGCCGCACCTGCGAGGTCACCGAGCCGTGCCTCGAGTTCGCCCTGGCCACCAACCAGGAGTGGGGCGTGTGGCGGGGCACCTCCGAGGAGGAGCGTCGCAAGCTGCGCAAGGCTTGGCTCGCCGCCAGGCGCCGAGCATCGTGAACTGAATGGGCGAAGCGCCGGCGTCCCCCACGCCGGTTCTCGCACCCGGCCCCGGCTGTGCCCGGGGCCGTTTCGCGCCCCGGCCCCACAGAGGCGTCGTATCCTCGACCGATCGAGGCGCACGGGCCGGCGAGGGGTGGACGCCAGTGACCGAGGTCGAACGCAGGCGCCGGCCGCGCATCGGCTGGATCGACCGCTCCCTGCGCTCCAAGGCCCTGGCCGTGACCCTGGCACCCACCGTGGTCCTGGCCGCCGCCCTGCTGGCGTCGGCGTTGCTCAGCTCCGGCGCCCTGCGCCTGGGCGACTTCGTGGCCATGGCCGTGGCGCTGTCAGGGGGTCTGGTCCTGTGGCACTTCTTCACCACCGGCGTGGTCCGGCGCCTGCAGCGCCTCGAGAGCGACACCGAGCGCATCGACGCCGCCGCCACCGGGACCGATCCGGTGGGACGCGACGAGATCGGGCGGCTGGCCGCCCGGCTGGAGGAGGCCGCCGATCAGGTCCGGCTCCATGCCGCCGAGCGGGACAGGGCCCGCCGGGAGCTCACCGACATCCTCACGGCCAGCCCCGTGGTGTCGCTGCGCTACGACGTGGCCCAGCGCCGGTTCTCCTACGCCAGTCCCAACGTGGAACGCCTGCTCGGGCTGAGCCCCGACGAGGTCCTGGCGCGCCCCGAGGCCGTCGCTGAGCGCTTCCACAGCGACGACGAGCGCGTCCTGCGCCGTGCTGTCGCCGCCGGACGCGGGCAGGGTGACGACCGCTTCTCCCTCATGCTTCGCTGCACCAGCGAGCCAGGCTCGGGGCGCTGGCGCGAGGTGGAGGCCGCATACGCGGTGGACGCCGATGAACGAGGCGTCCCGCGCACGGTGAGCGCCTACCTCGTGGACGTCTCCGAGCGCCACGTCGCCCAGCGCGCCGCCGAGGAGCGCCGCTTCATGCTGGAGTCGATCTTCCGCGCCTCGCCCGACACCATCGTGGTGCGCGACACCGGCGGGCGGGTGGTAGCGGCCAGCTCCTCGCCAGCCGAGGTGATCGGTGCCGGCAACCCTCCACCGGCCACCGCAGGGATCCTGGCCGACGAGTCCTACCGCCTGGCCCACCTGAGCCGCCCGGAACGGGCCACGCTGGAGGACCTGCTGGCACGCTGCCTGGCCGGCGAGCGCGACCTGCCCCCGGTCATGACCACGGCGCGCGCCTCGGGGGAGGACGGCTACCGGACCTTCGAGACGCGCGCCCGACCCATCTCCGGCGAGGACGGGAGCATCACCGGAACGGTCACCGTCTCGCGTGACGTCACCGACCGCATCCGGCTCGAGCAGTCGTTGCGCCGGGCCACGGTGGCAGCCCAACGGGCCAGCGAGCACAAGAGCCAATTCCTTTCGCGCATGAGCCACGAGCTGCGGACGCCGCTCAACGCCATCTTGGGCTTCGCCCAGCTGCTGGAGCTGGACGGGCTGCCCGACGAGCAGGCCTCGAGCGTCGACCAGATCGAGCGCGCCGGTCGACACCTGCTGTCGCTCATCAACGAGGTGCTCGACATCGCCCGCATCGAAGCCGGGCAGCTCACGGTCACCTCGCAGGCGGTGCTGGTGGGAGACATGCTCGAGGAGGTGACAGCCCTGCTCGTCCCCGTGGCCGAAGGGGCGGCGGTGCACATGATGGTGGAGCCCGGCGGCGAGTGGGACCGCCACGTGCGCGCCGACCGCCAGCGACTGCTCCAGGTGCTGCTCAACCTGGGATCGAACGCCGTCAAGTACAACGAACCGGGTGGCACCGTCGCCTTCAGGACCTCGCCGGGCGCCGCCGGCGGCGTGCGCTTCTCGGTGCACGACACGGGTCCAGGCATCGCCCGGGAGCACCAGGACCAGCTCTTCGTCCCCTTCTCGCGTCTGGGCGCCGAGCGCTCGGCGGTGGAGGGCACCGGCGTGGGACTCGCCTTGTCCAAGCAGCTTGTGGAGCTCATGGGCGGCGCCATCGGGGTGGACTCCGCCGTCGGACACGGCTCGACGTTCTGGGTGGAGCTCCAGGGCGCCGAGGAGGCCGACGCCCTCGGCTCCCGCGCCCCAGCAGCTCGAGCGGGCGACGAGGCACACCGCCGGGCGACCCGCCGTCGCGCCCCTGTGGGCGGCGAGCGCTCCGCCGGGCCCCCTTCGAGGGGCGAGCTGCCCCCCAGCCTGGTGGTCCTCTACGTGGAGGACGACCCCTCCAACGCCTCGCTGGTCTCCCTGGTCCTGGCGCGCCGCCCCCGGGTCCGGCTCCTCACCGCCGGCGACGGCCGCCTGGGGCTGGAGATCGCCCGCCAGCACCGTCCGCAGCTGTTGCTGCTGGACCTGCACCTGCCCGACCTGCCCGGCGACGAGCTGCTGTCCCGGGTCAGGGCCATGCCGGAGTTGAGCGACGCCAAGGTGGTGGTGGTGAGCGCCGACGCCACGCCCGAGCGCATCCGCCGCATGCTGGACCTGGGCGTGGACGGGTACCTGACCAAGCCCGTCGACGTAGGCTCGCTGCTCCAGCTGGTGGACGACCAGCTGGCCCGGCAGGAGGCCGCCACCCGTTGAGTACGTCGACGAGCTGCGCCAGGGGCGCCCCGCACCCCCCGCCTTGGACCCTCTACGGTCGAGGGTCACCCACTGAGGCCACCGGTCGGCCACAATGCGGGGTATAACTCGGGCCGGGACGGCCCGGCGGTGGACCCGAGGAGGGTGGGGATGGTGACGATGTCCGAGGAGGACCACGCCGTGCTGGTGGCGGAGGACGATGCCGCCAGCCGGACGGCCACGAGGCTGTTCCTCCAGCGCGTCGGCTACCAGGTGGGTGAAGCGGCCGACGGGCCGGGGACCCTGCGCGAGGCCAGCATGGGCCGCTACGACCTGGTGGTGCTCGACCTGGGCCTGCCCGGCCTCGACGGCGAGGAGGTCCTGGCCCGGCTGCGCCGCGACAGCGCCCTGCCGGTCATCGTCCTCACCGGGCGCTCCGAGGAGGCCGAGAGGGTGCGCGTGCTCGATCTGGGCGCCGACGACTACGTGGTCAAGCCCTGCTCGCTGCCCGAGCTCGAGGCGCGCATCCGGGCCGTGCTGCGCCGGGGCCAGCAGTCACCGGGCGCCAGCCGGATCGAGCACGAGGGGCTCGTGGTCGACCGCTCGGCGCACCGCGTGGAGGTGGCCGGCAAGGTGGTCGAGCTCACACCCAAGGAGTTCGACTTGCTCGCATTTCTGGCGTCCTCGCCCGATCAGGTGTTCAGCCGTGAGGAGCTCCTCGAGCACGTGTGGGGTTCGACCCAGGAATGGCAGGACCCTGCCACCGTGACCGAGCACGTGCGCCGCTTGCGCCTCAAGCTCGAGCCCGACGCCGCCAATCCGCGCTGGCTGCACACGGTTCGGGGCATCGGCTACCGCTTCTCGGCCGGCCCCTGAGCCTCGTCGCCCCGCTGCGGGGGTTCAGGTCGGTTCCGGCGGGCGACCGTCGGACACCCGCAGCGGCACGTCGATGTCCACCACGGTGCCTCCATCGCTGCGCATGGCGATCATCCCGCCGAGCTGGCTGGTGACGAGGTCGCGCACGATGGACAAACCGAGGCTCGTGGTGGCCTCGATGTCGAAGGCGGCAGGCAGACCCCGTCCGTCGTCGCGGACTTCGATGGTGAGGCCGTAGCCGTCGTTGGCGAGAAGCACCGATACATGTCCCAGGGGCCGCATGGAGACGGTGGCCGAGGGGTGGTCCTCGTGCCCGTCCGTCCCGCGCTCGCCGAAAGCGTGCTCGACGGCGTTCTGGAGCAGCTCGGCCAGCACCACCGCCAGCGGCGTCGCCACGTCGGCCGGCACCTCTCCCAGATCACCGGCCACCTTGATCTCCACCGGTCTGGTGGAGACCACCGAGTCCTCGGCCATGCGCACGAGGGACGCCACGATCTCGTCGAAGGGCACCTCGTCGCCCGGCTCCCGGGACAGGATCTCGTGCACCACGGCGATCGATCGCACGCGGCGCTCGGCCTCGCGAAGCGCCTCCCGTCCCTTGCCGGGATCGAGTCGCCTGGCCTGCAGGCTGAGAAGCGACGAGATCGTCTGCAAGTTGTTCTTGACGCGGTGGTGCACCTCTCGAATGGCTGCGTCTTTGGACAGCAGCAGACGGTCCAGGCGGCGCAAGTCCGTCACGTCCCGCATCAGCACCATGACCCCTGTCACCGTCCCCTCGGCCAGGAGCGGCGTACAGTGGAAGAGCACGATCACGTCGGGCCGTCGCTCCACCTCTTCGATGACGGGCGCACCGGTGTCGAGGGCGCGCTTCACGGCAGCCGACTCCACGCCCAGCTCGTCGACCGTAGCGCCCTCCACTGCTTCGGAGACACCCATGCGGTGCAGGGCGCTCATGGCGTTGGGCGAGGCGTACACGAAGCGCCCTTCGTCGTCGGCCACGAGGAGCCCGTCGCCCACCCGGGGAGCGTCCTCCGTGGTGAACTCCTCCCCGGCAAAGGGGTAGTCGCCGGTCACCATCATGGCGGCCAGGCGTTGGTAGAGGTCACGGTAGACGCGCTCGAGCTTCCCCGTCCGCCGCCGGCCCTCCAGGGCCCCCACTCGGACCATCACGGCGATGGGCCCGTCGTCGTAGCGCACGGGAACGCATTCGATGCGCGCCGTCTCGGGAACTGCCGGCACTTCGCCGGTGTCGGGCACCGATGCCAGCTCGACGGTGGTGTGGCGCAGGCGCGAGGGAACGGGGGCGGCGGCGACGCCGGTGACGATCTGCCCGCCTTGGAGAGCCTGCACGGCCCAGGGCCAGTCGGCGGCCGGCTCGAGGGCCCCCACCAGATCGAGACGCAGCAACGTCGCCCCCGTCGTGGGACGTGTCTGGCCGAGCACCACGAGCTGCTCGGACCCGGCCCGGTCGGCCGACGCCAGCAGGAGGAGGTCGGAGAACGACAGGTCGGCCAGCACCCCCCACGAGACCATGAGGCGCTGGAGGTGGTCGACCTCGTCGGGAACGAGAAGGGTGTGGGAGGCGACGAGCGCCACCGGGGTGCTCATGGCCCGGGCACCGCCGCCTGCAGGGGCACCCGGTGCGGGGCGCGGGCCCGGTAAGCCTGCAGCTCCTCCACGCCCGCCGCCTGGAGCATGGAGGCGAGGTCGTCCACCCGGTCGGCAACCTGGCCCAGCCGATGAGCGTCGGAGGCCGTGGTGAAGGGCACCCCTCGGGCGGCAAAACGCTCGAGGAGCCCGGGATCGGGATAGGCGCAGCCCACCGGCTTGCGCCAGCCTGCCGAGGACACCTCGGCGGCCATGCCCGAGGAAGCGGCAGCCTCGGCCAGGCGGTCCCAGAATTCCTCGGGCGCCGAAGGGCGCCTTCCGGTGACCTTCACGAGGTCGGGATGGGCGAGCACGTCGCACGTGCCGCTCTGGGCCAGCTCCTCGATGGCCCGGGTGTACTCGGACCACGCCGCCTCCACGCTCGTGTGCGACCACTGCTCCATGGAGACGGTGTCGTCGAGGTCGTCGAAGCGCCACACCCCCAGCCAGTGCACCGATCCCAGGAGGACGTCGAAGGGATAGCCCTCGAGGAGGCTGGCCACGTCGTCCATGCGGTCGCGGTAGTAGTCGACTTCCAGCCCCATCACCACCGGCAGTCCCGCCGCCTTGGCTGCCAACCCACACTCGACATAGGCATCGAGGTCGGCATGGGCATGCGAACGCCAGTAGCGCGCCATCGACTGCTCGAGGGCCCTGTCGGGCTGGCCCGTCCAGAAGCCGCCCAGGAGCCGGTCGGCCTGGACGAAACGGAACAGGTGCTCGGTGATGGCGATCTCGCTCACGCCGGCGGCCATCGCCTTGTCGCAGTACTGCGACAACTGCTCGAGCGTGGGGCCGACAGCGTGCTCGCCGTGCGGCCAAAGGTGCAGGTGGTAGTCGAGCATGCCCGTGCCCGGCGAGCTTCAGCGCGTCCCGGCGCTGCCCGTGGGGGCGAGACGCACGAGGGTGACACCGTCGCGTACGGGCAACTGCACGCACACCACCCGCCGGTCGGCCACCACGGCGTCGTTGAAGACTCGCAACCCCTCCGTGTCCTCCGAGACATCCGAGGGGTCCACCACCCGGCCGCTCCAGAGCGTGTTGTCGGCCACGATCAACCCTCTGTCAGCCAGCTTGTCCAGCGCCGCTTCGTAGTAGGCGAGATAGTTCGCCTTGTCTGCGTCGATGAACACCAGGTCTAAGGGGCCCTCGAGACGTCGGATCGTCTCGAGGGCGGGCCCCTCGATCACCTCGATGCGCCCGACATGGGGGCACTGCGCGACGTTGGCTCGGGCTGCTTCGGCATGGACCGGATCGAGCTCACAGGTCACAATCCGCCCGTCGTCGGGCAGCGCGGCGGCCATGGCCAGAGCCGAGAAGCCGCTGAACGTCCCGATCTCGAGCACGCGCTTGGCTCCCGTGGCGAACACGAGCATCTCGAGGAGCCTGCCCTCCACCGTGCCCACCATCATCCCGGGCGCCGGCAGCGTCTCCCTGGTGCGCTCGGCCACGGCTGACAGATAGGGCGGTGGTGGTGTGGTGTGGGCTTCGGTATAAGCGTCGAGCTCAGGCGCCACGACGTCGGGCATCGGCAACCTCCAGGTGCATCGTAGGCGGCGATCGCGGCGCCGCCCGCAGCGGCGCTGCCCGGGGACGTCAGGAGGCGAGCCGACGAGCGGCCAGTCGCATCACCCGGTCGAGCGCCCGCATGTAGGCACGGTGGTCTGCTTCTGTGCCGTCGCGGGCGGCGATGGCGTAGGTGGCCTCCAGCCAGCGCCGGGCAGCAACCGAGTCGCTCTGCTCCGCCTCGAGCCATCCCGCCGCTTGTGTCCCGGCCCCTGACGCCGACGCTTGGCGACCCGAACGCCTGTCACCTTCGTCGAGGCCGTCGAGAAGGGAGAGCACCTCGTGGACTTCGTGCACGTCCATGGCGGCGAAGCCGTCCACAAGCAGCTCGAGCTCCCGAGGGTTGCCGTCGCCGGTGGAGCCGTGGCGGCTGCGAAAGCGCCCCTCGTAGCCCATCACGAGCAGGGCGCCCACCCGCCCGTAGCGCTGCACCACGGCCATACGGGCAGCCGGCCAGGCCGCCGGGTCGCCGAGGAGCGCCGTGGCCATCTCCGGGTCGGCCAGCACGTCGTCGGCGTGCAGACCTCCCGCTTCGGCGTCGTCACTGGCAAGCGCCTCTCCGAGCAGAGTGCGAGCCGCCTGGGCGAGACGCCTGCCCACGGGCAGGCGCACGCCAGGTCCCCGACCGGGCCCGAGATCCATCGGCCGGCCCCTGTCGCCGCGTGCCGAGGCCTTCATGTCAGCACTCACCGCTGTCCTGCTGCGGACCGACGCCCCCACTTGCGCACCTTTCTCGCCCACCTCCCCACCGGACCTATCGGCACGCTCCGTGAGATTCTTCACAACAACACCTCACAAAGAGCGCTCGACGACCGCCGAACGGAGTTGTTGGGCTCAGTGCAATGATCGGCGGATGGACGTGACAGTGCCGACAGGGCGGGGCCCGCTCCCCGGCTACCTGGCCCGACCGGCGGCAGGCGGCCGAGCGCCGGCGGTGCTCGTCATCCACGAAGCCTTCGGGCTCACCGACGAGATGCGCGCCCATGCCGATCGGCTGGCGGCTGCCGGATATCTCGCGCTCGCCCCGGACCTCTACTCGTGGGGGCTCACCCTGCGGTGCGTGGCGGCGACGATGGTGGCCATGGCACGGCGGAGCGGGCGCGTCTTCGACGACCTCGAGGACGCCCGGTCGTGGCTGGCGCGCCACGAGGCCGGCACGGGGGTGGTCGGCGTGGTGGGCTTCTGCATGGGAGGTGGTCTGGCACTGGCCTGCGCTCCCCGCGGCGGTTACGGCGCTGCGGCGCCGAACTACGGCGACGTGCCCTCCGACGCCGAAAAGGCCCTGGCCGGAATCTGCCCGGTGGTGGCCAGCTACGGGGGTCGCGACCGCTACCTGCGCGGGCACGCCTCGCGCTTGCGCGGCGCCCTGGAGGCGCTCGAGGTACCCCACGACGTGAAGGAGTACCCCGACGCCACCCACGGTTTCATGAACCCGCATCCCGGTCTGCTCGCCAAGCTCAGCGGGAAGCTGCTCCCCCTCGACTACGACCCGGACGCCGCCGACGACGCCTGGACGCGCATCATCGCCTTCTTCGACGAGCACCTGCGAGCCGCCTGAGTATCGGGCCCGGCCGGGACAGCAGTGCCGAGGCAGTAATGCAAGCAATCTCCCGCCACTAAAGAAGGACGCCCCTCCCCCACCCGTGACGCCACGGTGGCGCTGCCCCTGACCCCCTTGACCACCCGGGCCCGTCGGTGGTCCACTGGTCGTCCCGGTCGTTGGTCCTCACGACGAGCACCGGGTCTCTGAGCATCCAGGCACGCGCTCATCTCCTGCCGATCTCGGCGCGCCCGGGTACCTCCGGTGCGCCCGCCTTCGCCTCCGAGGTCGCCTGTGGTCGCTCTCCGGGCCGCTTTCATCGGCACCGCCTGCGCCGCGCTGCTGGGGACCTTTGCCCTGGTGGCCGTCCTCGGCGCCCTCGCCGGCCTGGGTGGCATCCCCGGCCTGGGTGGCATCCCCGGCCTCGGTGGCATCCCCGGCCTCGGTGGCACCCCCGGCCTCGGTG
>JBJKRZ010000339.1:0-4817 GCA_046704365.1 Acidimicrobiales bacterium | reverse complement strand
GATCCACGCAGGGTTGTAGCGGGCGGGGTCGACGCGGGTGGCGAGCTTGGCCACCGATTCCTCCGCCGACCGGTGGCCGACGAGGAGGAGGGGAAGCTCGCCGCGCGAACGCTTGGCAGGATCGCGGCCCGACGCTACGGGCTGATTGGTGACCCCGGCGAACACACCGGCCTCGTTCACCGCCAGCCACGTCCCGCCCCCCAACTCGTCTCGGCCCCCCAGCACCCGGGGGCCCGCCGCTCGCAGCACGGCCATGGGCGAGGCGGGCCGCTCGTAGAGCTCGTCGCGGTTGGCACCCACCACCAGGGGGTCGTCGAGGGTGCGCGACAACACGATCAGCAGGCACATGTGGCACCCGGAGCGAGTCGAGGGCGACTGGTGGCGCCCCCCGGCGCCAAGGAGGGCAGCGGGAGCCGCTCAGCCGACGTCGAGCCGACCGGCAAGGAAGTCGTCGTAGGCCTGCAGGTCGAGCAGCCCGTGCCCCGAGAAGCCGAAGAGGATGACCTCCTGGCGACCTTCCTCCTTGGCTCGCAGCGCTTCGTCGATCACCGCCCGAACGGCGTGACCGGTCTCGGGAGCGGGGATGGTGCCCTGGGTGCGGGCGAACTGCACTGACGCTTCGAACACCTTGTCCTGGGGGTACGCCGTGGCGCGCATGCGCCCGGACTTGACCAGGTTGGAGATGATGGGGGCGTCGCCGTGGTAGCGCAGCCCGCCGGCGTGGATGGGCGGGGGCATGAAGTCGTGGCCCAGGGTGTACATGGCGAGCAGTGGAGTCATCCCGGCGGTGTCGCCGAAGTCGTAGTCGAAGCGCCCGGCCGTCAACGTCGGGCACGAGGACGGCTCCACGGCCAGGAGGTCGACGCCCTCGTCGGGGACGAAGGGCAGTGCCAGACCCCCCAGGTTGGACCCCCCGCCACAACAGCCGATCACCACGTCCGGTTTCTCCTCGCCCGCCAGCTGCAGCTGCTCCTTGGCCTCCAGGCCGATCACCGTCTGGTGCAGCAGGACGTGGTTGAGAACCGACCCCAGCGAGTAGTGGGTGTCGTCACGCCCGGCAGCGTCGCGCACAGCGTCGCTGATGGCCGAGCCCAGGGACCCGGGGCTGTCGGGATCGTCCACCGGGGAGGGCACCACGGTGGCCCCCCAGGTCTCCATCATCACCCGCCGGTAGGGCTTCTGCTTGTACGAGGTGCGGACCATGTACACCTTGCACTCGAGCCCGAACAGCGCGCTGGCGAAGCTGAGAGCGCTCCCCCACTGCCCGGCGCCGGTCTCAGTGGTGAGGCGGGCCACCCCGGCCTCTTTGTTGTAGAAGGCCTGGGGCACAGCCGTGTTGGGCTTGTGCGACCCCGCCGGCGACACCGATTCGTCCTTGTAGTAGATGCGGGCGGGAGTGCCCAGCGCCTCCTCCAGGCGGCGGGCCCGGATCAGGGGCGTGGGACGCCACAGGCGCAGGATGTCGAGCACCTGGCCGGGCACGTCGATCCAGGGCTCGGCGGACACTTCCTGGCCGATGAGGGCCATGGGGAACAGCGGAGCCAGATCGTCGGGCCCCACGGGCTGGCGGGTGGCGGGGTGCAGGGGCGGCTCGAGCCCTTGGCCCAGGTGAGGTGCGACATTGAACCAGGCTTCGGGGACACGGTCGCTGGGCAGCGTCCAACGCATCACCAGACCTCCTCGTGAGCGGTGGTCCCTAGATAGCTTGTGCGCCCTGCTCCGTCAACAGCCTCGTCACCGCCGGCCTCCTTGCCGGCCCGGGCGGAGCCGGGGATAATCGAGTTCCAGGTGGCATCCATGGTGACCGTCGACGTGCCCGCAGAGGTTGCCGAGCGGCTCAACACCGCCAGCGCCCGGCGTCGCTGGTTCCCCTTCGACGACGACGTGATCGACTGGTCCGTCCCCCTCAGCGACGACTGGTCCTACATGCCCGAGGGTCATTCGGTGTTCAGCGACAGCGGGATTCTCGACCGGCTGGCCCCGGCGCAGCGCAGCTTCCTCGAGCGCTGGGAGATCACCCAGATCATGCGCAACGTGGCGCACGGCGAGCACCTGCTCAACCAGGGGATCCTCGCCATGTTGTGGAAGGTCGACCCCTACGACCCGAGCTACCGCTACCTGCTGCACGAGGTGGCCGAGGAATGCCAGCACATGGCCATGTTCAACCAGTGGGTGCGCGCCAACGCCGACATCGAGACCGTCGACGCCGGCGAGGGCGGATGGGGAAAGGAGGTGGCCGACTTCACCGAGGACCTGGCCCTGCGCCTGCCCGAGGGTTTCTGGGTGAACGTGCTGCTCTTCGAGTTCGTGGGTGACGACTTCAACCAGGCCATGCGGAGGGGACAGCCGGCCGGCAGTGCCCGGCCCCCGCTGCACCCTGTGTTGGTGGGGATCGGCAGGGCCCACACCGGCGAGGAGGCCCGCCACATCGCCTACGCCCGGCGCTGGCTGCAGGCGGGCATGGACGGCCTGGACGACGAGCAGCTCCGTGAGGTCCAGGGCCTGGCCGAGCTCGGCGCCCAGGCCCTGATCGACCGCAAGGCTTTGTTGCCCATCCGCTACACGCGCCAACTGGCGCCGTACCTGAGCGAAGAGGAGTTCGCCGCCGCCCGCGGTGTCTCACCGGCCCGCCGTGGCATGCTGCGCCAGCTGCGCAAGCTCCTCGAGGAGTTCGAGGCGCTGCGTATCGTGAGCTCCGAAGCGATGCAGCGCTGGGTGGAAGCCGGCGCCTTCGATTGACCATCGCCTGACCTTCGACGGACCCTCGATTGACCGGCGCAGGCCAGCGTCACCCACGGCGCGACGGCTGAGCCGGGACGGGCTCGTCACGGCGGGCCCAGGCTTACCCGTGTCCCAAGCTTGGCATGTCGTACGGTGGGGCCGGCTGGGATCGAACCAGCGACCCAGGGATTATGAGTCCCCTGCTCTGACCACTGAGCTACGGCCCCGGCGCCGCCCGCTGTGCGGAGGCGTAGCGAGACTAGTGGGAAGCAGGGCCCTTGTTCCCGACCCCCCGAGGGACGAGCGACGCCGGGAAGCGGCTGGAAGATTCTGCTCCGGGGGAGAGACTCGAACTCTCAACCTAGCGGTTAACAGCCGCTTGCTCTGCCAATTGAGCTACCCCGGAAGGCCGTCTTGGCCCCGTGACGATAGCAGTGGGCGGAGCGGCCCCGAACTCGGAAGTCAGACCTCGTCGAGGAAGTCGCGCAGCGGTCGCGCCGCATTGGGGTGGCGGAGCTTGGCCAGCGTCTTGGCCTCGATCTGCCGGATGCGCTCACGCGTGACCCCGAAGGCCTTGCCCACCTCTTCCAGCGTGCGCACCCTGCCGTCCTCCAGGCCGAAGCGAAGCTCCATGACCTCACGCTCCCTGGTGGGCAGGGTGGCCAGGGCGTCGCGCACCGCTTCGTGGAGCATCGACCGCGTGGCAGCGTCGTCGGGGACCTCTGCTCCTTGGTCCTCGATGAGATCGGAGAGGCTGAAGTCCTCCTCGTCTCCCATGGGCTGTTCGAGTGACACCGTGTCCTGGTTGATGCGCTGGATCTCGCGCACCCGCTCGATGGGGAACTCCACGCGGCCGGCGATCTCCTCCACCGTCGGCTCCCGCCCGAACTCCTGGAGAAGCTGACGCTGTACCCGCACCACTTTGTTGATGGTCTCCACCATGTGAACCGGGATCCTGATGGTGCGCCCCTGGTCGGCCAAGGCACGCGTGATGGCCTGACGGATCCACCACGTGGCATAGGTGGAGAATTTGAAACCCTTGGTGTAGTCGAATTTCTCGACCGCCCGCATGAGCCCGAGGTTCCCCTCTTGGATGAGGTCGAGGAAGGCGAGCCCCCGGTTCCGGTAGCGCTTGGCGATGGACACGACCAGGCGCAAGTTGGCCTCGATGAGCGCCTCCTTGGCCTGCTGTCCCCGGCGGAGCTGGCGCTGTAGCCGGACCCGTTCGTCACCTTTGGCCAGCTCGCCCCGCGCCTGACGGACGCCCAGCTCCTGGGCGGCGAAGGCGCCCGCCTCGATGCGCTTGGCCAGCTCAACCTCGAGCTCTGCAGTGAGGAGTGGGACCTTGCCGATCTCCTTCAGATAGGTATGGACGGGGTCGGCGCCTGCTCCCCCATGGTCGCCGGACGCGTAGCCACTGGCGCGTGCACGACTGGGGCGCAGGGTCTGGCGCGCCATGAGCTCGTCGACCGGCTCGTCCTTGCCGGGTCTGCGCCGCAGGCGCCCCAAGCGGCCCTTGGCCGCGCCCTGGGCCGGCGAATCGGCCACGGGCTTTGCCTTGTCGTCCTCGTCCTCCTGGACCTCCTCGATCCCGACCTCGAGGGAGTCCACGACGCCCTCGGCCACCGCTTCGGCCACCGCCTCGGAGAGCTCGACGGGAGCCACCTCCCGGCTGGGCTCCTCCAGGTACTCGATGCCCTCGGTCTTCACACGGTCGAGCACGTCCTCGATGAGTTCGGGAGAGAGGTCGACCGCTTGGAGCACGAGAATGAGGTCGGCCTGTGTCAAGTAGCCGCGCTGGCGCCCCGACACCAGCAGCCGTTCGAAGTCCTCGACGGCGATACCCTCGGGTGCAGGGCGCACAGAGCCACCCTGCCGGTGCCCCTCAGTCATCAGTTCTCCTCGCCGTTCTCAGACAACCAGGCTAGCAACCGGTCCGCGGCAATGACGGCGCCACCCGGATCGTCGAGATTCTCCAGGTCGCCCCGCACGCGCCTGATCACGGGAGCCAGCAGGCCAATGGCGTCGGGGGACACTCGGGCTTGAGCCTCGAGATCGCCCAGCGACCGGCGAGAGGCGACGCGCACAAGTTGCAC
>JBJKRZ010000338.1:0-16186 GCA_046704365.1 Acidimicrobiales bacterium | reverse complement strand
GCTCGTCCGCTCCAGGCTCGAAGCCTCGGAGCGGGACCGAACAGATCCGGGGATGGTCGGGTGCTGCCGTTTTCGACCGTGATTCTGACGCTCAGGGTGCTGCCGTTTTCGACCGTGATTTACACGCGTGCTTCTACACCAACGTCGGCCAGCCCGAGCAGGCCCACGCGATCCTCACAGCGACAGCGTTGACTCCGAATGACCCGTGGCTTCTCGCGGCCGAGCTCGCCACAGCCAATGCCGCCGACATCTCACCTCGGTTCTCAAGGCGCGCAAGGTCGATGGTTGAGCGCATGGAGTTCGCACCCCTTCAGCTCAGCGAGCTGGCCAGCGAGCTCGGCACGCTCGATCTCGGAGACAATGATCGGCGGGCGAAGAAGCTCTTTCGTCGGGCTTTGGCCGAGCCAACTGAGAACAGCGTCGCTCAGGCCGAGTGGGCGTCGCATCGAATCTCCGGTCTGTTGGTTCCCGACGCGCGGCTCTATGCGCCGATGGCGTCTGAAGCTCGAGCGCGCCACGCCCAACAGGAGGGAGAATGGGGGGATGCCTTCGGACACGCGGCAGCTTGGCTGGGTGACCAACTGTTTTCCACCGACGCCGCCATGGCGGCTTCATACATATCAGACGGTTGGGCTAGATGACTATGCGCAGGGCTTGCACGCCGCGAGAATCGGACTGATAGCCCATCCCCGCGACCCCGGTCTCCTGAACAATGCTGCGTACTCGATGATCGAACTCGGTGACCTAGAGAAGGTCGAGGGGCTCCTGCGCCAGATCGACTTCGGCGTGGCGTCGGATAGTCAGTGGATCTCGGCGGTTGCCACTCAGGGCCTCCTCGCCTTCCGCCGGGGCTATCCAGGATTAGGACGCGAGCTATATCGCAGAGCTATCGACCGGGCGCATTCGATACCCGGCAAGGAGGCTACCGAAACGATGGCAATGCTGATGTTCGCCCGGGAAGAGCTGAAACTGGATTCCGTCGCCGGCCGTGCCATCCTGGCTGAAGCGGAACGACTGTCATGTCGTGTCAAGGATGCGAGCATCGACCGATGGCTGCCCTTGGTCCAGCACGTGGCGGCCGCACCGGCGTGACCTGCTTGAGCATCGGCGTGAGAACCATCGTGAGAACGAAAGCCTCGCTAAGGGTGGTTAGCAGCGGTCTGTCTCGGTGTGTAGGTGTCATGGCGACCGGCCAGGTGGGGGGTTCTTTCGGAGGTTGTCCCCTGAATTGTTGAAGTGAGGCGGTGGTCCCCGGCCTGAGACCTGCCGTGAGGTAGGTGTCGGGCGTCCACCAAGACAACCCACACAGGAAGGGGACCACCGTGAAGAAGAAGGTACCTGTCGTGACCGTCGCCGAGCCGGAGGAGGCCGCCCGGCTCGCCGACCTGCCCGGAGAGGCGACCGTCGTCCTGGCCGACCTGGCCGCCTCGATCCGCTCGGGACTGCTCGGGTTCTGCGCCGATGTCGGATTGTCGGTGATGTACACGTTCATGGTCGCCGAGCTCACCGAGCGCATCGGCCCCAAGCACGCCAAGCTGCCCGACCGGGTGGGCAACTGGCACGGGACGACCACCGGGCCTGTGGTCCTCGGCGGGCGCCAGCTGAGCGTCGAGCGCCCACGGGGTCGGACCACCGACGGCCAAGAGATCGAGCTCGACACCTGGAAAGTGTTCAGCTCCGAGGACCTCCTCGAGCAGCTGGTGGCCGAGCGGATGCTCGCCGGTGTCGCCACTCGGCGCCACGCCGAGGTCACCGAGCCGCTCACCGAGGAGCTCGACGCCCGTGCGACAGGCACCGGCCGGTCGTCGGTCTCGAGGCGCTGGAAGAGGGCCACGGAGAAGGCCATGGCCGATCTCCTCGCCCGGGACCTCTCCGGGCTGGACGTCGCCGTGGTCATGATCGACGGCGTGGAGGTAGCCGGCCAGTGCTGCGTGGTGGCCCTGGTCATCTGCACCGACGGCACCAAGGTGCCCGTCGGGCTGTGGCTAGGTGACACGGAGAACAAGACCGTCGTCACGAACCTCCTCGCCGATCTGGTCTCTCGGGGACTGCGGGCCGAGCACGGGCTGCTGCTCGTCATCGACGGCGCCAAGGCGCTCGCCGCCGGCGTGCGCAAGGTCTTCGGGGAACAGGTTCTCGTGCAACGCTGCACGCTCCACAAGCGCCGCAACGTGACCGGGCACTTGCCGAAGGAGCTCGGCCGGTCGATCGACTGGCGCCTGGCCCGGGCCTTCGCCAACCCCGACCCCGACAAGGGCCTCGAGGCCGCCCGTCGTCTGGCCAAGGACCTCGAGGCCGAGCACCCTGACGCGGCGGCAAGCCTGCGTGAGGGGCTGGAGGAGATGTTCACCGTGCGCCGCCTCGGCGTCGACGGTCGGCTGGCGAGGACACTACCAATGCCATCGAGTCAATGATCTCCGTCGCCCGCACCACCATGCGCAACGTGAAGCGCTGGCGCGACGGGCAGATGAAGAAGCGCTGGGTAGCTGCCGGCATGCTCGAGGCCGAACGGTCCTTCCGGCGGGTGAAGGGCGTCAAGGACATGGGCATCCTCGTCACCGCCCTGAAGCGTCACACTGCCGAGCGCGTAACACCCACCGAGTACGCTGCCGACGCAGCTTGACCAAGGTGTGACCACCGCCGAACTTCAACAGTCAGCGGGACATCCTCTTCTTTCGGTCCGTTTTGGACAACCACGGAGCACTGTGGACAACTCCAGCATTCGGACTAGGGATCGGAAGGTTGGGTGCGGTTCGAGCTGTTAATCAGCCCAGGTCGCCGTCGACGCCAAGGAGCCTGGCCCTCTTCACGGCTCGAGCACCGCGCACGAGGCCGTAGGCGGCCGCCAGCCACGCCAGAAGGCCCACCCACACTGCACTGCCTCCGGCGCCGAAGAGGCCGCCGCTGGCCACCCCGTAGGAGACGAGGATCAAGGGGAGGGTCACGAGTCCCGATGCCTGCTGGGCGGCGGCGGCGCTCTTGACCCGGGCCGACAGGCGCAGAACCACAGACAGCGTGATGGCGAGAAAGGGCGGCACCACCCAGAACATGAGGATCCACCAGTTGCGCGTGGGGAAGAACCAACCTCCCACGTGCGGGCCCACGATGAGGTCCACGACGAGTGAGTACACGCCGAAGCCGACGACCGTGGTGACATAGCCCGGCAACAAGCTGGCGATCAACTTGCCGGTGTAGATCTCGCGCTCGCTGGCGGGCGAGTGGGCGAGGAACTCACCCGTTCCCTTCTCCCGCTCCCCCACGAGGCAGTTGGCACCTACGGCAGTCGAGATGGTCATGGGGACGATCACGGCCAGCGGGGCGAACAGGTAGACGGCCAATGCGTACGACGAGCGCGCCGCCGGCGTGGCATGCGGAGCGCGCGTGGCGATCTGCGCCGTGACGCTCTTGGGCAAGAGGTTGAGCGTGCTGCTCACCTTGGCCACGAGCGAGGTGTCGTGAACGTGGGTGATGGCCCAAAGCAGCACGGCCGGTATGAAGACGAAGAACAGGGCGGCCAGTACGACCATGGGCAACAGGAAATCCGGGCTCTGCCAGAGCTGGCGCAGATCGGTGCGGGCGATGGTCCAGGTGAGGGACCGGGCTCGCGTCGGGGGGGCGCCCGTCACCCTCCCACCCCTTCTGGGCGCCGCTCCGCCGAAGGAACTGACTCCGCCGAAGGAGCTGGTGCCAGCGAAGGGGCAGGTGCCGCAAACGGGACGGGCGCTGGCGAAGGAGCTGGTGTCGCCGAAGGGGCTGGCGCCGCAAGGAGGGATGGTTCGGCAAGGGCGGCGCCTTGCGCCCCGGCCTTGCGAACGGCGAAGTACAGCTCCTCGAGGGTGGGCTCGTGCGGGGTCACCTTGGTGAGCCTCGCCCCCGAAGCGGTGAGGGAGGCCACGAGGTCGGGCACGCGGGAGAGGTCGTCGAGCGTCACGACGGCGGCCCCGGCATCTCGCCGGTAGGCGGTCACGCCGGGAAGGCTCGCCAGCCGGTCGAGCACGGCCCGTTCTTCGGCATCGAACACCACCGTCGGCTGCGGCCAGATGCGGCGAATGAGGTCCTCGGGTGGGCCCGACAGCAAGTTGTGACCCGATTCGAGCATGACGACCTGGTCGGCCAACCCCTCGGCTTCGAGCAGCAGGTGGGTGCACATGACGACGGTCTTGCCCGCATCGGCCATCTCGTCGATGAGGCCCAGCACGGCGTGGGAGGACTCGGGATCGAGACCCGATGTGGGCTCGTCCAGCAGCAACAAGTCGGGATCGTGCAGCACGGCACGGGCGAGAGCGAGACGTGCCTTCATGCCGGTCGAGTAGCCACCCACGCGCAGGTCGAGGGCGTCGAAGATCCCGAAGCGAGCCGCACTGGCTTCGATCGGCGCCCGAGACCCGAGCCGGTAAAGCCTGGCGGCGTAGAGGAGGTTGTCTCGCCCCGTCAGGCGGTCGTAGAGGGCCGGGTTGGCGGCCACGACGCCGCAGCGGCGACGGATGCTGTTGCCGTCGGGACCGGCCGGGTCGACCCCGAACGTCGTGACTGCGCCACTGTCACAGCGCAGCGAGCCCGTGACGACCCGGATGGCGGTGGTCTTGCCGGCTCCATTGGGACCGAGCAGGACCGTGACGGTGCCGCCCCGCACTTCGAAGGAGAGCTCCTCGAGGGCCACCACGCCTTTGAAGGCGCGACTCACGGAATCGAACTCGACTACGGCTTGGCGCATATGGCGTAGAAACTATCTCCCGACCCGCCGCTCACCGCGGGCCGACCTCGGCCTACATCCGTTTGAGGGCCTCGGCGATGGTGAGCTTCACGCCCACCTCGAAAGAGAATTGGAGAGCGCGCTTGCCCAGGGCCTCCTGGAGGCGGGCGCGCAGCAACCCCTGCTCGACCACCTCCTCGGGGTCCGGGGCCTCTCCTGCTGCCTTCAGAGCAGCGTCGGCTGCACCGGCCAGGGTCGCCGCCTTGGCGCCATCGCCGTCCTCCATGGCGAGCACGGCCGCATCGGCGACGATGTAGGGGAGGAGCTCCTGATGGCCGAGGAGCTCAGCGCGGCGGCGAGCCTCGAGGAAGAGCTTTCGTGCACGTTCACGGTTCCCGGCGTGGAGCTCGACGTAGGCGAGGTTGCGATACTCGGCGATCGTTGCTTGGTCGTCGTCGAGCGACTCGCTCAGCTTGAGGCCCGCCGTGCAGAGGTCCCGGGCAGCGGCGAGGGATCCCCGCATCCTGGCCGCCACTGCCTCGACATGGAGGATCAACCGTTCTGACGACGGGTCGCCGCGGGCTTTGGACCGTGCCTCGGCGACGAACGAGGCGACCTGGTCGAGGTCGCCGATTCTCAGCGCGATCCGGGCCAGCATGCAGATCGCCTCGACCTCCCGTTTGGCGTCCTGCGCCTTGCGAGCTGCCTGCAGGGCGACCTCGGCGATGCGCGTCGCATACTCCGTGTCGCCTTTCCGATAAGCGACGATCGCCTGGTCGATGAACTCCACGGAGAGACTCTAGGTGTCCGGAAAGGGGGACTTCTGTCGGGCCCGCAAGTCAGAAAGAGGTGCGGAGCCGGCGGCGACGACGGGCGACATGGAGCTCTGCGGCGGGGCCGCAAGCACCGCTCCACAACGGTGTTTCCACCCCGGTGATCCCGGTTGGCGCACGAGATGCCCCGAGCGCTGCGTCGGCGGGGCCCGGACCCATGGCAGCGATGGTACCGCCGCTGGACACGGGCCCGGCCGCCTACGGCTGCCACGGGACAGCCAGGGCCGTCCGGTCTTCCACCGGGTCGGGTTGAGCGGTCGGTGAGCATGTGGCGCCGGCCCCGCCTGCGGGTCGCCTTCGGCACCGCAGCCCTCGCCGTGTTGGGCGCGAGCGTCCCAGCCATCGCCCGTCCGGTCGTCCCGCTCCCGCCCACGGTGGCGTCCGTGCCGTCCGTGCCCACGGTGCCGTCGGTGCCCGCCGTGCCGTCCGTGCCGGGTGTGGGGGGATCGCCGCCAACCAGCCTGGCGCCCGGTGTGCCCGGGATCCCCGTGCCCGCCCCGGTGATCAGCCCGGTCACCGCCGGTTCGGCCGGGCCGGCCTGCCCGTCATCTCCCACGGCCCCGGCACCGGGCCTCGACCCCAACGGCCCAGCCGGCATGGATACCGAGCAGGCGTGTCCCACCTACACCACCGGCGAGCCCCAGGTGGTGGTGGCCTACGTCGAGGGAGGGATCAACTGGCACCTGGCCGAAGCCAGGCAATTGGTGGACCACATCTACGTGAACTGGCACGAGGCGCCCGTTCCCTGCACGGGCCCGTCCCCGGCGACGGCCACCATGACGGTGGGCGGCACGGTCGAACCCCGCCGCACGCTCTACAGCGGTTCGTCCGCCGACTACGACCTGGACCACGACGGCGTCGTCGATGCGGGGGAGTGGGCGCACGACCCCCGCGTGCTCGACGCCAACGGCAACGGTTACGTGGATCCCGAGGACCTGATGGCGGCTTTCTGCGGACCCGGCTACGCCCCTCCTGTCGACACCGCCACGGGCGAGCGCTGCGACATCTCAGGGTGGAACTTCTATCGCGGCGATGAGGACCCGGCCACCGCCGACGCCACCTACACCCACTCCGACGACCAGATGCTCAACATCGCCGCCTACTGCCCCCGCTGCATGATCATGCCCGTCAAGTCCTCGGCCGAGGCCATAGCGCCCACCGACAACTTGGCCGAGTCGTGGCTGTTCGCCTGCGAGAGCGGGGCTTCGGTGGTCGACTCGGTGACGGCCGATCTCGGCTACTCGAGCTTCATGCGGGAGGTCGTCGACTACTGCTGGCACAAGGGCGTCGCCATGGCCGAAGCGTCCAATGACTTCGATTCCACAGACCACCAGGGCGGGATGTTCTGGCCCGAGGTGGTCCCGGGCAACGGCGCCGTTCCCGACATGGCAGGTACGGCTTGGACGCGCTCGGACTACACCTCGTGGGGCCCGCACAATTTGCTCACGGTGGCTGGTGCGGAGACCACGTCCCAGTCCACCTCGGTGCTGGGCGGCCTGCTCGGGCTGCTGCTGTCGTTCGGCCACGAGGCGGCCGCCGAACATCTGATTCCGGCGCCACTCACCGGTCCCCAGGCGGTCCAGGTCCTCGAGCGCAGTGCCACGCCGGTCACCGATCCCCGTCTCCCGTGGCCCGGGTCGCCGGGAGCGTGGAATCTCCAGTACGGATATGGCATCCCCGACCTGTACCGGGCCATGGAGCAGGTGGCGGCCGGTGAGGTCCCGCCGGTGGCGAGCATCTCCACGCCGGCGTGGTACGCGGTGGAGGACCCCACGCGCGCCAAGACGGTGGCGGTGACCGGCACCGTCGAAGCGGACTCGCCTGCCACGGGTTTTCACTGGGTCCTCGAGCTGGGCATGGGCGCCCAGCCCACCACCTGGAGGACCATCGGTCGCGGCTCGGGCACCGGCACCTTGTCGGGGCGCCTCGGCACCATCCAGCTCTCCGAGATCCCGCGCTCGCTCTGGGGAGCGCCCTTCCGGCTGTCGTCGACGAAGGAGCTCGAGACGACCGACAGCTACGCCGTCACCCTGCGCCTGGAGGTCACCGACGCCGCCGGAAACGTCGGGATCGACCGGAGGGCCGTCAACGTCGTGCACGATGCAAGCTGGGCCCGCCGTTTTCCGTTGGCGCTCGGCTCGAGCGGGGAGAGCCAGCCGGCTCTGGTGGATCTCCAGGGGCGCGGGCATTTCGACCTGGTCTTCGCCACAGCCGACGGCGCGGTCGACGCCATCGACCCCGCCACGGGCCGCGAGCTGCCGGGGTGGCCGGTGCACAGCGCGCCGGTGACGGTGCCCGTGGCGCCCGCCGGTGTCGATCCCGGCTACCAGGCCATCGTGGCCGATGTAGCGGTGGGCGACCTCCGGGGCAACGGGCGTCTCTCGGTGGTGGCCACCACCTCGTCGGGCCAGCTGTACGCCTGGGACGCCAGGGGCGAGCTCGAAGCCGGGTGGCCGAAGAGCCTCGACACGGGGATCGGGCCACCCGCCCTGCCGCGCCCGGCTCTCGCCTACACGCGCCCGGCCGTCGAGGGCGCGCTCGCCGCGCCCGTGCTCGTGCACCTGACCGGCCCCTCCCACGAGCTCGACGTCGTGCAGGCGGGTTGGGACGGTTACCTGCACGCCTTTCGGCCGGGGGGCTCCGACGTGGCGGGGTGGCCGGTGCGGGCACCGATCCCGCCGGGGGCCACGAGCCCGCCGCCGGGATATGTCACCGTCGACGACCAGATGCTCGACGCCACCCCGACCGTGGCCTACCTGCAGGGTCGGGGTGCCCCGGCCGACCTCGTCGAGGCCAGCCAGGTCTCCGAGACGCGGGGCAGCGGGCTCCAACCGCTGCCCTTCGCCTTCGTCTACGCCTGGGACGCCTCGGGCCACGTGCTGCCCGGCTGGCCGGTCGAGGTGCCCGGGTTGGTCGAGGACTACGACTCGGCCCTGCAGTTCGTGCTCGAGGGTGCCGGCACCGCCGTGGCCGCCGACGTGTTCGGCACCGGCGCCGACGAGGTGGAGCTCAGCGCATCGGCGGGCGTCCCCGTGCTCATCGACGGAGCCGGCCACATCGTCTCGAGCTACGCCTCAGCTGCTCCGGGCGCCTCGGGCGTGCTCGGCGCCTCAGCTGTGCTCGGCGCCCCCCTGCGCCCCGCTGGCGCCCTCTCGGGGGCCCCGACGCCCGACCTGCCGGTGGCGGCCGCCTCCTCCGGGGCCTTCGGCAAGCTCGGAGCGACGCTTGCTCTCGCCACGCCCGAGACGGGTGGGGTATCGACGGTGGCGGCCCTGGAGGAGGACAACGCCGGGCTGGCCGTGCGGAACCAGGAAGTGGCCTATCCGGCGGCCGGCGGCACTGCCCTTCCCGGATGGCCGGCGCAGCGCCAGGGCCTCGATCTCTTCGGCGCCCCGATCCTGGCTCCGGTGGGCCACGGCAGCCAGATGACGGTGGTCGACGGCGGGGACTCCTCGGCCGTGCAGGCCTACACGGCGACCGGCTCCCAGGCGCCGGGCTTCCCCAAATGGACGACCGGCTGGAACTACTTTTCGCCCTCGGCCGGGGACCTGTTCTCAGATGGCCGAACCGACCTCGCTCTCACCACCCGCGAGGGGTATCTCTTCGTCTGGCGCACCGGCGGCAAGGCGGCCGCCAACACCGAGTGGTGGCGCTGGCATCACGACGAGTACAACAGCGGCAACGCCGGCGTCGACAGCAGGCCCCCGGGTCCGGTCCGAGCGCTGTCGTGGTCATCGGGGCGTCGCAGCATCAGTTTCGTGGCCCCCGGCGACAACTCGTACGTGGGTACCGTCGCCAGCTACCGCGTCACGTTCTGGCCAGGCGACACGACCCGCGACGTGCCTGCCCGGGCACGGGCGGGCACCCGTCAGCGCGTCATGGTTCCCAGGGGTACGTGGCGGGTGACCGTACAGCCCGTCGACGACTCCGGCCTGCTCGGACCGGCGCGGACCGTGTGACGAGCAGTGCGTCGGAGGGCGGGACGGACCGGGCTTCGAGCCGGCGAGGCGCCGGCCACGGTCGGCTCAGAGGCTCAAGCCGGCTGGCTGTCGGACGAGGCCGACAGCAGCTCGTAGACGGGATTGATCATGGCCAGCCTGTCGTGGTGCTTGCCCACGGTCCCCTCCACGATCATCTTCGTCCCCGTCTCCACGCCGGCGACCGAGCGCCTGCCCAGGAACACCACCACCAGGGCCTCGCCGCTGGCGTCGATCAACGTGCACTCGAGGGAAGGGACCCCGGACATGGGCTGGACCCGCAGGGCCTTCACGCGCCCCGCCACCCGTGCCCGCCGGCGCCACTCGAGATCCGAGATGGGCGTGGCGCCCGCCACGATGGGCATCGCCATGGTCTTGAGCCGCTCGGGCCTGGCCCCGGCGGTTTCCCGGCGGCCCACACCCAGCTCCTCGACCGAGGGCAGCGGCCGGCGTGACTCCAGGCTCGGTGCGACCAAAAAGGGCACGATGGTGGCGTTCACGTGCGAGAGCTGGCTCACGGCGTCGACGATCCGGTCCGCCGTCTGGTCGTGGAGCACCCGCCGCCAGGCCCGGCCGTAGGAGCGCCGGGGGAGCAGGACGCTCACCTCGGTCTCCCCGTCGGCCATCTCGGCGGCGAGCTCGAGAGCGGCTCTGGTGAGGCGGCGGTCGGGGGTGTCGATCACGTCCAGGGGCAGCTGGGAGAGCCCCAGCCGCTGCCAGCGGGCGATGAGCATCTGCGCCCGCCGGTCGTCGATGTTGAAGTGCACGGCCCGCAGGTCCTGGGGCATGAGCGAGCGGGCGTACTGGATGGCCCGGGCCGTGGCCAGGTCGATGCGGTCGACGAGGATGACCACGGCATGGCGGCGCAGGATGGGAGCCTCGCAGGCCTCGATGCCGGCGCCCTCCTCGAGCACCGAGTCCTCGGTCCGGTACTCCCGGTTGGTCTGGATGAGGGCGTAGACGAGGATGGGCATGATCACGACCACCACCCACGCCCCCCTCGTGAACTCGGTGGCGGCGAAGACGACGACCACCACCAGGCACACCACGGCGGCCACGGCGGCCACGACCACTCCCTTGCGCCAGCGGGGCTCCCGGTGGGTCAGGTGGTGCTTGGCCATGCCGGCGCCGGCCATGGTGAAGCCCGTGAAGACGCCGATGGCGTACATGGGGATGAGCGAGGCCACCTGGGCCCCCGTGGCCACCAGCAGGGCGATGGAGGCGGCGGCCAGCACCAGGATCCCGTTGGAGAAGACGAGGCGGTGCCCTCGCACCGTGAGCATCCTGGGGAGAAAGGAGTCCTCGGCCACGAAGCTCACGAGGAAGGGGAAGCCGGTGAAGCTCGTGTTGGCGGCGAGGACGAGGATGAGCGCCGTCGCCGACTGCAGCAGGTAGTAGAAGACGTTGCCGATGGCGGAGTTGCCGTACACCAGGTTGCCCAGCTCCGAGACCACCGTGGGAGTGCCGGAGGTGAAGGGGACGACATGGGCGAACCCGGCCAGCACCGAGACGCCGAGGAACATCGAGCCGAGGATGCTGCTCATGAGCAGGAGGGTCGTCCGGGCGTTTCGGGACTGCGGGTCCCGGAACACGCTCACCCCGTTGGAGATGGCCTCGGTCCCGGTCATGGCCGAGCCGCCGTTGGCGAAGGCCCGCAGGAAGAAGAAGACCGAGACCCCGAGCAGCAGCCCGCCGCCCTCGCGGCCCAGGTGCAAGGTGCCGGGACCACCATGGGCGTGACCGAGGGTCCCCAGGGCCACCTTGACCAGCCCCACGCCGATCAGGAGGGCCATGTTCAAGATGAAGAAGTAGGTGGGCCCGGCGAAGACCTTCCCGGCCTCGCGCACGCCCCGCAGGTTGCCGTAGGCGAGGAGCATCACGAAGGCCACCGACAGCAGCACCGCCTCCCCCGACAGGCTGGGGACGGCGGAGATGATGGCGTCGGCACCCGCCGCCACCGACACGGCGACGGTGATGGTGTAGCTGATGAGCAGCGCCGCTCCGGCGATCTGGGCCACGTTGGGGCCGAAGTTGTCGCGGCTCACCACATATGAGCCGCCCGCCTTGGGATAGGCCCGAACCACGTCGCGGTAGCAGATGGTGACCACCGCCAGCACGGCCAGGATGATGGCGGTGATGGGAGTGACGAGGGCGAAGGCCGCAAGTCCGGCGACGGGGACGAGGATGCGCAGGATCTGCTCGGTGGCGTAGGCCGACGACGACATCACGACGGAGCACAGCACCGCCAGAGCGGTCGGCTTCCCCAGCCGCTGGCCGCTCAGGTGCTCGCTCACGAGGGGAGGGCCGAGCAGGATCCGCTTCACCCGGTAGGCGAGCGACTCGGGGAGGGTGGCGCCGATGGTGGTGTCGGTACGGGCCGGCGCCCGCTCCGGGCCCACAGCGGGGCCGGCGGCGACGCGTTCCTCGGCGACCTCGGGGCCGGGCATGGGTGGATTTAAGCCGCCCGACCCGGCTGATGCGAGCGTGGAAGGTCTGCACGGCTGGGCCCGGCGGTACGCTCTCGTCCATCGTCGACAGACCGCCTTCGAGGAGAACGACGCTGCGGTTGCTGGCCGGGTTGGTCCCGGTGGCGGTGTCGGTGGCCTGGTTGCCCCTCCGGGCGCAGCTGCCCAACACGGACCTGGCGCTCGTGCTCGTGGTGGTGATCGCCGGGGCGGGCTCCCTGGGCGGCAGGCCGGCGTTCGCCCTGGGCGCCGTGGGGTCGGGCCTGAGCTTCGACGTGCTCCACACCACGCCCTATGGGGAGTTGGCCATCCACTCCGGCAAGGACGTCCTCACGACGGCCTTTCTGGTCGTGGCCGGTGCGCTCATGGGAGAGGTCGCTTTCCGTCTCGGTCGGTACCGTCGCAGGGCCGAGGCCGAGGCCGACGCCTTCGCCCTGGTGACCGACGCCGCCGGGCTCGTCGCCACCGGCGGGGAGAGCGGGCTCGTCATCGAGGCGCTCGGCGCCGAGCTGGCCTCCGGCCTGGCGCTGCGCGCCTGGAGCTTCGAGATGGGCCCGCCCACCGGGGAGGTCCCCTTCGTCGGGCGCGACGGGACCGTGGTGCGCCTCGACGGCTCGCCACTTGCGGGGAGCGAGGGGTCCCTCGACCTCCCGGTGTGGTCCTCCGGTGAGATCGTCGGTCGGTTCCGCATGGTGCTGGCGCCGCAGAGCACCCTCGGAACCGCCCAGCTCCAGCTGGCCGTCGGCATCGCCGATCAGGCGGGCGCCGCCCTGCACGCCCAGGCTCCCGGATCGCCGCCCGATCAGCCGCGTCGTCGAGGGCTCCGGCTGGTCACGGGCTGACGGCGCACGGGTCAGGAGGCTCGGCGCGCCACCTTGCGGAGACGGCGCCGCTCGTAGGGGGTGGTGCCGCCCCAGATGCCGTCATGCGAGCCGGTGGCCAAGGCGAAGGCGAGGCATTCGGAGCGCACGGGGCACGCCCGGCACACGGCCTTGGCGCGTCGCGCCGAGGCGTGGTCGTCGGCGAACCATGCCCCCCGGTCGGGGTGCCCGGCGCACAGTGCCTGGCGCTTCCAGCTGTCCACGCCGTCACGGGACATGATCATGGTGGGAGCGTCGACCCACCTGTGGGCCACCTTGAGCCCCTGGGCGGCGGACCGTACCCGGAGCGGTGGAAACGACCACCGGGCGTGGTTTGCCCGTGGAAGCCGTGCTCGGCGGCCAAGGACTGGAACCAGCGACCCTCGGGCGAGTGGCGGGCGATGCCGTCGAACAGGGTGGCGAGGATCTGGGTCCCGGCAGGCCCATGATGACTACCCGGTGCGTCTCATGGCCTGGAAGTCCTTCATCGGGTCCCACACGACGCCTCGGGCTTGTTCAAGGTGATGTACGCCTTGCGCCCTTCGCTTCGGTAGCGGACCGAGGAGAACGGCGGGTCGCTCATCGGGCGCCCCACGTTCGACAAGATCCGTCCTCCCATCGGCGGGCCAGAGCGGCGGCCTCGGTGGTCGTGGCCCGCAGCAGGCCGCGTCGGTACAGTCCCGGCGCCAGGGCCCGGGCGATGCTCCCCACCCCCAGCCAGCGGGGCAGGGTCTGCTCGAAGCGGTCACCCTCCACGGCGACGACGACGGCGCCAGCGATGCGCTCGGCCCGCAGGGGCCGGGGAACGCCGCGCTGAAAGGGCACGCCGCGCGCTTCAGTGAAGCGGGTGGAGACCGGGCCGGGGTTGACGAGCGAGACCGTCACGCCCAGGGCGCCGACCTCAGCGGCGAGCGCCTCGCTCAGCCCCACGACGGCGAACTTGCTGGCCGAGTAGGCCGCTTCGAAGGGCGCGCCCAGGCGCCCCGCCGCCGAGGCGATGTTCACGATGTGGCCTCCACGGCGTGCCGCCATGGAGGGGAGGACGGCCAAGGTGGCGTGGACGGTGCCGAGATAGTTCACGCGCATGAGGCGCTCGAAGGTGTCCGGGTCCTCTTCGAGCACGGACGCGTAGGCGCCCACGCCGGCGTTGTTCACCAAGATGTCCACCTCGCCGAGCTGGCTCGAGAGCAGGGCGAAGGCGTCGTCGATTGCTTCTCTGTCGGCTACGTCGGCCACGGCGAAGGCAGCTCTCGGCCCCAGGGCGGCTGCCCGCGCCTTGAGCTCGTCGCCTGAGCGGGCCACCAGGCCCACCGAGGCCCCCCGGGTGTGCAGGGCTCGGGCTGTCGCCAGGCCGATCCCGTGCGAGGCGCCGGTGACGAAGGCGACCGATCCTTCGAGCTTCGATGGATGAGCTCGGCGCGCAACCGGTGACACCCGCTAGCGCCTTCCGTTTGCCATGTGGTCTTCCGCGTGCCCTGTCGCCTTGTGTCGTGTCACCGTCCGCCTCGCCACCGACTCATCTTGTTCTGCCCGGCATCTGCGAGCCGGTGGTGGGAGTCGAACCCACGACCTGACGATTACAAGTCGCCTGCGCTACCGCTGCGCCACACCGGCTTGAGCGTCAACGCTATCGTCAGCTCGCGCACGGCTGCGGGCCGCACGGTTCCGGACCGGAGAGCCACGGTCCTTGCTTCTGGTGTTCGCCGTTGGCAGGCTTGACCTGTCATGTCGCTCAATGACGCGGACCAGGCGCTGCTCGAATTCGAAGAGAGATGGTGGCAGCGGCCGGGCACGAAGAAGGCGGCCATTCGCCGGCGTTTCGGCATCTCGGCCAGTGCCTATTACCGGCGCCTGGCTTCCCTAATTGACTCGGCCGACGCCCTCGACCATGCTCCCCTCGTGGTCCGCCGCCTGCGACGACAGCGAAGCGCCCGACGAAAGAGCCGCTTCGAGGGCGCCGCCGCGCCTAGCCATCCCTCTCGGTGACGGACATGGACCCGGAGGGGAGGGCCGACAACGACGACCTCGCCATGTTCGGCCCCCTCGAACGCTCGGGTACCGTGCGCGCTCTGCTGCTCGTCGTCGTCGCCGTCGTGATCGGCGTGCTGTTGTTGCCGTCGGCAGCCCGTACCGGCAAGGGAGAGTCGGCGGCGGCCGCCTCCAAGCCCACTGTCACGACCACGGCGCCCGCCGCGTCCGCCTCCAGGCCGGCTGTCGCGACCACGACTCCGGCGGTGCCGTTCTCTGCGAGCACCGTGCTGGTGGCCAACGGCACCAACATCAACGGCGCCGCCGGCACGGTGTCGTCGCAGTTGTCCGGCAAGGGCTTTGTCACGCTCTCTCCGGTCGATGCCCTCACCACGGTGCCCAAGAGCCAGGTGTACGCCGTGGGGTCCAACGCCGCCGCCGCCCGGGAGGTGGCGAGCGCCCTGGGCCTCGGCTCCTCGGCCATCGAACCTTCCTCCACCCCCGTGCCGGTGTCCAACACGGCCGGCGCCGCCGTGGTGTTGGTGGTGGGTCCGGACCTTGCCTCACATTCCTGAGGCGGTGACGGGCTCCCCGTGACGGGGACCGGGACAGCGTTGCCGGGGCCCATGGCTGTGCTGGCCGAGGACCCTGCCTCGAGCGCCGTGCTGTGCGACTTCGACGGCACCCTGGCTCCCATCGTGGCCGACCCCGACACCGCCCAACCGCTGCCCGCTGCCCCGTCCGTGCTCGGCGCCCTGGCGGCGCGCTTCGCTGTGGTAGCGGTCGTCTCCGGCCGGCCGGCGTCGTTCCTCTTGCAGCGTCTCGGGGCTGCCGGGCCGGCGGTGCGCCTCTACGGCGGCTACGGCGCCGAATGGGTGGTGGAGGGGTCGCTCCAGCGTGCCCCTGAAACGCAGCCGTGGATCGCCAAGGTGGCCGAGGTGTTGGCCGCCGCCCGGGCCCAGGCACCGCCCGGCCTGGGCGTCGAGGACAAGGGGTTCGCCATGACCCTCCACTGGCGCCAGGCGCCCGAGACGGGGGCGTGGGCGACGCCTTTCGCCGCCGAATGGGCGGCTCGCACCGGGTTGGCCCTGCAGCCGGGTCGCCGGGCGGTGGAGCTGCGTGCCCCGGTGGACATCGACAAGGGAACGGTCACCGAGCAGCTGGCTGGGGGGTGCCGCGCCGCCTGCTTCGCCGGCGACGACGCCGGCGACCTCGCCGCTTTCGGGGCTCTCGACCGCCTGGCGCTCCGTGGGGCGGCGACGGTGCGGATGGCGGTGGCCGATGTGGAGTCGCCCGGCGAGCTCGTCGAACGGGCCGACGTGGTGGTGAACGGCCCGGACGAGGCGCTGGCGGTCCTGGGCGCCTTGGCGGCAGCGGCCGAGCGATGAGG
>JBJKRZ010000337.1:0-21771 GCA_046704365.1 Acidimicrobiales bacterium | reverse complement strand
CGAGTGGCCTTGCGGGCCGGCGCCCGGCGGGCCGGCGCCTTGCGGACAGCAGCCTTGCGAACCGGGGCCTTGCGGGCAGGGGCCTTGCGGGCAGGAGCCTTGCGAACAGCGGCCTTGCGGGCAGGGGCCTTGCGGGCCGTCTTCTTGGCGGGGGCGCGCTTGGCCGTCGCCTTGCGGGCGGTTCCCCTGGTGGTCGCCTTGCGGGCCGGCGCCTTGGTGGCAGCGGCCTTGCGGGGGCTGGCGGCGGCAGCAGTCTTGCCGGCCGCCTTCACCAGGTCGTCCATGATGGGGAACGAGCCCCGCTTGAGCCTAGGGGCGTTGGAGGGGTTGAGCACCGCCTCCTTGAAGGCTTTGACCGGGGTGATGCGGGCCTTTTTGGAGGCCTTGATCATGATCTGCTCCCCGGTGGCGGGATTGCGGCCCATGCGGGCGGGGCGGTCCACCTTGACGAACTTGGCGAAGCCGCTGATGGCCACGGGTTCGCCCTTGGACACCACCGCTGTCACCACATCGGTGAACCCCTCGAGGACTTTGGACACGGTGGACAGCTCCACATCTGCCTGGACCGCCACCGACTTGGCAAGTTCGCGCTTGTTCATAGGCCGGTGTTCTAGTGCACATGATCCCAAGAGTCGAGGATTTCCGGGAAAAAGGTGGGCTCAGGACCCGGCAGGGTGCGACTCAGGGCTCCGGCGCGGCGGGAGCCACCTCGGTTGTCAGCCCCCCCGCATCGTGTGCCGCCACCACGTGCTCCGCCACCACGTGCTCCGCCACCCACACCTGCAGGCGGCCTGTCGGCGCCCGGGCCTCGGCCAGGCGCTGCGCGGCTGAGCCGTTCCCGTCGGCCGGCACCGCCACCGGATCCCCACCAGGGTCGAGAGCGCCCTCGTCGGCCCCGTCGGCGGCCGCCGACACGGTCACAGCTCGGCGGTCCTCGGGCCGCTCGAACTCGTAGGGCTCGGGGAGGGGGCGCAGCATGCCTCTGCTCACCCAGGCGCGCTTGGGCTCGTCGGCCCACACCAGCACCGGAGGCAGGACCACCAAGGCGCTGAGCAGCGCCACCCCGACGTTGAGCGCCACGATGATGCCGAAGTCGCGCAACAGGGGCATGGGCGAGGTGGCGATGACGGCGATGCCGGCGATGGCCGTGCCGGCCGACACCAAGAAGGCCCGGCCCGTGCGGGCGGCGGTGACCCGCATGGCCTCGGCCGGGGCGTGGCCACGGTTCCGCTCCTCCACGAAGCGCAGGAGGATGAGGGAGGTGAACTCGGTGCAGACCGCCACGACGAGCGGGCCGGCCACCGCCGTCATGGGGCTCAACTTCACCCCGAAGGCGATGGCGAGCAGGGTCACGGCCCCCACGGCGACGAGCACCGGGATGAGCGAGAGCAACGACCGGACGAAGCTGCGGAGCCTGATGACCAACCAGAGGCCCACGAACAGAAGGGCCAGGTTGGTGAGGACCACCCGGGACGAGGCGAGGTTCTGCAGCAAGCCCACGCCCACGATGGCTATGCCACCGGGAGCCACTGACATGCCCGGTGGGGGATGCTCATGCTCGAGGTCGTTCACGATGGGCACGAGATCCGACAGGGTGTCGGTGCGGGTCCGGAAGATGATGTTGAGGTTCTCGCCGCCGTTGGCCACCATCGTCCGCTGGATCGATGGCGTCGTGCCCAGGTAGAGGGCCTCCACCTGGGGGCCCGTGGGCGGGACCTCCGAAGCCCCCGGCACGGCGAGAACCTGATCGAGGCTGTTCACGATGCCGGTGGCCGGGAAGAGGACTTTCGGGTACTTGGCCACGAGACGATGTGACAGCGCCACGACGTAGTCGACGGTGGAGTTGCTGAACGGATGGTTGGTGGTGACCACCACACCGAGCTCGTTGTCAGAGCCGCTGGCGGCCTTCAGGGCGTTGATGTCCTTGATGGCCTGGGAGTTGGGGTTGAGCCACTGGATGGGGTCGGTCTGGAGCACGAGCTTGCCCTCCATGGCCACGCCGGCCACGAAGACGGCGATGGAGAAGAGCGCAGCCGGCATCGCCACCTTGGGCGGGAGGCTCCCGAGGAACTGCACCAGGCGAGCCATGCGCCCGTGGGAGAAGTCCTTGCCCTTGGTGGGGGACTTGTACTCCCGGATCCCGAGGACGGCCAGGGTGGCGATCATGCTGCACACGCAGACGGCCACGATGCCGACCACGAGCAGCGAGCCGAACTGGCGGATGACAGGGATGTGGGCGAACCACAGGGCGGCAAAGGCGAAGACGGCGTCGAAGGTGACCACGAGTAGCGCCGGACCGAGTCCGCGGGCAGCGGCCTGGACGGGGTGGGGAGCGCGGTCGAGGACGACCTCCTCCTCGATGCGCGAGTGCATCTGGATGGCGTAGTCCATCCCCACCCCGAGGAGCACGGGAAGGGCCGAGATCGTGGCGAGCGTGAGGGGGATCCCGAAGAACCCCACCAGGCCGAAGGCCCAGACCATGCCGACGGCCAAGATGGCGAAGGGCAGCATCCTCCAACGCACGTTGAACAGGAGCAAGAGGATGACGACCATGACCACGGCGGCGATCCCGCCCAGGACGAGGATGCCGTTCTTCAGATAGCTCTGGATCTCTTGGAGCACGGCGGGGACGCCTGTCGTGATGGTGGTGGCGTTCTGGAAATGCGCCGTGCCGACGATGGCGTTCACGCTGGCGGCGGCGGTCGACTCCTGGGCGATGGTGAGGTTGGGCTGCAGGTAGACGGCGAAGAGGGCGTGGTGGTCGTTGGGGATCACCGCCTGCAGCTCGGTCCGGATGGAGCCGTTGTTCTCGTGGACCAGGAAGTTGACCCAGGCCGGGTTTGACAGCTTCTGTTGGTCGGCAGGCACGCTGGTCAGGCGCTGGTACTGGGCGCCGAGGTAGTCGAGGCGCTTGGCCTTGCCGGCGGGGGAGGGGTCCTTGGCCACCGTGGACCCCACGATCGTGGCCGCCGGAGTGTCGAAGGGGTTCCCGTCGGGGCTCTGCAGGAGTGTCGTCGTGATGGACATGGCGTCGAGCGGCGACACCTCGGAGTACACCCAGTGGTCGGCGGCCAGCCGTGCGTCGAGCGACTTCATGAGGGCCTGGTTCGCCGGCGTGAAGAAGTTGTCGATCGTCGTCCCGGGCCGCATGGTGATGAGCGTGGCCATGGGATCGCCACCGAAGAGCTTCTCGTAACGCGTGTTGTCGATGTAGGCGTGGTCGGTCTTGTTCAGATAATCCGAGTTGCTGGTGGAGAAATGGAGCGAGAAAAGGCCGACGCCGAGCACGAGGGTCACGAGCAGGCCCGCTACGCCCACCATGCCGGCGCGCTTGCCGAGATTGAGGCCCAGCCACTCCCAGTACCGGCGCATGGCGGTGCCCCGTTATGCCGTCAGGGGGGCGGCCAGGGGGATGGAGCCATTGGCAATGGCCACGGCAGCAAGCTGGGAGTTCACCCTGAGCTTCCGGAGGATCGAGCGGATGTGCGTGCGGACCGTGCTGAGCGATACCACCTGGTCGGCGCCGATCTCCGCCGCCGAGCGACCTCGCATCATCTGATACAGGACGCGCCGTTCGGCCGGGGTCAGGTCCACGAGCCCCCGGTAGGGAGCGGGGAAGCGACTGCTGTCGAAGCCGCTGCCGTTGCCCTTGCCATTACCGTTGCCATTGGCCTTGGCGTGGCGGCGGGCGACTCTCGCCAGCTCGTCGGGGAGCTCCGCCACATCGAACAGGCCGATGGCGCCCTGTTCCACGCAAGCCGCCACGGTGAGGGCGCTAGCCCCGAAGCTGACGGCGATGACCGAGGAGCCGAGATCACACAAGTGACGGGTGCATCGAGCCGCCCGTTCCCAGGGGTCTGGCGCCAGAGCGGCCGACGGGGGGGCGGGCTCGGGGTGGAGGACGATCACCGCTGCGTGGGGCTCCACCACGCCGTGGTCCAAGAGCACGGCGGCGAGGTCCTGCGCCGTGGAGATCGTTGGCATGGCGCCCACTCTGCGGGCGATGGTGGACACGGCCGCAGCCCCCAGTCGACTGGCGAGGGGCGGCGTCGGTTCGGGGTCGACCACGAGCACCCGCATGGCGGCGACGCGACGCGACGGGTGGGGCGCGCTGGACGGCACTCCCGATCCCGAGGCGTCCGAGGTCTCCTGGGGGTGGGAGCCTTCGACGTCGATGCGTAGGAGGGTGCGGCGGACCAAGGGGAGCCCGCTCGCTCCATGCGTTGCCACGGCGCCGCCGTGGAAGCGGACCGTGGCGTGGACCTGTGCTCCTTCAGGCAGCGTCGACACTGCCACGAAGTGCGATGCGTGGCGATGAGAGCCTCCGAGGTGGCGGCGAGTGGTGCGGATGGAGGCGAGGGCCGCCCGGGTGGCCGCCGCCGTCTCCAGATCGTCGAGAGCGATGCCGATGCCGACTGCCACAGCGAGCTCGGTGGACGTCGAGCCCACGGCGAGATGGCCGCCCATGGCACGGGCCAGCCGCCGTCCGAGATCGTCGGCAGTCACGCGATGGGCGCCGTTGCCGAAGCACACGGCCAGGCGCTGGCCCCCGAGCATGCAGATCCAGTCGCCGGGGCGGACGCAACGCTCCATGCGTCGCACCGCCAGGTCCCACAGCACGCGCCTCGAAGGCGGCTCCCCCTGGTCTGAGGTCAGGGGTTCGATGGACACGCAGGCGATGATGCGGCACCCGCCGTCGGGGACCCAGTTCCGCCGCTCTCCCGCCGAGGCTTCGTCGGCCGTGGCAATCCCCGGCGCCGGGGCGCCCTCCTCGGTGCGGATCCCCGGCGCGCCGGCTGGCAGGTCCGGTGCCGGAACCTCCTCCGATACCCGAGACCCCCCCCGTCGTCCTTCTGGCACGAAGGCGACCATGTGCCCCCCGACACGTCGATCCCCGGAGCCGCTGATCTACCACCTGGTAGCCCGGACGGGGCGAGAAAGTAGCGCGTTCTAGTTTGTTCGGCAATGGCCATTGTCGGGTCGTGAAAGGGACGTTCTCAGAAGCTGCCCGGGAGAGCGGTGCTGACGTGGGAGAAGAACAGGAACAGCGACCCCAGGGCCAGGGGGGTCCCCAGGGTTAGTGCCCCCAGGCGCGCCGCCCGTGGCCAGGAGCGACGCCGGGCGGCCAAGGCCAAGCCGGTGATCACCAGGGCGGTGAGCACCCCCCACACCACGGCCAGGGTGGGCCCCTGGCTGGTGCCTCCCAGGGCGGTCTCCCCGGCCAGCTGCCGGGGGGGCGGTGCTGGGGGAGCTGACGAGCTCGAGGCCGCCGGGGCACCGCCGGGGGGCGGCGTGCTCTGCACGAGATCCGCTTTGACGACGAGGCGCTGGGCGGCGCTGTAGCGCGGGTTGCAGGTCGTGAGGGTGAGCGTGGGCTGGGCGGTCGAGTCGAGCACTGACACGTTGGTGGGCACCACGGTGAAGGACTGGGTCACGGAGTAGGTGAAGGTGCCCTGGGCGGTCTGGGCGTAGATGAGGTCGCCGGGATGGAGCTCGTTCAAGTCGTAGAAGGGCGCCGCATAGGTGGTGCGGTGCCCGGCGATCGCCGCGTTGCCCGCCTCGCCGGGAAGCGGCGTCCCCGGGTAGTGGCCGGGACCCTGCTGGAGCTGGGCCTCCCCAACGCCTTCCACGATGGCGTCGTCGAGCCCGATCTTGGGGATCGACAGGTAGCCGACGGGGGCCCCGGCCGCCGGGTCGGTCGTGGACGGCGCCACGTAGCCCGCGTAACCCGCCTTGACCGGATGGGCGCGTACGGGCTGCACGACGCTCGCCGCGGCATGTTGGGGGATCACGGGGATGGTGGTCGTCGTGGCGGTGGGCCTGGTCGTCATGGCGACCGGCTCCGTCGTCGTGGTGGTGGGGTGTCGAGGCCTCGTGGTCGTGGGGGCGGCCGTCGTCGACGCGCTCGGGGCACCCGAGCCGCTGCGAGCGGGGCTGTGGAGCACCACGTCCTTGCCCAGCTGGGCTCGCAGCTCGCTTTGCAGTGTGCTCTGTGCTCCGTGCTCGTAGAGGGCCGTTCCCCACAGCTGGTAGGCGACGAAGGCCACCATGAGGACGCCTGCCCCCAAGAGCGTCGTGCCGATTCGAAGCAGGATGCGACCCCCTCGCACGGCGCTGGAGTGTAGGGCGGGGTTGCCGAGTCCAGGCATCGCCTGCGCGTCGTGCAAGGGCATCGCTTTCTGTGGCGATGACGGCGAGGACGTAGAGTCCTGGCGCCGTTGGGGGGCAGGTGGCTACGAGACAGCAGCAGCGACGACGACACCGCCGGCGCCGGCACACGCCCGGCACCACGTCGTCTCACGACGAGCTCCGCCCTGGAGCGCTCCATCGAGTGGACGGTCCCCAGGAGTGGATGCGCCGCTGGGCGACGCGTCTGCCCGCCTGGCTCCGCTGGCCGCTGCTCGCCTGCGGGCTTGGCCTCTTCTTCGGGATCGTCTACGTGCGCGGCGGGCCGCCCCCGACCTCGGTCGACACCTATTCGGTCGTCCGTCCCACCACAGCCTTGTCCGAAGGGAACCTGGCCGAGGCGGCCCGCGAGTCGGTCTACCCGCAGCCGCCGGGCTACCCGCTCCTGGCCTCTCCCTTCGTCGTCGTCTTCCGGCCGCTGGTGGGATCACAGACCTGGTGCAGCGACAAGCCCCTGCCGGCCTTCATCCAGTACCTCCAACATTCCTGCACCGAAGCGCGCCGTACCGGGACGGCGCTCCCACCGCCCTGGTACCGCTCACAGGCCCTGCTCGGCATCCTCGCCTGGATTGCCATGGCCGGGGGGTGCCTCTGGCTCCTGCGGGCTGCCGGGGCGGGGGGCGGCATCCTCGAAGTGGCAGCGGTGGGGCTCCTGGCGGCACTCCCGCCCGCTTCCGACGCCATGGTGCAGACCTTCCATCCCCAGGATCTCGTGTGCGTGGGTGCCATCGCTGCAGGGCTCGGTGAGACGGTCCGCCGGCGGTGGGTAGCGGTGGGTGTCTGCTTCGGCGTGGCCTTCTTGTGCAAGCAGTTCGCCCTGTTGCCACTGGTGGCTGTCGTGGTGGCGGCACCCGGTTGGCGGCCTCGGCTGCGGATCGCCGGCCCTGCGACGGCAGTGGTCGTCGCCGGCGTGCTCCCGTTCCTCTTGGGCGACGCTTCGCAGACCATGAAGGACCTCACCGACTCGATCGTGAGCGGACAGGGTCTGGAGATCACGCCCACGGTCGTGGGGATGGGCCACATCTCCCAAGCGGCCAAGCTGGCGATATCGCGCGACGGCCCCATTGTCTGCTCGGTCCTCGTAGCCGTCGCGGCCCGGCTGTCGGCGAAGGCCCGATTACTGGACGCCGGACCGCTCGTCGGGCTCGCCGTGGCCTGCCTGGCGACGCGGCTTGTCTTCGAGGTGAACCTGACGAGCTACTACCTGTTGGCCGTGGGCGCCATGCTCATCGTGCTGGACCTGGCCCGGCGCAGGTGGCCGGCGCGCTCGCTCGTCTGGGTCGCCGCCAGCAGTGCCTGGGTGGCGGGGGTGGGTGCCAGCAGCTCGGTGGGAGGCCAAGCCACCATCTACGTCGCCTTCTCCCTGGCCGCGCTGGGGATAGGGCTCTGGGAGACGACCCCCTGGGCCCTCCCCGACAGGCCCGCTGAGGTGCGATTTCGTCAATCGTGACGATGTTCGGCCGGGGGTCGGCTTCGTAACGTGTTCCAGGCAACGAAAACGGGGGCGACCTGCCTTTCCGCGCTTGTCCGATCGCGGACTGCTCGGTTGCGGGCGTCCTGAGCTGAGGGGGGACCGTGGTACGCACGAAGTTGCGGAAGCGACTGTTCGGGATTGCGGGGGCTTCGCTGGTGGCTGGCTCGCTCTCGGCGGTCGGACTGGTGGTGGCGTCGTCGGGACCGGCCGTTGCCGACACGTCGCCATTCATCGCCTACTGCCCGGCGACGACGATCGGCGACATCGCCATGTCCGGGACCACCATCACGGGCTCCTTCAGTCCGAGCCCCGTGAACTCGGGGGCCACCGCCACCATCGACCCCCACGTCAACGTGACACTGCCCGTGGGCCTGGTGACCGCCGCCGAGGGCCTGGGCAACTCGCAGATTGCCGGGTACATCTCCGGCGGCCTGGACGTCACCAACGGCACGCCGGCGACCATCGCCGTGGGCGGCCCGGCCACGGCTCCCACGAGCGTGTACGGCGGCATCGGCTCCTTCACGGTGGCCCTCCCCACCCCGGCAGCACCGGTCACGATCAACGTCGACCTGGGCAGCCAGAGCGTGACGGCCGGCAACAGCGGGACCTTGTCCATCTCCAGTGCTTCGAGCCTGACGGTGTTCGACCTCGTCAACCCCGGCCCGCCGGCAACCTACCTCCCCCTCACCTGCTCGCCCGTCAACCCCACCGCCGTCGCCTCCAACGCCTACACGGGGGCGACGCCGGGTGCAGGCATTGCTCTCGGCTCCTCGGGGCCGATCAACGTGCCGTCCCTCGGCACGTCGCTCGCCACCAACACGCCCATCATGGTGACCGACGGGGTGAACGCCGTGCTGGCCACGGTCAACCCGACGGCGGTGAGCTCTAGTGCGTCCACGACCGCCATCGACGTGGAGACCGGTGCCGGGGGAGCCTGGACCGCCAAGGCCGCGGTCGGCGGGACCAACGCCGTGGACCAGCTGGTGCCCTTCTCGCCGGTGATATCCACCGACAGCATCACGCCGGTGGCCACGGCCCACGCCACCCCCACCAACGTCGCCTTCCTGACGGCCACGGCTTCGGTGCCCATCAGCGTGAGCGGCGCCAACTGGGGGACCGGCACCTGCACGACCACCTGGGCGACGGGCAGCGACGTGGGCACCTGCAGCATCACCGGGGGCGCCCTGACGGCATCCATCAACGCCACCAAGGCCGGTGAGCAGGGCAGCAACGTCGCCCCCTTCGTGGACGACATCGTGGTGACCGGGCCCAACCAGGCTTCTGTGTCGACCACCATCGACATCCCCATCTCCATCACGCCATTCAGCAGCCTGGACACCTTCTGCTCGGCTGATGCGGCCGGCCTGGCCAACCTGACCGCGCCACCCGGTCCGTCGGCGGCGGGGACACCACCCGTGAACCCGCTCACCGTCACCCAGGGTGCCGGCGCCGATCTGTACACGGGTCCGCCCAACCCGGCCGGGACGTCGCCCCAGACAGGCCTCCCTGTTCCCGGAGCGAGCTACAGCGCCACGCCTCCGACGCCGTCGGTGGGATGTGACCCCAAGCAGCAGATCAACGCCTTCGTGCTGGGGTCGTCGCTGTACATCTGGGAGACCGGGACCTTCCCTAACCAGTTCACGGTCCCGAACTCGACGATCACCAACACCTCCACGACGGTGACCACGACGAACGTGCCCAACTTCACCCAGTCCGGTGTCTATGCGGGCCTCCCCGTCTCGGGTACCGGAATCCCCGCTGGTGACGTCGTGGCATCCGTCGACCCGAGCGGGAGCTCGCTCACCCTGACGTCGGCCGCCACGGCCAGCGCCACCGAGACCCTGACCTTCGGGGACGGTGCGCACGTGGCGCTGTCGCCGGTGCAGCTGGGACTGGACAACACCTTCAGCGCCCTGGGTGGGAACCTGGCGCCGTGTGCGCCGCCGTTCCCGGGTAACCCGGCCTGCTCGCCTGCCGTGAACAACGGCCAGTTCGACCAGGCCCTGGGACAGCTCAACACGGTCACGGTCCAGGACGACCGGGGCACGCTCACGGGCTGGACCGTCACGGGCCAGATGGAGACCGACTTCAACAACCTGGCGGCGCACGGTCCGGCAGCCGACAACGTGATCCCGGCCGACTTCCTGACTTGGGACCCCTCGGTCAGCCTCACCACAGCCGGCGCCCTGCCCAACAGCAACTCCAACACCTCGCCGGGCTCTCCCTGTGAGTCGGGAACGGCCATCCAGGCCGTCCTGCCCGGTTGCGTGGTCGGCCCGAGTGGCCTGCCCCAGCCCGTGGGAGGTGGTACCGGTGTGAACGGCACCGGCGCCACAGGCACGGGTGGTACCGGCGGGTCCTCGAGCCAGCCTGCCGAGGTGAACGCCGGGCTCCCGGCACCGCTCAACAACCTGAACGGCAATGCCGACGTGCTGTGCGCAACCGACCTGTCCCTGGCGGGCGGCGCGGCGGGCGGTGGCGGCTCGTTCAACTGCAACGCCGGGTTGCTGCTCGCCATCCCGCCCTACGTGGCTTCTGGTCAGTACCAGGCCACCATGGACATCACCATCCTGGGGTTCTGACGGGTATCGAGTAGACCAGGCGACGCGCCTGAGGGCGACAGAGAGGTGGGTCGGCTTCGGCCGGCTCACCTCCTGTCGCGTCTGCTCGTCACGAAGAGAACTCCTCGTACTCGTCTCGAGCTCTCCATCGCGTGACGAGAACTCTCGACACTTGTGACTGGAACTCTCGACAGTTGTGACTAGAACTCTGCACACGCGTGTGGAAGCATTGCCCGAACCGGTGATTCGCGGGGGGTTGACGGTGAAGTGTCGGTCGGGGGGGACCGGGCGTTTCGCCCGGCTGGGAATGTTGTCTCTGGCGATGCTCGGCGCCATGTCGGTCGTCGTGATCGGGGCGTCGAGCCCTGCGTCGGCTGCGTGCGGCCCGACGTTCACCTTCGGGCCGGCGCCGTCCCCTGACACGCAGGCGCCTCGCTCGAGCTTCCGCTACTCGCTGCGCCCAGGCGAGACGATCTCGGACACGCTGCTCCTCACCAACCTCACGAACCAACCCGAGGAGTTCCTCATCTGGGCGGCCGACGGCTACAACACGCCCCGCAGCGGCTACCTCGTCCTGCGCCCGTCCACCTACCCCAAGAAGGACGTGGCCAAGTGGATCACGCTGCCCGTGACCACCGGTGTCCACGAGCTGCCCGCCCAGACCACGGCCACCCTCACCTTCGTCCTCCAGGTCCCTCCCAACGCCACTCCCGGCGACCACGTGGGCGGCATCGAGGCTCTCGACGTCACACCTCAGCCGTCCACCAACGGAAAGACCCAGTTCAACGTGCACGAGGGCATCGCCTCGGCGGTGTTCGTCCATGTCATCGGTCCGCTCCGCCCGTCGGCGGCCGTCGTGGCCATCAACGTGGCTGAGTCCGAGCCGGCCCTGGGCTTCGCCCCGGGGACGAGCCACGGCTTCATCTCCTACAAGCTCGAGAACACGGGGAACACCCTGCTGTCGGGACGGGTGTACGTGCACGTCACGGACATGTTCGGCCACACAGTGAAGACGTTCCCTTCGACGCCCGTGGCCAACTTCATCCCCGGTCAGCAGTTCACCGTCGTCGAACCGAAGTGGCAACCCCTGCCCTTCGTCGGTCCCGAGCACATCCACGTGGTGTTCAGACCGGCGGGGGCCGCCACGGCGAGCGGGCGCTCCAGCTTCTGGGTCATCCCGTGGCTGCTCGTCCTGCTCGTGGTGCTGGCTCTGGCCCTAGGGATCTGGTGGCTCCGGCGCCGGCGCAAGCGGTCGGCCGGTGAGCCCGAGGAGCCGCCGGCACCCGCGGCGCCGAAACAGGAGCCCGTCAGCGCAGCCACATGACGTCTCGCGCACTGCTGGCGGTCATCTCGGCCACGGCGTTCACTGTTGTGGGGTTGAGCACGCCAGTGAGCGCCGCCGCGGCGCCGCGCGTCGTGGTTGCGCCTTCGAGCGTGCAGCCGGGGCAGTCGGTGATCGTCCAGGGCGACGGCTTCCCGCCCACGGTGGACCTCGAAACCCAGATCTGCGGGAACGATGCGCTGGACGGGTCGGCGGACTGCGCGCTGTCGAGCTCACAGGAGATCGCCACGACGTCCTTCGGGCAGTTCGAGGTCTCCATGGTGGTGGCGCTTCCTCCGGTGCCGTGCCCCTGCGTGGTCATGGTCACCTCGGCTGCCCTCGACATCACCCCCACCGGCCCCATCACGATCGTCGGGGCTCGGACCGCCCCGCTTCGAAGGGGAGCAACGGCGGCCGTGACCGAGCCGCTGAAGGTCTCCGCCGTGAGCCTGTCGGGGTGGGGTCCTTGGACGGCCTTCTTCGGCGCCGAACCCCACCGGATTCTCACGCTGCGGGTGCTCAACCCCAACGACGCGCCGTACTCGGACCCGCCGCTGGTGTTGCGGGTGGGCCGACCCGGCAGTCCGGGCAGCGTCGTCGACACCAAGGACATCGGCACCATCGGCCCCCACCAGGCGAGGACGCTGCAGGTGCCCGTGACCCTGTCGCCGTTCACCTTCGGCACCCAGCAGGTCACTGGCAGAGTGGGTTTCGTCGGCTACAGCGCACCGTTCAGCGACGGGACGGCCATCATCCCCTGGGGTCTCGTGGCCGTGGCCCTGATGCTCGCTCAGCTGCTGCTGCTCGCCGTTCGGAACCGGGTTCGGCGCCGGATCGCCACACAGCCCCAGACGCCGAGCGCCGACAGCGCGCTCGTGGTGCTCCCCCCGCCACCTGCACTCCCCGACCAGGCGCCCCCCGCACCTGCTGCCGTCTCGGTGCGGGCGCTCGCCGTCGCCCCCGGCTCGCTCGCCGCTCTCGACGCCGAGGGTCCGTGCGCCGTTCTTGCTGCCCCCCTCGAAAGTCGCCTCGCCCGGGACCCCTCTGACGGCACCCAGATGCTCGCCCTCCTCGACGTCGGTGGAGAGTGCGGATCCCTTACCCCGGACGCCGTGGGCGACATCATCGGGCTCCTCCAGGCGCGGATGCGGGCGGACGACGTGATAGTGCAGGTGGGGCCACGCACCATCGGTGCGCTTTGCAGCGCGCGACCGCGGATGGGCGGCGACGGTGCTTCTCGCTTCGATCCGGCATCGCGTCTGGCCGAACGGTTGGCACTGCTCGCCGACGAAGCCATGGGTGCGGCGTCAGTGCCGGGATGGAGCCGGGCGGCGGCAGTGTCGGCCGACAGCGGCACCGGAGTCGGCGCCGGAGAGATGGTTCGCCAGGCCATGGCGGGATTGGCCGGCTGAAAAGGGAGAGACCCCGAGATCTGCGGGGGGGATTCCCCAAATATGACGATGCGGGCAGCCGGACTGCCTCCGTATCGTCGATGGCGTGGCCACGCTTCGTGGGAGAAGGGGGGGTCCCTCGGGGCACGCAAGCGAATAGACGAGCCGCTCGCCCACTGAGGGGAGGGCAGGCCACGTTCGGAGCGGTCCTCGGTCGCTACACCGCAGATTCGCCCTACCAGCGACCGGGGTCACTCCGATCACGCGTTCGAGCGGGCTCGGGCTACCAGGGTGCCTACGTGAGCCGACCATGATGCGCTGCCGACCCATTTCGCTCGTCCTCGGCCTGTCCGCCTTCACCGTCATGGTGGGGACGACCATGGCCGAGCCGGTCGGGGCCACCCCGGTCCCACCGTCCACGTCGTCGTGCACGTACTCCGATCCTTCACAGGCGATCGTCTCGAGCAGCAGCTCCGCCCTGGTGGGCGTGGCACCCGGGGACGCCCTGTCCGTGTCGTGCACCGGCCTCCCGGCCTCGACGGCGGTCCTCGTGGACGAGCAGAGCCCGCTGGCTGCCGTCGTGTCGCCGGCTTCCTTGGTCGTCGACGAGCGCGACGCCACCGGAGCAGGTGCTGGAACGACCGACGCCTCGGGGAACCTGAGCGCCACCACCTACACCGTGCCCGCCAACGGCACGGGCGGTTCGGCTTTCGTCGCCCCGGACCCGGGTGCAGCTTGTCCTCCCACCCAGGCGCAGGTGGACGCCGGGCTGCTCGCGTGCACCCTGGTTGTCTCCGACACCGCCACCGGAGCGGTCCTCGACCAGGCCTCGATCGTCTACGTCACAGGGGAGCCCACACCCGCTGCGCCGAGCTTGGCGCTCAACCCGGGCGCGGCAGCCAACGGGAACAGCGTGCAGGTGAGCGACCTGTCAGGCGCCACTTCCCACTGGTGGGGGGACGCCACGGTGAGCGTGCCCGTCCCTGCCTCGGCGATCCTGGTGGGGACCACAGCGGCGGCCGCATCCTCGGTCACGATCAGCGCCGCCACCTACAGCGTGCCCCTCACGTCGGGCACGCCCAACTGGACCTCGGCCGTCCTGACCCCGCCAGCCATCAGCGGGAGCTTCACCGTGCCCAACGGGTTGCCCGGCGGCCCCGTCACCGTGTCGGTGTTCGAGCCGGACACCGGCGGGCTCTTCGACGGCAACAGCACCAACTCCTCGTTCCCGGGCGACGTCACCGCCGACGCCTCCTTGGCCACGATCGACACCTCGCAGGCCACGGTGACCACTGACCTGGCCACGGGTGCCGACGGCTCGGCGCTGGTGGTGAGCGGCTCCGGGTGGGATCCCCAAGGCGGCCAGGTCTCAGTGGAGTTCAGCCAGACCCCCACCGAGCCGTTCACGACGATAGGGACCGACAACGCCACAGCCACGGTGCAACCCAACGGCGCCTTTGCCACCGTCCTCGTTGTGGGACCGAGCGAGACGACCGGGCTGACGGGTCCCGACTCCATCTCGGTGGTGGCCGCCCAGCAGGCGGTGACGGGCGCGTCCCCGGCCACCATCGTGGCGGCCACGCCGTTCACCCTCGAAGTGGGCTGCGCCACCGGCACGGCCGCCGGTTCCACCTGCAACCTGCTCGAGACCCTCTCCGCACAGGTGCAAGGTTCACTGCTCTCCATGGCCGAGCTCCCTGTCGCCGGCAATCCCGACGCCACCGACGTCACGTTGTCCTCGGTCACGCTGTCAGGGGAGTTCAGCGACGCCACGGGCCAGATGAGCACCGTCCTCGTGAACGACGACCGGGGAACCCTGAGCGGGTGGAGCGTGACGGGGCAGCTGGAAGGCCCCTTCCAGAACACCGCTCCGGTCGGGCCGGCCTTGGACAACCAGATACCGGCCGACTACCTCACGTGGACGCCGTCGGTGAGCCTCGCCACCACCGGGACGACCCCTCCCACCAACGGAGCCACGGCGGGATGCCCGAGCGGGCCCAGCGGGCCGTGTCCCGGCCCGAGTGGAAGCCTGAGCGGCGTGTCGGCCGGCCCGGAGGCCGCCTTGCAGGACACCTCGGGCGTGCCCGTCTCCCTGTGCTCGGCGGCTTCGGGAAGCGGCGGCGGGTCCTTCGACTGCGCGGCACCGCTAATGCTCGCCATCCCGCCCCAGGTGGCTGCCGGTACCTACCAGAGCACCCTGGACCTCGTCCTCATCGGGCTGTAGCAGATGGACAGCTCGTCGCGCCGGTTGATGGTCCCCCGGGCGGTCCCTCTCGTGCTGGGGGCCACCCTCGGATCGCTGAGCCTGGCGGTTCTGGGTCCCTGCGCCGTCGCCACGGCCGCCTCCCCTCCGTCTTCGGGCGGCTCGTTCGCCATCTCGCCGGTGTCGCCGGCCAACGTGGCCACCCGGCGGTCGGACTTCCGCTACCAGGTCAAGGCCGGCCAGGAGATCGTCGACTCGGTGCAGCTCTTCAACTTCTTCGGCCAGCCACAGACCTTCGAGCTCTACGCCACCAACGCCTACAACACCCATTCGGGCGCCTTCGCCTTGAAGCCGCGTGGCCTGCTGAGAGCGGGCATAGGCGCCTGGACCCAGCTGAGCTCCGCCCAGGTCACGGTCCCGGCGCAGACAGCCGAAACCGTGCCTTTCACCATGTCGGTTCCCGCCGATGCCCAGCCCGGCGACTACGCCGGTGGCCTGGTCGCCCTCGACGTCACGGGAACTCAGGGGGCATCGGACGCCAGCAAGGTCTCCCTGCGCGAGGGCGTGGCGACGGCGGTGTTCCTCCGGGTGGAGGGGCGCTTGAGCCCGGCGGCCACGATCGGCTTCCTGCACGCCAAGGTGTCGGTCCCGAGCCTTGCTCCGCTGCTCGGGACCAGTGACGCCCATATCGGCGTGCTCGTCACCAACACGGGCAACACGATCCTGCGCGGCAGCCTCGGGGTCCAGGTGCGTGACGCACTCGGCCACGTGGTCAAGCGCTTCGACCCCGTCACCCTCCGAGAGCTCCTTCCTGGGTCCACGGTCACCGTCTCCGAACCGGCCTGGCGGCAGCTTCCGGCCATCGGGCCCGAGCACGTCCAAGCCACCTTGGACGCCACAGGGCTCCACGTCGTGCGGGCGGCGGCCTCCTTCTGGGTCCTGCCGTGGGGCATCGTCGCCGGGGTCGGCGCCCTGGCGGCCCTCCTCCTCGTGGTCCTCGTCCTGCTGGTTCGCCTGTTCGTGACCAAAGTGGCCCGCCGGCGCCGGGGGCGCCATGTCGCCAAGGACCGCAAGCCGAGATCGTCCCAGCCCGAGCAGCTCACCTTCTTCGAGAGCCGCCCGAGGCCTGCTCGCAAGCTCGAGACCTCGTCGAGACGATGATGCGATCCGTCTCGAGCGCCGGCTTAGGGAACGACGACGGTGATGGTCTGCGTGAGGCCCGCCGAGCCGGTGTTCTGCACGACCCGAGAAGGCGCGATGGCGCTGTAGGTGATCGAAGGAGAGGGATAGGACACGGAGCCGGCCATCGAGTCGCCTGCGCTCACGGGCGCCACCGACGTGTCTGTGGCGGGGCTGGCGGAACTCCCCGGGCCGGCCTGAGCGGTGACGGCATGCGTCGAACCGCCAACGGTGCCAGCGGCGTGCGACGTGAGCCAGGCGCCGGCGACGGCCACGGCGGCGGAGGTGCCCACGATCCGAATCGACCTCGCCACGCCTCGGGCGAGGCCTTGTCTCCCACGTGGCACGAGGCACGTCCTTCGTCGTCAGCTCCGGCCGGGCGACGGAGCACCATCAACTCGGATCGGTCGACGACAGGGCGGCGTGTAGCTGAGAAATCACAAATAGTGGCCAACGTTGCCGGGTACTGGGCAGCGCGTGATACTGCGTCTTGCGGTGAGTAGGGCACGAGAGGCCCTACGCGCGCGTCCCGTGCCCTCCTGACGAGTGCCGCCGAGGGGGGACAGCGTGGGACGATTCAACGGGAACCCGAGGCGCCTGGCCGCCACCGTCGCCGCCGCTGTGCTCTTTGCCGCCTTGGTCGGGCTCGTCGTGACCGGTCCGGCGTCGGCGACGACGACGGCGATCCCCCTCGGCTCGAGCGGGCCGATCACCGTCGCTTCTCCGGGCACGACCCAGGCACTGGCCTCGGGAGCCACCATCATGGTGAGCGACGGCACCAACTTCGTGCTCGCCACCACCTCTGCCGCCGTACCATCGGGTTCGACATCCATCCCGGTGGTGACCGCCGCCGGCGCGGCGTGGACGGCAAAGGCCAACGTCGGTTCCAGCAATACCGTCTACCTCCTCACGCCCACCGACGAGCTCATCGACAAGGCCAACATCGGTGGGACGACGAGCGGCACCACCGGGGGGTCCACAACCCAATTCCTGTCCTATTGCCCGAAGACCACCATCGGCGACATCGGCTTGTCGGGCACCACCGTCACCGGGACCTTGTCCCCCAACCCGGTGGCCGCCGGCGGCTCACTGGCCATCAGCGGCCTGGCCATTCACGTGACCCTGCCGGCCGGTTTGGTGCAAGCGGCCTTCGCACTGGGCAACACGTCGATCTCGGGTTACGTGTCCGGCCAGCTCGACGTGGCCGGAGGGACGCCCACGGCCTTGAGCGTGGGTGGGCCGGCGACGGCTCCGACGACGCAGTACGCGGGGGTCGGTGCCTTTTCGGCCAGCCTGCCCAGTGACTCGCTCACCAACCCCCAGCCCCTTGCCATCAACATCCCGCTGACCGCCGGATCGATCACCGCCGGCAGCAGCGGCACGGTGACGCTGTCGGTGCACTCGAGCCTCACGGTCTTCGACCTCGTGAACGCCGGCCCGCCGGCGACCTACCTGCCCCTCACCTGCTCCCCGGTCGACGAGACCACGGTTGGCACCAACGCCGCCACCACCACGACGACCACGACGACCACCACCTCGAGCACCACGACCTCGAGCACGACGACCACCTCGAGCACCACGAGCACGACGACGACCAGCACCACGAGCACGACGACCACGACCACCGTGCCCGGCGGGGGTGGGAGCGCAGGGGGAGCGGGGGCCTTTCTGGCCTACTGCCCGCAGACCCAGATCGGCGACATCGGACTCCCCGGGACGACGGTCAGCGGATCCCTGTCGCCCGACCCCGTGAACCCCGGTGGAACCGTCAGCGTGAAGGGACTCGCCATCTCGGTCGAGATCCCCGAGGGCCTGGTGGCGGCGGCCGAAGCACTGGGGAACACCCAGATCGCCGGTTACGTGAGCGGCCAGCTCGACGTGACGGGAGGCACGCCGGCGACGCTGGGCATCGGCGGCCCGGCCACGGCACCGACGTCGCAGTACACCGGGACCGGTTCCTTCACGGCGAACCTGCCCACGCCGCCGGCAGCGGTGCCGATCGACATCTCGCTCACGGCGGGAGCGATCACGGCCGGCTCGGACACCACGGTCAACGTCTCGGTGCACTCGAGCCTCACGGTTTTCGACATGGTCAACGCCTCGCCCCTCACCTACCTGGCGCTCACCTGCTCCCCGGTGGACCCCTCCAAGTTGGGGGCCATGGCGGCGGCGATCGCCCAGGGCAAGGGCGGGCCCCTTTCCGTCGCCGACCCCGGCCTGAGCGAGGCCGTCCACGCCCACTGCGCCGTGCAAGTCACCGACGGCACCCATGAGGCGTTCGCCACGACATCGGCGGACGACCCCGCCGGCTCGACCAGCGTGGCGGTGACCACGGCGGCCGGTTCGGCGTGGACGGCGAAGTACGCCATCGCCGCCGGCAACGAGGTCGACCTCCTCAACGCCGTCGACGAACCCATCGGCTCGACCAAAGTGACCGGCGGCAGCGGCACCGCCGGGGCACCGGGCGGATTCGGCTCCTGTGCCGGTTCGAGCGCAACGAGCAGCGGGACCAGCACGAGCAGCAGCACGAGCAGCGGGACCAGCACGAGCAGCGGAACCAGCGGGAGCAGCGGGACCAGCACGAACAGCGCCACGAGCAGCGGTGACAGTGGATCGTCGCCGACCACTGCGTCCTCGACGAGCACCTTGGCGTTCACCGGCCCCCACCGGTCGCTCTACATCATCGCCGTGCTGGGCCTGCTCCTGCTCGACCTCGGGTACCACACGGTCACGTCGGGGGACCGTCCACGCCACCTCGTCGCCAGGATGCTGGCTCGAGCCGGCGTCACGCGAGGGTGAGCGGACAGCTGTTCCCCAATCTTGACGATGTGGTCACAAGGTCACCTTCCGTAACCTGGGCGACGGCGAGAGGGGGGATCGTCATGGGTCGCGCACAGCACAGGGTCGGTCGCAGGTCAGCCGTCGTGTTGGCGGGGCTGGCCCTGGCGCCGCTGGGGTTGGCGGCCAGCGCGTTGGCGGCGCCTCCGGCGTGGGCCGACTCGGCGGGCTACGAGTTGTACTGTCCCAACACCCCGGTGGGCAACGTCGTGCTCAACGACGTGGTCGTGACGGGGACGATCACGCCGGCGGCACCAGCGGCAGGCCAGCAGTTCAGCCTGAGCAACTTCCAGGTCCGGGCGAACATCCCCGCCAGCTTGGCCTCGGCCGCCCAGGCCCTGGGGAACACCGCCGTCACCGGGAACGCCACGGTGCAGATCGACGCATCCGGAGCCAGTCCCAGCGCAGTGAAATCGTCGAGCCTCAGCTTCAGCTCGCCGCTCCCGCCCAGTGGCACTCCCGTGCCGAGCTCCGGGGTCAACCTCGACGTGCCGGCACCGGCCGGTTCCATCGGCCCCTTTACGGCGTCGGGGGGCCCGATCACCCTCAGCGTGGACAAAGCGGCAACGTTGACCCTCGAGGTGTCGGGCGCACCGCTGGCACTCACCTGCACGGCGTATCCCAACAACACCGTGCCCAGCGGCATCACGAAGTCCACGCCTTCTGGGTCTCCCGCCTCGCCCACGGTGGCCACCTCCACGTCCACGTCCGGCGCGGTGAGTGCATCGGCCACGCCCACGACGGCACCGCCCACGGCACCCTCCACCTCCTCGAACCTGGCCTTCACGGGGCCGTCCACCACGCTGTACGTCGTCGGGCTCGTCGGCCTCCTGCTCGTCGACATCGGCTACCTGACGTTGACCGCAGTCGACCGGCCCCGCCGGCTCCTCTTCCGGGCCGCCAGCCGCATCGGTCACGCTGCCAGCCGTCGCAGGTAGGTCTCCTTGACCAGACGCTGGGCGGCGCGAGGCGCCCTGGCGCTCTGTAGCGGGATCGTCGCCTGCGGCTGCGGCGCCCCCACCGTCTCGTCGGCCGGGGGGGCGCTTGCCGGCCACAGCGCCGACGAGGTGGTCCAGCTCGCCATGCAGGCTGCCCGCCGAGCCGGAAGCGTCCACTACGTCCTCGAATCGGCCACGAGCCATGCCAGCGAGACCATCACCGGCGACGCCTCGACGACCGAGGGGCGCCAGACGGTCAGCAGTGGCAGCCATCACGTCGAGGCCGTGCTGGTCGGTGGCGTCGCCTACGTGACCGGGGACGAGGCCGGGCTCCAGAGCGCTCTGGGACTCACCTCGGCCGTGGCGGCCAAGTACGCAGGCGACTGGATCTCATTGACCCGCAACGACCCGCCGTATGCCTCTGTGGTGGACGCCGTCCGCTTGGACCACGTCCTTGGGCAAGTCACGCCGTCGGGCGCCCTCACCCTCGTCGGGCCCGGCTCTTCGGCCGCCGGCGGCACGAGTGTCGGTCTTCGAGGAGGGTTGCCCTCGCCGGTGCAAGGCGCCACAGGGACCTCCACGCTCTATGTCTCCACCACCTCGCCCACGGTCCCAATGCGGTTCACCGGCAGGGGAGGCTCGGGTGGCAACACCGTGAGCGACGAGGTGACCTTCAGCGGTTGGGGTCGAGCCCTGCGCCGGGGCGTCCCCACCGGCGCCATCGCCTTCGAGTCTTTGCCGAGCGCCTGAACAGACGGCATCGGGCGATGCCGGGCCCGCGCCGCTACGGTGAGGATGTGGGCGACATGATCGATCTCGACGCCACCGCCCAGGCCGAAGCCGTCCGCCGCCACGAGACGAGCCCCGCCGAGCTGGTGGACACCGCGCTGGCACGCATCGAGGAGCGCAACCCCGCCCTCAACGCCGTCATCCACCACCGCGCCGACAAGGCGAGGGCCGAGGCCGCCGGCGCCCTGCCCGACGGCCCGTTCCGCGGGGTGCCCATGGTGCTCAAGGACCTGACGGGCCACAGCGCCGGCGATCCTTTTCACGAGGGGACGCAGATGCTGCGGGACCTGGGGTGGACAGAAGCCGACGACACTTTTCTCGTGAGCCGGCTGCGCCAGGCCGGGTTCGTCTTCGTGGGACGCACCAACGTGCCCGAGTTCGGCCTGGTCCCCTCCACCGAGCCCCTCGCCTACGGCCCGAGCCGCAATCCCTGGGACCCGAGTCGGTCCACGGGCGGGTCGAGCGGTGGGTCCGCCGCCGCCGTGGCGGCCGGCATGGTGGCGGTGGGCCACGCCAACGACGGTGGAGGATCCATCCGCATCCCGGCCAGCGAGTGCGGGCTCTTCGGCTTGAAGCCCTCGCGCGCCAGGGTGTCGATCGGGCCCGAGTACCACCAGGTGTGGGAGGGCTTCGAGTGCGAGCACGTCGTCACCCGCTCGGTGCGCGACTCCGCCGCCGTGCTCGACGTCCTGTGCGGGGCGATGCCCGGCGACCCCTATGTGGCCCCGCCCTCGGGACCGTACCTCGAAGCGGCGCGGCGCCACCCGGGGCAGCTGCGCGTGGGCGTGCTGCGCGCCGATCCCACCGGCGCCTTCGAGGTCCATGCCGATTGCGCCGCCGCGCTGGAGCAGGCGGCGGCGCTGCTGGGCGAGCTCGGGCACGGCGTCGAGG
>JBJKRZ010000336.1:0-3265 GCA_046704365.1 Acidimicrobiales bacterium | reverse complement strand
CACCAGGGGCGCGTCTCCGGGGAGGACCACCACGTCGTCCTCGCCGTCGAGCGTCGAGTCGGGCAACGCTGTGAGCCCCACGGCCAGGGCGTCGCCGGTGCCCAGCAGCTCGGGCTGCTCCACGAATTCGATGGACAGCGTCCTGGGAGCGTGGTCGGTGAGGGTCTTCGTGACCCATTCGCCACGGTGCCCCACCACGACGACCACCTTGCCCACCGGCAATTCGGCCAAGGCGTCGAGCACGTGCAGGATCAGCGGACGACCACACAGCCGGTGCAAGGGCTTGGGACGCGCCGATTGCATCCGCGTCCCCTCACCGGCAGCCAGGACCACAGCCGAGAGCGGACGATCGACCATGCGTTTAGTCTGTCACCCGATGACCGGCGACACACCGAGGGACGGCACCACCAGGGCCGCCGCCGTGGACCGCGCCTGACAGGCGCGCCGACCTTGCCCGTCCTCACCACGTCGGTCGACCCGTCCTCGGAGTCCTTCGAGGGCAACCGCCTGGCCATGGAGAACGCCCTGGCCGAGGTGAACGAGCAGCTGGCGCTGGCCCGCGCCGGCGGGGGCGAACGGTACGTGGAACGCCACCGCCGTCGCGACAAGATGCTCGCCCACGAGCGCATCGAGCTGCTGCTCGACCGCGACGCGCCCTTCCTCGAGCTGTGCCCCCTGGCCGGCTGGGGCACCCCCTACTCGGTGGGGGCCAGCCTGGTGTCGGGCATCGGGGTCATTGCCGGCGTGGAGTGCATGATCTCGGCCAACGACCCCACCGTGCGGGGGGGATCCACCAATCCCTTCACCATGCGCAAGTCGTCGCGCCTGGCCGACATCGCCATGGAGAACCGGCTCCCCTCGGTCAGCCTGGTGGAATCGGGTGGGGCCGACCTGCCCACGCAGTCGGAGATCTTCATCCCCGGTGGCCGCGGCTTTCGCGACCTGACCCAGCGTTCGGCGGCGGCGATCCCCACGGTTGCGCTCGTGTTCGGCAACTCGACGGCGGGGGGCGCCTACGTGCCGGGCATGAGCGACCACATCGTCATGATCGAGGGACGCTCCAAGGTGTTCCTGGGCGGCCCTCCCCTGGTCAAGATGGCCACCGGAGAGGAGTCCGACGACGAGGAGCTGGGCGGGGCCACCATGCACGCCCGCCTGAGCGGCCTGGCCGACTACCTGGCAGTGGACGAGCGCGACGCCATCCGCATCGGGCGGGCCGTCGTCGAGCGTCTCAACCATCGCAAGCTCGGTCCCGGCCCCTCCATGGCGGCAGACGAGCCGCGCTATGACCCCGAGGAGCTGTTGGGCATCGCCTCGGCCGACCTGCGCGTGCCCTTCGACCCCCGCGAGGTGCTGGCCCGGGTGGTCGACGGCTCGTGCTTCGACGAATTCAAGGCCGGCTACGGCACGAGCCTGGTCACCGGCTGGGCCTCGATCCACGGCTATCCCGTCGGCGTGCTGGCCAACCACCGCGGCGTGCTCTTCAGCGACGAGGCCAACAAGGCCACCCAATTCATCCAGCTGGCCAATCAGGTCGACGTTCCCCTGCTCTTCGTCCACAACACCACCGGGTACATGGTGGGCAAGGACTACGAGCAGCGGGGCATCATCAAGGACGGCGCCAAGATGATCAACGCCGTGTCCAACTCCCGCGTGCCGCATCTCACGCTCATGATCGGTGCGTCCTACGGGGCAGGTAACTACGGGATGGCCGGACGGGCCTACAACCCCCGCTTCCTGTTCACCTGGCCCAGCGCCCGCTCGGCGGTCATGGGGCCCGCCCAACTGGCGGGGGTGCTGTCCATCGTGGCCCGCCAGGGGGCTGAGGCCAGAGGCGAGCCCTTCGACGAGGAGGCCGACGCCGCCATGCGCGCCGGCGTGGAGGCGCAGATCGACAAGGAGTCCATGCCGTTGTTCCTCTCCGGCCTGGTGTACGACGACGGCATCATCGACCCGCGCGACACCCGTCACGTGCTGGGCATGTGCCTGTCGGTCATCGACAACACGCCCATCCACGGCACCCGCGGGTACGGCGTGTTCCGCATGTGACGGGGGGCCGGCGGTGATCGAAAAGCTCCTCGTGGCCAACCGGGGCGAGATCGCCCGGCGGGTCATGCGCAGTGCGCGCGCCATGGGCATCACCTGCGTGGCGGTGGGCTCCGACCCCGACATGGGGATGGCGCACGTGACCGAGGCCGACGAGGTGGTCCGTCTCGCCGGGGCAGCCCCCGCCGACACCTACCTGCGGGGGGACCTGCTGGTGGCAGCCGCCTTGCGCACCGGGTCCGACGCCGTGCACCCCGGGTACGGCTTTCTGTCCGAGAACGCCGCCTTCGCGGCGGCGTGCACCGAGGCCGGCTTGCTCTTCGTGGGGCCGCCCGCCCCCGTCATCGAGGCCATGGGCTCCAAGCTGGCCGCCAAGGCCACCATGGCCGGTGCCGGGGTGCCCGTCCTGCCCAGCGTGGAGGTGGGCGCCGACGAGGGCGGCCCGCTGTCCCGCCAGCAGCTCGAGAAGCTCGAGCACGACGTGGCGGCGCTGGGCTGGCCGGTTCTCGTCAAGGCCTCTGCCGGCGGCGGGGGCCGGGGCATGCGGGTGGTGCACGAGGCGTCCGCCCTCGGCGACGCCCTGGCGTCGGCATCTCGCGAAGCGGCCTCGGCGTTCGGCGACGGCACGGTCTTCGTGGAGCCGTACGTGGCGCGCCCGCGCCATGTCGAGGTGCAGATCGTGGGCGACACCCAGGGCACAATCGTGCACCTCTTCGAGCGCGAGTGCTCCATCCAGCGCCGGCACCAGAAGATCGTCGAGGAGTCACCTTCGCCCGCCGTGGACGCCGACCTGCGCTCCCGGCTGGGCCAGGCGGCCGTTGCGGCGGCGCGCGCCATCGGTTACGTGAACGCCGGCACGGTGGAGTTCCTGTTGCTGCCCGACGGGAGCTTCGCCTTTCTGGAGGTGAACACCCGCCTCCAGGTCGAGCACCCCGTGACCGAGATGGTGACGGGGCTCGATCTCGTGAGCCTCCAGCTGCGCATCGCCGAGGGCCACCCGCTCCCCGAGCAGGTGCTCTCGGCCCGCCTGGAGGGGCACGCCGTGGAGGTGCGCCTGTACGCCGAGGACCCCACCCAGAGCTGGCGGCCCTCGGCCGGGCGCCTGCACCGCTTGTCGATCGGATCGCCGGCCCCGTCACCGGCCTCGTCGCCGGCCCGGAGCCCCGTCCCCGCCACAGAGGGCGCCGGGGGGGCGGGGGTCGTCCTGCGGGTCGACAGC
>JBJKRZ010000335.1:0-23547 GCA_046704365.1 Acidimicrobiales bacterium | reverse complement strand
CAGATCGTGGGTGAACATGACGTGGTCGGGCGTGCGCGCTCCCACCACCACCCGGAGCCGGCGCGCCGAGGCCGCAGTGGCGGCCAGGTGCTCGAGCGCCGGGCGCAACGGGGCGAGCCCGATGCCGCCCGCCACCACCACCACCTGAATCTCCGCACCCCCCGGGCCGGCCACGTCGTCGAGGCCCCAGTGCGTCCCGTAGGGACCGCGCAGCCCGAGCGCCGTTCCCACCTCGGCGCTGCACAGGGCATGGGTGACGGCTCCCACGTCCCGCACGGTGTGGTCGACGGCGCCGTCGGCCCCGGTGCCCGAGACCGACACGGCGGCCTCGCCCACGCCCAGCGCGCTCAGCATGTGGAACTGCCCGGGCCGGGCGGGCGCCGCCGCTTCGCCGAGCGGCTCGAGGTGCAAGGTGACGACGTCGTCGGTCTCGCGCCGGGTGGCCCCCACCCGGTAGAGCAGGGGGACGAGGGGCGAAGGGCCCAAGGTGCCGGGGAGCTCAACGTCCACCGGCTCGGTCCCCGTACACGTCGAGGAGCCGCAGACGGGTGGCCTGCAGCCGCTCGAGGACGTCGGCGGCGAAGCGCTGCATGAGGGCGTAGCCGAAGGCGGGGTCGGCGTCGGCCTTGGCCCGCAGGCAGGCGGCGTCGACGGCGATGGCGCCCACGGGACCGAGGGCGCGGGCGTCGAGGCGCCAGCGGTAGGGCGCGAACAGCCACGACCAGCCCACCACGCTGGGGGCCTCGATGGTCTGCACGAGCAGCGGACCGTGCCCGGGGGCGTGCATCTCGAGGGCCACCCGTCCCCGCCGGAGCAGGTACAAGGTGTCGGCCCGCTCCCCCTCGGCCAGGATGAGGGCGCCGGGCCCGAAAGCGGCGTTGCGGGCGCACCCGGCCACCAGCTCGGCGGTGTCGCCGGGCAGGCCGCGCATGACCGGGTGGGCGGCAACGAGCTCAGGTAGGGAGTGCCCGGTCACCGCTGCTCGCCCCCGCTCACCTGATCGGCGCGGATGGCGGCAACCTCCTCGGTGATATCGATGCCCACCGGGCACCAGGTGATGCACCTTCCGCAGCCCACGCACCCCGACATGCCGAACTGGGCGTGCCAGGTGCCGAGCTTGTGCACCATCCACTGCCGATAGCGCGAGGCGGTCGAGGACCGCACGGCGCCGCCGTGCAGGAAGGAGTGCTCGAAGTCGAAGCACGACGACCACCGCCGCGTGCGGGTCACGGCGTCGCCCAGGTCGGTGGTGTCCGCCACGTCTGTGCAGAAGCACGTCGGGCACACCATCGTGCAGTTGCCGCACGCCAGGCAGCGCTCCGCCACGTCCTGCCAGCGCGGGTGCTCGAGGTTGGCCGCCAGCAGCTCCGGGAGCCCCTCGGTGTCGAGGGAGCGACTGATGGCGGCGCGGGCGCCGTCGAGCACCGCCTGGCGCGCCCTCAGGTCGTCCCCGGTGGCGTGGCGGGCGGGCAGTCGGGACAGGAGCTCGACTCCCCGGGGCGTGATGGCCCTGACCAAAAAGCGCTCCCCCTGGTCGAGCTCGGTCAGCACGAGGTCGGCTTTGTCGCCGGCCTCGGGGCCGGTCCCCATCGACGCGCAGAAGCACGTCGAGGCCGGAGCGCCGCATTCGACGGCGACGAGGACCGTGGCCCGGCGCCTGCGCAGGTAGGCGGGGTCCGCGACGGTGCCTTTGGCGAGCACGGCGTCGAGGGTGGCCACGGCGGCCACCTCGCAGGGCCGCAGCCCCACCAGGGCCACGCCCCCCGGATCGGGCGCTGGCTCGTGCAGCGACCATGCACCGTCGCGTGCGGTGGCCCGCCACACCACCTCCTCGGCGGGCAGGAGCCAGCCCTTGGGGGACTGGGGACCGACGGCCCACGAGAACAGTGAGTGGTCGTCGCCTTTGTCGATCTCGTAGCGGCCCGGTGCCTGGTGGTCGTGCCAACCCTCGGGCAGGTCTGCGGACGTGGCGATGGGCCCGGGCACGATGGCGCCGTCGCGCACCTGTGGCCCGACCGTGGCCAACCCCTCGGCCTGCAGCAGCTCGATGAGCACGTCGAGCCCGCTGCGGTCGATGACAGACGCCCCGTCGCTGGAGCCTGGCACCGTCCTCACCCTAGCGACGGCACCGTAGGGCCGAACGGCCCAACCTGAGGGTGCCGGCGCGGGCCTTCCTCCTCTATCTGCGGCCCCCGGCAGGGCTCGACAATTCCCTCATGAGGCGCTTGTCCACGAGGCGCGTCGTCTTCCGCCGAGGGCCGCCGGGGCCCGGCCAGGGCGGGCGCTCGGGCCCCGAGCGTGAACCGAGCGCCATGACGCCGCGCCCCGAGGGCCAACGCTGGAACGTGGCGGGCGGCCCCGGGTCGCCGCCGCCGTCAGCGCCGCCGGGGCCTCGGCCCAGCCGTTCGCGGCTGGTGGTGCTGGTCCTGTGGGTGATGGCGGTGTCCGCCCTGGTGGCGCTGCTGCTGGTCCCTTCGGGGAGCGGTTCCCCCGCCCCGCAGCGCATCTCCTACTCGGCGCTGCTCTCCAAGGTGGCGGCCGGAGAGGTGAAGAGCGTGTCGATCGACCAGTCGAGCGGCGTGGTCGGGGGGCGCTTCACCGACGGCAAGCAGTTCACCGCCCAGGGACCCACCGGCGCCCTGCCGGCCGCCGACGTGGCGTTGCTCGAGAGCCACCACGTGGCACGCGACTACGTGTCGACCTCGAGCAGCGTGTGGCCCACCGTGTTGGCATGGATCGTGCCCCTCGGGCTGCTGGCGTTGCTGTGGATGTGGATGATGCGCCGCGCCCAGGGCAGGACGGCCGCCCTGAGCGGGTGGTCACGCAGCGGGGCCAAGGTGCACACCACCGAGCGTCCCTCGACGACCTTCGCCGACGTCGCCGGCTACGAGACGGTCAAGCAGGAGATCGGCGAGGTCGTGCAGTTCTTGAAGGACCCTGAACGCTTCAGCGCCATCGGCGCCCGCATCCCCAAGGGCCTGTTGCTGGTGGGTCCGCCGGGAACGGGCAAGACGCTGTTCGCCCGGGCCATCGCCGGGGAGGCGCAGGTGCCGTTCATCACCATCTCCGGCTCGGAGTTCATGGAGATGTTCGTGGGGGTGGGGGCGGCTCGTGTCAGGGACCTGTTCGCCAAGGCGCGGGCGCAGAAGCCCTCGATCATCTTCGTGGACGAGATCGACGCCATCGGCCGCAAGCGCGGCACGGGCCTGGGCGGCGGGCACGACGAGCGTGAGCAGACGCTCAACCAGCTCCTGTCGGAGATGGACGGCTTCGAGGAGGCCGAAGGGATCGTGGTGCTGGCCGCCACCAACCGTCCCGACATCCTCGACCCCGCTCTCCTCCGCGCCGGGCGCTTCGACCGCCAGGTGGTCATCCCGCTGCCCACCTTGGAGGAGCGTCAGGCCATTTTGGCAGTGCACTGCCGGACCAAGCGGATCGGTCCCGACGTGGACCTGGGGACCGTGGCCCGGGGGACACCGGGCATGAGCGGGGCCGACCTCGAGAACCTGGTGAACGAAGCGGCCCTCATCGCCGTGCGCGGCGGCGCGCCGGAGGTGAGCCGAGCCGACATGGAGGCGGCGCGCGACCGGGTGCTCCTGGGGGTGCGCCGCACCTCGCTCGTGCTCGGACCCGAGGAGAAGGCGATCGTCGCCTACCACGAGTCGGGCCACGCCCTGCTGGCGCAGCTCCTCGAGCACACCGACCCGGTGCACAAGGTCACCATCCTGCCCACCGGCATGGCGCTGGGCGTCACCCAGCAGCTGCCCGCCGAGGACCGCCAGCTCCAGCAGAGGCCCTACCTCGAGGATGCGCTGGCCGTCCGTCTGGGCGGCCGGGCGGCCGAGGAGATCGTCTTCGGCGTGCCCTCCACGGGGGCTCAGGACGACCTGGTCGGCGCCACCGAGCTGGCGGGCCGCATGGTGCGCGAGTGGGGGATGTCCGAGGCGCTGGGGGAGATGTCCTTCGGGTCCCGGGGGCCGGTGTTCCTGGGCGAAGACCTCATCCACACCCGGGACTACTCCGACGAGACGGCACGGGTGATCGACGAGGAGGTGGCCCGTCTCCTGGGCGAGCAGGCTCAGCGGGCCCGTCGTGTGCTCGTCGACCACCGAGCCGCTCTCGACGCCCTCGCCCAGGCCCTCGTGTCGGCCGAGAGCCTCGACGGCGCCGAGATCGTGCGCATCGTGGAGGAGGCCGAAGCGAGCGGCACCGGCATGCCGGCGGCGGACAGTGCCCACGGCCTGACCGGCGCCCGCGGCCTGACCGGCGCCCCCGCTGCGCCGAGACCAGACGGGACTTAGCGGCGGCCTGCTGCGGGCTGGAGCGGCCCGGTTCGCTCGGTAGGGGGTCGAGGACCGACGCTCCACGCCACGACGTCGCCGGCGGCTGACAGGACCACGGCGTCGCCGATGCCCACTGGCGCACGCCCCGATACCCGCACGCGCACCAATGGCTCACCACGACCGACCACCTCCACCATCACCATGGAGTCATGTCCGTAGTACTCGCGGTGCACGACGTTGCCGGTCGCCGGGGGACCCGACCCGGGCGGCAACTCCACGCGGCGCATGGCGATCTGCTCCGGGCGCACCAGGGCCGAGACCGGCCCGACGAGGCCTCGGCTTACGTCGGCCAGGGGCAGGGTGCCGAACATGGTCGTGACCTCCCCCTGTCCGGCTGTACCGGCCACGATGTTGGCCTCGCCCAGGAATTGGGCCACCACGGCGTCGGCGGGATGGGTGTAGAGGGTCTCGGGCGTGGCGAACTGCCTGATGCGGCCTTCGTCGATGATCCCCACCAGGTCTGCGACCGAGAGCGCCTCCGATTGGTCGTGGGTGACGAACACCGTGGTGGCTCGCTGCTCCCGGAGGATCCGCATCACGTCGAAGCGCAGCGACGACCGCAGGCTGGCGTCGAGCGAGGAGAAGGGCTCGTCGAGGAGGACCACCGCCGGGTGGGGAGCCAGCGCCCTGGCCAGGGCCACCCGCTGCTGCTGGCCACCGGAGAGCTCGTGGGGGTACCGCCCCCCGAACCCGCTCAGGTCCACGAGCTCGAGCAGCTCGTCGACTTGGGAGCGGTCGCTGCCGTGGCGGCCGAGCCCGAAGGCGACGTTGCGCGCCACGGTCAAGTGCGGGAAGAGATTGCCTTCCTGGGCCACGTAGCCGATGCGACGCCGTTCGGGGGGCACGAAGACCCCCTGGGAGTCCACCACCGTGGCGTCGATGGCCATCGAGCCGCTATCGGGTCGCTCGAAGCCGGCGATCAGGCGGAGCAGGGTCGTCTTCCCGCTCCCTGATTCGCCCAGCACCGTGACCACGGCACCGTCGGGGACCTCGAGGTCGAGACCCCGCAGCACCTCGACCCCGCCGAAGGACTTGGCGAGTGCGCGGCACGAGATCGTGCTCACGTCACCGCCTCGAGGATCGTCCTGCCCGGCTGGTGGGCAGAGCTGCGGTCGAACCACCGGCCGAGGAGGTAAGCGGGGAGCGCTGACAGGGCCATCATGGTGGCGGCATAGGGCGCGGCGGCCCCGAAGGAGACGCCTTGTTGGGCGTAGGCCCAGAACTGCGTGGCAAGGGTCTGCGCCCCCGTGGGCACGAGGAGCAGCGTAGCGGTGAGCTCGGTGACAGCCGAGAGGAAGACGAAGCAGAAGGCGGCGACGAGCCCGGGGGCGACGAGCGGCAGCGTCACGGTGAGACGGACGGCCACAGGCCCCTTGCCGAGGGCCCGTCCCGCTTCCTCCAAGCGGGGCGAGGCCCGGGTCACCGAAGAGGACATGGCCACCAGGGCCAAGGGGAAGAACATGAGCGCGTAAGCGCCGACCAGTAGCTCGGGGCTCTGGTAGAGGGCACCGATGAAGCGACTGGCGAGGTACACGAGGGACAGGGCGATCACGAGGCCCGGCACGCCCTGGACGACGAAGGTCGAGCGCTCCAGGGCCGTCGACCACCGCCGCTGGTGGCGGCTGGCCAGAAAGGCCACCGGCAGGGCAGCGACGGTGGCCACGGCGGCGGCGGCGGCGCTGTAGAGGATGCTGTAGCCGGCGGATCCGGCCAATGAGACGGCGCCGGGCAGGGCCGTGGAACTCCCCGTCGCCATCCAGTAGCCGACCACGGCGACGGGGAAGCCCAGGGCCAAGGCCACCACGGCCCCCACCGCCCCGAGCGCCAGGGGTCGGGCCCGGCGGAGGGGGACGGGTTGCTGGGCGCGCTGTGCCATGGGGCCCGAGCGGGCAATCCTGCCGCGCTCGCGGAAGACGGCCTCGCCCCCCAGGACGAAGAGCGACAGGGCGACGAGGACGAGGGAGAGCGAGGAGGCGACGGCGGGGGCGAAACGCGTCTGGAGTTCGCCGAAGATCGCCGTCGTGAAGGTCTGGTAGCGCAGGTTCTCGAAGGCGCCGTAGTACGCCAGCAGCGCCAGGCACACCAGCAGGCAGCCGCCCAGGAGCGTGGAGCGTGCCTGGCGCACGCTGATGCGGAGCCAGGCCGCCCAACGCGACAGGCCCAAGCTGCGAGCCGCCTCCTCCTGAGCGGGATCGGCAGCGCGGAAGGCACCCGCCATGGGAAGGTAGACGAGAGGGTAAAGGTGCAACGTCATCACCAACACGGCACCGCTGTAGCCGTGGACGGCGGGGAAGACCGAGGACCACGTCCAGGCCAGGACGAAGTCGGGCACGACGATGGGCACGATGAGCAGCACCGCCCAGGCCCGGCGACCGGGGAGCGCCGTGCGTTCGGTCAACCATGCCGCCCCGGTCCCGATCACGGCACTGAGGGCGGTCACCACCACCGCCAGTCGAACGGAGTTCCACAGCAACGTCGCCACGAAGGGACGGTCCAGCAAGGACCACACCTGTCCCCACCCTGCCTGGGCGGATTGAGCGACGATCAGCCCGATGGGGGCGAGGAGGGCGGCGACCACGACGATGCTCGAGGACGTGAGCACCCACGGGAAGCGCCGGCGCCGCCCCGGGGCGAGCACCCGCAGCTTGCCGACGAGCGCTGGGGTGCCCGCCGTCACGTGAGCCCCACCTGCTGCAGCAGCGAAGCGGCCGGCAGGTCGTCGCCCAAACGGACCACGCTCAGCACCGCCGGATCGACCTGTGACAGGGGCGCCATGGCGGGATTGGGGGCGATACCGGGGCGCGCCGGGTACTCGAAGTCGTCGCCGGAGGCGAGGATGCGCTGTGCCGTGGGCGAGACCAGAAAGGCGACGAAGCGCTCGGCGGCCGCCTTGCGCGGCGAGGAAGCGAGCACGGCGGCGCCCGAGACGTTCTCGACCCCTCCCACGTCGCGGTTGGGGAAGAAGTACAACCGGCTGTGCATGTTCGGGGCGCCGACCTCGAGGCGTAGCCGGTACCAGTAGTACTGGTTGATGATGCCCACCGCCGCCTGGCCCCCGTTGACGGCGGCCACCACCGCCTCGTCGTCCTGGTAGAGGGCGGCGTTGGCCTTGAGACCCGACAGCCAGCTACGCGTGGACGACCTCCCGTGGGTGGCCAGGACCGCTCCCACGAGCGGCACGAAGTCGGAGTCGGTGGGGGCGATGGCCACCTTGCCCTTCCACTTCGGCTGTGCCAGGTCCATGACACTCGCCGGCAGCTGCGAGGCCGAGATCTTCGAGGGGTTGTAGGCAAGGGCGCTCACCCGCAGCGCGATCCCGACCCAATTCCCGGTCGGTGAGTCGTAGCGGCTCGGGATCTGGTCGGTGATCGAGCTCGGGAGCGCGGCCAGCAGGTGGTGCTCGGTGAGCAACATGAGCTCGGGTGAGTTCTCGGTCATGTAGACGTCCGCCGGCGAGCTCGAGCCCTCTTGGAGGATCTGGTCGGCGAGCACGATCCCGTCGTCGGTGCGCACCTTCACCGTGATGCCGGTCTGCTTCTCGAAGGCGCTGACCAGGGCGGCGGTGAGTTGGGGATGCTGGCCGTTGTACAAGGTGATGGCGTCGGGCCCGCCCCCGCCGCTGCCGCAGGCGGCCAGCAAGCCGGCCGTGGCTAGGACGGCAGCGGGAAGAACGGGCCAACCGAGCCGCCGCCGGGGGCTCCTCGGGGTCCTTCGCCATCCCATGCAGCGCGTCCTCCCTCGCCGAGGTCCAAGTCCCCTGGGATGAGGGTTGCCTAACTCTGAGTCGAGATTAGGAGATCCTAACTAATGACGCAAGGCGGCCTGAACCCGGCGCGGCCGGGACGGGTACCCTGGTTGGCGTGCCCGAGGGCTTCCATCCGCCGGTCGAGGAGTACCTGAAGGTCGCCTACGAGCTGGACGAGGCCGGTGGACCGGTCATCCGCGCCCGTCTGGCCGAGCGGCTCGGCCATTCGGCGCCCACGGTCACCGAGATGGTCCGCCGGCTGGTCGCCGAGGGCTTCCTCGAGGTGGAGGGACGGGCGCTGCGCCTCACGGGCCGGGGACGGGATCGGGCCGAGGCCGTGGTGCGCCGCCACCGCCTGGCCGAGCGCCTGCTCGCCGACGTCATCGGGCTGGAATGGCCGAAGGTGCACCAAGAGGCAGGGCGCTGGGAGCACGTGATCTCCGACGAGGTCGAGCAGCGCCTCGTCGTCGTCCTGGGCAACCCGACGACGTGCCCGCACGGCAACCCCATTCCCGGAGCGGCCTCCCCGAGGCGGCAGCTGCGCCCGTTGGCGACGGCCGAGCCGGGCCAGGACGTGCTCCTCGAGCGCATCACCGAGACGGTGGAGCTCGACGTCGAGGTCCTCTCCTACCTCGATGCGCACGGCTTCCGGCCCGGGGTCACGGCCACCGTCGTCGAGCGCGCCCCGGACGGCACGCTCACCCTGGCCATCGGTGCCGGCACCATGTCGATAGGCCAGGGCCTCGCCGACGAGCTCTACGTGACGGCCGGGTGAGCCCGGCTCCTCGTCGGAGCCAGGCGGCAAACCCCGAGCCTCGACATGGCGCAGCGGCCTGTTGACGTTGCCGTCATCGGCGCAGGGCACAACGCCCTGGTAGCGGCCACCCTACTCGCCCGCAGCGGCCTGTCGGTGACGGTGTTCGAGAGGAGTGACCGGGTGGGCGGCGCCGCCGTGTCCGGGCTCCCCTTCTCCGGGGTCGACGTGCGCATCTCGAGCTACGCGTACCTCGTCTCGCTCTTCCCCCAAGAACTCCTGGAGCTCCTCGGCATCGACCTCGAACTGCGCCGGCGACAGCCGGCATCGTGCACCCCCGACGGTGCGGGCGCCTTGGTGACCGATCCCCTCGACCCCGAGCGAACCCGGCGTTCGTTCCTGTCCATGGGACTGGGTGAGGACAGCCGCAACTGGCTCGAGTGGCAGCGCCTCAGCGCGCTGGTGGCGTCGGTGGTGGCGCCGACGCTCATGGAACCGCTTCGCGACGCCGGGTACTTCCGAGAGCACCTGGGTGCAGAGGCCTGGCGGCTCGTGGCCGAGCTCCCCCTCGGCGCGTCGGCGCAGGAGGCCTTCTCCAGCGACCTGGTGCGGGGGACGGTGCTCACCGACGGGCTCATCGGCACCTTCGCCCGCCCCGACGAGCCCAGCCTGCGACAGAACCGGTGCTGGCTGTACCACGTGATCGGGAACGGTACCGGTGACTGGCTCGTGCCCGTGGGGGGCATGGGGGCGCTGGCCGACGAGCTGACCAGGGCGGCGACGAGGGCTGGCGTGGCGATCCGCACCGGCGTCGAGGTCGTCGCCCTCGACGCCGACGGCAGGGGCGCCCAGCTCACGACGGCCGCCGGTGAGCGCCACCGGGCTGCTGCCGTGTTGTGCGGTGCGGCGCCCGCCGTCCTGGACAAGCTCCTCGGGTCAGCCGGTGACGGCTCCCGCCCTGAGGGCGCCCAGATCAAGGTCAACATGGTCCTGCACCGTCTCCCTCGCCTGCGCTGCGGGCTGGATCCGGCGCTCGCCTTCAGCGGGACGCTCCACGTGAACGAGCGGGCCAGCCAGCTCGACGTCGCTTGGGCGGTGGCGACCGAGGGCCGGCTTCCCGCGCCGGTTCCCTGCGAGCTCTACTGCCACTCCCTCACCGATCCCTCGGTGCTCGGCGCCGAACTGCGCGCCGCCGGCACCCACACGCTGAGCCTGTTCGCACTGCAGACACCAGCGCGGCTCTTCGGCGACGGCAAGGTGACCCCCGAACTGGCTCTCGAAGCCTGCTTGTCGTCGTTCGAGGAGGTCCTCGCCGAGCCGCTCGCCGGCTGCCTGCTCACCACCAGCGACGGCCGGCCCTGCCTGGAGGTGCACACCCCCGCGCAGCTCCAAGAGGAGCTGGCGCTGCCGGGGGGCAACATCTTCCACGGGGACCTCCAATGGCCGTGGGCCGAGGACGATCACGAGGTCGGCCGCTGGGGCGTGGAGACGCCGCTCGACAACGTGCTGCTGTGCGGCTCGGGGGCGCGTCGAGGCGGGGCGGTGAGCGGTATCGGCGGCCACAACGCAGCCATGGCCGCCCTCGGGCACCTGAGGGAGACCGGTGGCGCCGCTCGCTAGGTAGCTAGCGTGCCTGGCGTGGTGCCGGCCAAGCGGGTGGTGGTGTGGGGGACGGGATTCGTGGGGCGCATGGTGATCCCCGAGATCGTCCGGCACCCGCTCTTCGAGCTGGTCGGCGTGGGGGTGAGCTCGCCGGCCAAGGTCGGTCGCGACGCTGGCGAGATCTGCGGCGTCGGACCCGTCGGCGTGACGGCAACCGACGACGTCGAGGCGCTCATCTCCCTGCGGCCTGACGCCCTCGTGCACTACGGGCCCACCGCCGCCCACGCCGCTGACAATGTCGCCCTCATGGGCAGGTTCTTGAGCGCCGGGGTCGACGTCTGCTCCACCGCCATGACCCCGTGGGTCTGGCCTGCCATGACCTTGACGCCGTCTTCGTGGGTGGACCCCATCACCGAGGCATGCCGTGTCGGTGCTTCGTCGTGTTTCACGACCGGCATCGACCCCGGGTTCGCCAACGACCTGTTCCCCATGACGCTGATGGGCCTGTGCGGCGAGATCCGACGCGTGAAGGCGCTCGAGATCCTCGACTACGCCAACTACGAAGGCGACTACGAGGAGGAGATGGGCATCGGCCGGGAACCGGGGTACACCCCCCTTCTCGAACACAGAGACATCCTCGTGATGTCGTGGGGGGCGACGGTGCCCATGATCGCCCATGCCGTCGGCGTCCAGCTGGACGGGATCACCACCACGTGGGACAAGTGGGTCACCGACAAGCCCATCGACACCGCCAAGGGGATCATCGAGCCGGGTCGGGTGGCTGCCGTCCGCTTCACCATCGACGGCGTCGTGGGTGGCCGGCCCAGGATCTCCCTCGAGCACGTGAACCGCGTCGGGCTGGACGCCGCCCCCCACTGGCCACGGGGAACCCAGGACGACGTCTACCGGGTGGAGATCGAGGGATCGCCCTCCATCGTCCAGGAGACGGCGTTTCGCTTCACCGACGGCAGCGGCAGGGACGCCGCCGCTGCCGGATGCCTGGCTACGGGCCTGCGCGCCCTCAACGCCGTGCCGGCCGTGAACGAGCTGCCTCCCGGCTGGGTCACGGCTCTGGACCTTCCCCTCATCGCGGGGGTGGGCACCATCCGCTGACTGCACGGCGGGGGCTCGTGTCGCTGCTGGGCCGGCGAAGCGTTGCATGGGACAATCGTGTGAGCACAAAGCCCGGGGCACGGGCCTATCGTCTTGGCAGTGAACGGTGCCGCCCTCCTCGCCCTCGTGCCGTGGTGTGTGATGATCATCGCCGCCAGACGCGGCGGAGTCGGCTTCGAGTCCGGTGCCGAGCTTGCGGCGGTGACGGGGGCGTTCGTCGTGTTGTGGGCCAGGAGGCATCGCCGGCCGGCAGGCTTCGAGCTGGCGTCCACTTCGACCTTCGCCGTCCTGGCGCTGGGTGCCCATTTCGTCCCCTCGCCCAGCCAGGCCCGGCTGGACGATCTCGGGCGGGTGATCACCGCCGGGGCCATGTCCGTCAACCTCGTGGCCTCTCTGGCTTTCCGGCCGGTCGCCCTGCAGTACACGCGTGACCTCGTACCTCGGACGGTCGCCTCGACCCGGACGTTCCTCCGTGCCGGCGTGATCGACACCGTTGCGTGGGCGGTCGCCGCGCTGTGCGTCGCCCTTTCTTTCCTCCTGGCGACGGGCCTCCACGACTCGATCGGCCACACCTTGTTCAACTGGCTCGTGCCGCTGGTGCTCACGATCGCCTGTACCGGGTTCCTGGCCCGGCGCTGGTCGGCGCTGGAGGAGTTGGGTGGCTTGGCCAAGGCGCCCCTCGCCGGGGCTTTCGACCTGCTGAGTCCCAGAAAGCTCCCGCAAGACGAGCGAGGGGTATCAGGGCGCAGGCCGACGTTGCGGCTGGTGGGGCGAGACGGCCGGCCGAGGCGCCGGCGGACGGGGCCTCCGTGGGCGGGCGGCTGACCTAGGCCGCCGTCGAGGACGAAGGGCGCTACGCCCGGCTCCTCGTCACCACCCTCGCTTGCGCCGCTCCCGCCGTAGCCGGAGCATCGCCAGCAGCTTGCGCCAGATGAATCCCACGGCTGTTCAATGTAGACCCGAGGCGATGTAGACCCAAGGCGATGCCACCGGCCGCAAGGGAGTGGCTAGGGTCTGCGCCGTCTCCCGGATGGCAGGGACTAGGTCACGAACAGGCGGAGCGTGCATGCCTGACACATACGAAGAGGTTGTGAGCGAGGTCCGGCAACACCTCGCTCACGTCCAGGGCGAGCTGGCGGCCGTAAGGGACCAGCTGGCCGCGTCGGCTGCCGCCGAGCTGCAACTGCGCGAGGAGATCGAGGCCTACAAGACAGAGGCTGCCGTAGCGAGAGCAGAGCTCGCCCAGCTCCAGAAGCGGGCCGACGAACGTGTCGGGGTCACGGACCAGCGCATCGGTGACCTCGAGGAGCAGTTGCGTCAATCACGGCTTCTGCAGGCCCAGGCCGAGCGCGAGCGCGCTTCGGTGATCGCCGCCCTGGGTCGTCGTGCCAGGCGGCAACTGGATCAGGCCGCCGACGAGTGAAGTCCGTGCCGCTGGGCCCCGGCCGCCGGGCCCCGGTATTCCTCTGTCATGGTGGCGCCGACTCGGGGCGGCCCGGCGCCAGTAGCGGGGAGGACGGCTCGGGAGCGCGGCGCGTTGACAGCCGTGGGCGCCGCTCGTAGCATCGCCGGTCACGGGCGGTTCTGATTCTGGGCGGCGTGGTTGTGGCGGCGAGAAGGTCGTTGACGCCTCTTTCTCCGGTGCAGCGCAGCCTGGCGCTCCGCCGTCCGATTCACTGCAGCTGAGCCGTCGCCAGTTGCTCGGGTGGGTCGTCGCCGCTCCCGTGCTCGTCACGGCGGCACGTGTCGACAGGGTGGCCGGCGCCCCTCGCCTCGAGACGACGTCTTCGCCGGTCGCCGCCCGCACGCTGGGCGCCGTGGACATGCTCCCCATCCCGTCGCCCGACCAGCCCGCTGACGTCACCGATCTGGGCGACTACCTGATCATGGCGTCCAAGCCGACCAACTGGATGATCACTGTGACGGTCCAGTCCAACGGGCAGGTCGATTTCGTCATGCCCCGTGAGGAGAACGGGCAGGGCCTGCGCACCGGCGTGGCCATGATCATCGCCGAGGAGCTCGACGTGGCGCTGTCCTCGGTCAACGTGACACTCGCCGATGCCGATCCGGCCCTGGTGTTCAACCAGATCACCGGCGGATCGAGCGGGATCCGCACCCTGTGGGACCCCGTTCGAGCCGCCTGTGCCATCGCCCGCCAACAGCTGCTCGAGGCGGCCGCCGACGAGCTCGGGGTGCCGATCTCCTCCTTGAGCGTGTCCGACGGCGTGGTGAGCGCCTCCGATGGCCAGAGCCTCACCTACGGCCAGCTGTCACCTCTTGCCGCCGCCACTGAGACGGAACAGGTGCAGGCCACCCCCAAACCCAGCTCCGAATACACGATCATCGGTACGCCCGTCCCCCAGCTCGCCAACCGCGACATCGTCACCGGCCGGGAGGTCTACGCCACCGATCTCGACATCCCCGGGGCGCTTCCCACCATGGTCCGCCGCCCGCCGACCATCAAGGGCACGCTCAAGTCGTTCACCAACTACTCCACGATCAGGAACATGCCAGGCATCCACGACGTGGTCGCCATGCCCTTCGGCGTGGCGGTGCGTGGCGAGACCTTCGGCCAGGTCATCGACGCCGTCAACGCCGTGCAGGCCACCTGGAACCCCGGTCCCGTGGCGAACATGGACGACGCCTCGGTCTACGCGCAGCTCGAGGAGGCGGCGATCGGCCTGCCCGCCTCCTCGCTCCCCAGCCTTCCCCTGGGGGCGCGGCTGGTCGAGGCCGACTTCCGATGGGCCTTCGTCAACCACGCGCCCCTGGAGCCGAACGTCGCCGTCGCCGACGTGCGATCCGACCGGGCCGAGATCTGGGCCCCTCTGCAGAACCCCATCGTCACCCTGCAGCAGATCGCCCAGGACGTGGGTTTGCCCCAGAGCGACGTGACCGTGCACGTCATCCGCGGCGGCGGGTCCTTCGGCCGGACCCTGTGGTTCGACGCCGCCCAGGAGGCTGCTCAGATCTCCAAGGCCATGGGTAAGCCTGTGAAGCTCATGTGGCACCGTACCAACGACATGCGCGTCGGGCGGGCCCATCCGCAGTCGTACCACAAGCTTCAGGCCGTGGTGCTCGGAGGATCGGTGCTCGGCTACCTGCACCGTCTGGCCACGGTCCAGGCCGATGTCAACCCCGGATTGGGCGAGATCATCTCCTACACCACTGCCAAGCCGGACCTGGGCATGGAGGGATACGACGAGTTCCTGTTCACCACCACCGTGGTGTGTCCCTACAACTTCGGCGTCGTCGCCGAGCTGCTCACCGAGGTGCCGCTCGACTTCTGGACCAGCAGCTGGCGCTCGGTCTACAACTACGACACCCGCGGCTCCGAGGAGATGTTCGTCGACCAGTTGGCGGCAGCCATGGGCCAGGACCCACTCGCCTTCCGCCTGGCGTTCCTCAAGTCCGACACCAGCAAGGCGCTGCTCCAGAGCGTGGCCAAGGCCGGCAATTGGGGCCGTACCATGCCGGAAGGCACCGCCCAGGGCATCTCCATCGAGCGGCGCGACAAGTCGGCGACGGCGTGCCTGGTCGAGCTCGACGCCACGGACCCCGCCAAGCCTCGCGTCACCAACGCCTGGATCGCCGCCGACGCCCGGCTGCCCGTCAACCCGCTGTCCATCGAAGGCCAGCTGATGGGAGGCCTGAGCGACGCCATCTCGGTAGTGCTGTCGGCGGGCAACCGGATCCAGGACGGCCTGCCCCTCGAGGACGGCTGGGACGGGTTCGGCTGGGCCCGCCAGGGGCAGAACCCGGTCAACCTCACCATCACGGTGAACCCCCTGAGCGCCGACGTACCGGGCGGCATCGGCGAGATCGGGGTGTCCACCGCCGTGGGCGCCATCGGCAACGCCTATGCGCGTGCCACCGGGACCCTGCCACGCACGTTCCCCGTCAACCCGGCCCCGCTGCCCAGTGACCTGACCCCGCCGGGTCAGCTGTCGCCGCCTCCGAGCCAGCCTGTGCCCTTCGGCCAGCTGTACGACTACTGAGGAGTCGACGGTGTCCTACACCTTCACGCTCAACGGCAACTCGGTCACCGTCGACGTCCCCGGCGACCTCCGGGTGCTGTGGGTGCTGCGCGACGTCCTGGGCCTGACGGGCACGAAGTACGGCTGCGGCATGGACGAGTGCCGGGCCTGCACGGCCCTGGCCGGGGACCAGCCCTTCGCCACCTGTTCGACCCCTGTCTCCGACATCGCCGGGCTGGACATCACCACCATCGAAGGGCTGGCCGATCCCGATGGCACCCTGCACCCGGTGCAGCAGGCGTGGCTGGATGCCGACGTACCCCAGTGCGGCTATTGCCAGGCGGGCCAGATCATGATGGCCGTGGCGTTGCTCAGGGCCGTCCCCGACCCGACCGATGCCGACATCGACAAGATCCTCAACATCTGCCGCTGCGGCACCTATTACCGCATCCGCCAGGCCATCAAGGCCGCCGCCAAGGTCCTGTAATCGAGCTCCGCCGCGGTCAACGACCCACCTGCGCCTTGCGGGGCACCACCCCTTGCGGGCACCGGGTGGCCCCATGCGCAAGGTGGCGTGGGTGAACCGGCTCGAGGATCGGCCACGACTCGCTTCTCCGGAAGCCCTGACGGAGGTGGTCGTCAGATGAAAGAGGTGCTGGGTGACATCGACCGGTGGCTCGCCGCCGGGTATCGGGTGGCGACTGCCCGGGTGGTCGGGGTGGAGGGCTCGGGGCCGCGCCAGCCGGGGGCGACCATGGTGGTGAGCGAGACCGGCGAGGTCGCCGGATCGGTGTCGGGGGGGTGCGTGGAGTCGGCGGTGGTCACCGAGGCCCTGGCGTCGCTGGAACGCGGGATGTCCCCTCGAGTGTGCACTTTCGGTTACTCGGACGTCGAGGCCTTCGCCGTGGGCCTCACATGCGGGGGCACCGTGCGGGTGCTGGTCGACTCGTCGCTCCCGGCCTTCTACGACCGCCTGCGCTCCGCGCTCGTGTCCGACGAGCCGGTCGCCACGGCCACTGTGGTGGCGGTGGAGGAGGACGCCGCCGCCGGGGTTTCAGTGGGGGCGACGATGCTGGTGAACGCCGTCGGGGAGCGCCACGGATCACTGGGCCGGGCCGAGCTGGACGAGGTCGTAGGGCGCGACATGGTGGGCGCTCTGGCTAGTGGCCTGTCGGCCACCCGCCGTTACGGTCCCAGCGGCGAGGCCCGGCAGCGGGCGGCGAGCGTGTTCGTCGAGGTTTTCGCCCCGTCCCCGCGCATGGTGATCTTTGGAGCTGTCGACTTCACCGCGGCGCTCGCCAAGATGGCCAAGGTCCTCGGCTACCGGGTCACCGTGTGCGACGCCCGGCCGGTGTTCACCACCCGAGCCCGCTTCCCCATGGCTGACGAGATTGTCGTCGAGTGGCCCCATCGCTACCTGGAGCGGGTGGGCGGGGAGCTCTCAGAACGCGACGCCGTGTGCGTGCTCACCCACGACCCCAAGTTCGACGTCCCTGTACACATGACCGCGCTGGGGACCGATGCCGGCTACGGGGGGGCGATGGGATCGCGGCGCACGCACGCCGAGCGCGAGGCGCGCCTGCGCCAGGTCGGCGTGGACGAGGTAGGGCTGGCCCGCATCATGGGCCCCATCGGCCTCGACATCGGTGCCCGGACCCCGGAGGAGACGGCGGTGTCGATCTGCGCCGAGATCATCGCCTTGCGCAGCGGTCGCCCGGCTCACTCGTTGCGCGACCTTCAGGGGCCGATCCACAGCTCCCCGGCGCCGGCCTGGGCGTGAGCAGCGCCGCTGTCCTCCTGGCAGCCGGAGGATCCAGCCGCTTCGACGGGGAGGGGAACAAGCTGCGCGCCGTCTTCCGAGGCCGGCCCCTCGTCTCTTGGGCGCTCGAGGCGGCCCTCGGCGCCGGGCTCGATGAGGTCGTCGTGGTCACCGGCGCCGTCGAGCTGGCAGACCTGCTCCCCGACACGGTCACCGTCCTCGACAATCCTGGCTGGCGGAGGGGCCTGGCCGGGTCGCTGGCCGTCGCCTTGGAGCACTGCGCCCGGCGCCGGCACAGCGCCGCGGTGGTGGGACTCGGCGACCAGCCCCTGATCACGGCGTCGTCGTGGCGAGCGGTGTCCTCCAGCGCGGCGTCGCTGGCAGTGGCTACCTACGGCGGACAGCGGCGCAACCCGGTTTGCTTGAGCGCCGAGCTGTGGCCGTTGTTGCCCCGACGCGGCGACGAAGGCGCCCGGGCCCTCATGCGCCGGCGGCCCGAGCTCGTCGTCGAGGTACCGTGCGAAGGCGATCCGGCCGACATCGACACCCGCAGGGATTTCGGGCGCTTCGGCTGAGGTGGGGGTCGCTTTGCTTGTCCACGACGACCTTTGCACTCGTACGAAATGACAGGGCGGGTGCGGAGCCGAGCATCACGTCTTCACCCGTGGCACGATCCTGGTGTGGGCGCCTGAGCGGGGGAGGAACGATGGCCTGGCAGCTGGAGGGGACCTACTTCGAGAACTGTTCTTGCGACATGGTGTGCCCATGTACAACCTCGGGACTTACCATGCCCGCCGACCAGGATCGCTGTCGGGTCGTGCTGGTCTTCCACGTGAACCGAGGTGCCGTCGATGGCGTGGAGGTCAGCGACAAGAGCGTCGTCATCGTGGCCGACACGCCGGCGGTCATGTCCGAGGGGAATTGGCGCGTTGGCGTCGTGATGGACAAGGCCGCTTCGCCCGAGCAGGCAGAGAAGCTCGGCGCCGTCTTCGGGGGCCAGGTAGGCGGACCGATGGCCATGCTCAGCCCACTCATCACCGAGCACCTGGGCATGGAGTCGGCAACGATCGACTACGTCGATCGCGGCCGGGTCCACTCGGTGAAAGTCGGCGCCCTGATTGACATCGAGATCGAGGATTTCGTGGCCCCCATGAATCCGAGCGGTGAAGTCGAACGGCTCACGGGGATGTTCCATCCGGCGAGCTCGACGCTCACCATCGCCAAGGCGAACCGCTCGCGGGTCGACGTATTCGGGATGTCGTTCGCCAACGAAGGCAAGAACGGGCACTGGGCGCCGTTCTCCTGGGCGTCGTGAGCTCGACCGCTCCGAGCCTCCGTCACCTCACGCCGCCAGCCTCGCCTCTTCTCCTCGCCGCCGCCGCTGGCTGGGTCGGCGTCGTGGTGGTGGCCCGGCACATGGGGCCGATGCCAGGGACGATGGGGCTCGGAATGGGGAGCTTCGTCGCCGTCTGGGCCCTCATGATGGCGGCCATGATGCTGCCGTCGGTCACGCCCTTCGCTTCCCTGTACAGCCGGACCTTCACCGATCGCCGCGCTCGGCGTCTCGGTACCCTGGCGCTGGGTTACCTCCTCATATGGACCCTGGCCGCCGTTCCCGCCTTCGGCTTGGCGTGGCTGGCGGACCGGACCCTCGCCGGGCACCCGACGGAGGCCACTGCGCTGGCGGTAGCCATCTTCGCTGCCTGCGGGATCTATCAGCTGACGCCGGTAAAGGACCGATGCCTGGCCAGATGTCGGTCTCCGTTGGGGTTCGTATTTAAGTTCGGCGCGCATCGGGGACGTTTTCGGGATCTGCGGGCCGGCCTCTACCACGGTGCATTCTGTCTGGCGTGTTGCTGGGGGCTCATGGCCCTTCTCGTGGCGTTCGGTCTCATGAACCTGGCGGCCATGATCGTGTTGGCGGCGATCGTGTTGGTAGAGAAAGCAGGACCCTGGGAGCGCCGAGCCAGCCGGTTCTTCGGGGTGGCGGCACTGTTGATGGCGGTGGCGGTCGCCTTCGACCCCCATCTCGCTCCCGGCCTCGTGCCCGCAGCTTCCGGCGGTATGGGCCCGGTTGCCTGACCTGAGTTTTGGCTTTTCTGCCAGGCGTCGAGGGGGATTAAAACCCCCGAGCCTTGTGGGCCAAAGCGATTCAAGAGGCGTGTGAGCATTTTCGGTACTGGCCGGTATCCGCCGACTTTGACCGCTACCTACACCGCCGTTCTCAGCCTTGGTCAACCTTGGCGGCCCTTAGCCGGGAGCGGTAGTCGGAAAAGTTGTCCAGAACTCCCTCTGCCTCGGGAGGTGACAATCGTGGTCTGTTTGTTACATGTCGCCGCGATCATCAACCTGACTTCCTAGCACCGACCTTGCGCATAGCGATGAGTCATCGACCTCTTCCACCAGACACGCGCCGTCGGTCGACGAGGTGTTCGACCTGGGCCCGGGTCATGGTGTGCCTTCGATGGCAAGTGGAGTTGTGCACATCGTCGATCCAGATGGCGCGGAGGATCTCGTCCTCTTCCACGGCCCGGGGCAGTCCCCCCAGGACGCTGTGGAGCGGCTACTCCTAATGGCGGTGGCTACTGGCTTGTCGGCGCCGACGGCGGGGTGTTCGCCTTCGGAGATGCGCCGTTCTATGGGTCTGCTGCATGAGACGTTCACGGCGATCCGCACCGAACCGCTCCAACCTGATGGAAGGGGAGTAGACGTTGGGGTGCCCGCAAGGCAGGCGGGAATGCCGTGGGCGCGCACCCGGGCCGGACGGCCGCCCGAGATGATGCTGGGGCTCGCGTTACCAGAACGGGTTGGTCGTCCTGGCCCCTGACGAGGCCTAGGCCGGGCCAGCCGACTGCCGGCGGGGCGGTGTCGTCAGCCCCTTGATTCCAGGTCGAGCACGGCCAAGTACGCGAGTTCGTGGAGGGTGAACCTAAGGTCCGCGGGTCGACCATCGTGGCCGAAACCGAACTGATCATGGCTGACGCCACCGCTCAGCTGGCTGGTCAGCAGGTCTCGCTCGTCCACTTCCTCCCCAGCTCCGAGGCGAGGCTCGGTCGACAGCGGGCTGCCCAGGACTTCCCGTCGTATCCGTTCCGCCAGATGGGCACGAAGTTGGAGTTCGCCACGGTGTGCGTGAGGACTGATCTGAAATCGGGAGTGGAGGCCATGTTCGGTCGTCCAGATGTCGTACCAAGCCTGGACTTCGGCCCAGGATTTCGGCACTTCGTTCGACGGACCGACACGTTCGGGACCGGCATTGTGGTCCCTGTCGCATATGGAGCAGCGTCCGTCGTCCATTGCGGTGCAATGGTAACCGTCGCCCGCAGAGACCGACCTGGATGTGCCGCTTGCTCGCCCCCGCCGGGCGGCCAGCCCCCCGAGATGACGCCGGTCCGCAGTATCCGGGCGGCCTGGCCCGCGGGGTCTCAGAGGCCGGCCCTGGCCAGGCCAGTCGACTGCCGGCATGTTGGGGCGACCCTGCCCTCCGATGCCCGGATTTCGATCGCCATTACCGATCGCCCAGGAACCCGGACGCACTGACAGCTTGGGCAGGCTAGTCTAGCTGGTAGACTTTCTGCCGATGAAGCCGGTGCGCGTACCAACCGGGTGCGGCGGATCCTCAAGGCAATGGGTTGCACGCTCGTTGGAACAGAGGGTGATCACGAAAAATGGCGAACGCCGGGTGGCCTCAGTGTTCCGATCGTTGCCGGTGAGAAGGATCAGTCGCCTGGGACTCTGCGCAATGTTCAGCGAGTGCTCGCTCCCGAGTTCGGGGATGGCTGGCTGGAAAGGGAACTGACGAGATGACGAAGACGACGACCACTTACCGGGCTACAGCCGAGTGGGGCGGTTATGCATGGGTGGCCACCGTGGTCGGCTACGCGGACGTGTTCACTCAGGCAAAGCGCCTCGAACAGCTCCCAGAGCGTCTGTCGGAGGTCATGCATCTCATGACGGGCAAGAAGATTGCGCCGAACAAATGGGAATTAGACGTGCAATATGGCAAGCTCGGAGATCAAGCGACTGAAATCAGGAAACTGAGAGTCGAAGTCGAAGAAGCAGAGCAGCAGCTCTCAGAACGCACGGCGAAGGTCGCTCGAGCCTTGAGAGCCCAAGGGATGAACCTTCGTGACATCGGCACCCTAATGGGCGTCTCATACCAGCGGATTCATCAGCTTGTCTCATGAGCGGCAGCCGGTATTGGCAATTCCCGCTCCCGCTCGCAACGTGCGGGTCACGGTCACGGGTCACGGGTCACGGGTCTCCGGACTGGACAGGATCGGCGGGCCCCGATGCTCAGGGCTGAAGGCGGCGGCCACATTGTGCAATGAGAGGCGACCAGAACGGACGGCCGCAGACGCAGTCGGACGCCGGCGAACGCCCCGGAATGCATTGGGACCGGTTCCGGCCCCGGGCCGAGCGCCGCCACGGCGGCGAGGCCCGGGGCGCCGGACGGCGAATTTCAGAAAAACAATCTCAGCTGCCCGTTGCGACCGCTCGCCATGGAGATCGAACAGGAGGTCGTCGACGCTCTTTCCTCCGCGGGCGCTGCGCGTCACGTAGCGCCGTGGCCGTCAACGGGTGAGCGGCCGGCGCACACCCGCACCTGCCAGAGCCCTGGACCTCGCTCCCGGATCGACCCCGGCATGGCCGCACCATACGGCCGGGGTGTGTCACGGGATTATGGACAGATTATGGACAGCGGCTCCGGTTGGGAAGAGGTCTCAGGGTCGACACCCCCTCTGACCTGCGGAGGGAGGGGGATTCGAACCCCCGGGCCTTGTGGGCCAAGGCTTTTCAAGAGCCTCGCATTCGTCCGCTCTGCCATCCCTCCGGCTGGCCAGGGTAGTGCTCGTCAGCCACCGGCGATCTGTGCGCGCAACTGCTCCATCCAGCTCTCGGCCTGGCGCCAGGCGGCACCCACCCGCTGCCTGAGGTCGTCGCCCTGGGCGCCGGCGGCGGGGTAGGAGCCGAGGAACTTCACCCCCGCCTGCTCGGCGTGGAGCACCCGTAGGCAGTCGGCCACCACCTCGTCGGCGATATGACCCTGGAGGTCGATGAGGAAGCAGTACTCGCCCAGCCCTCGCTTGGTGGGCCGCGACTCGAGCTTCGTCAGGTTGATGCCGCGCGCCGAGAACTCGCTCAAGATGGCGTGCAGGCTCCCCGGCCTGTCCTCGCCCTGGAAGCACACGATGCTCGTCTTGTCGTGCCCTGTAGGGCCCGGCACCCCGGAGGTGGCCAGGGCCACGAAGCGGGTCTGGTTGTCGGGGTGGTCCTCCACGTCCGAGGCGAGCACCTCCAGCCCGTAGAGCCGGGCCGCCAGGAGCGGGGCCAGGGCGGCGCTGTCGCCCCGTCGCTCGTCGCCCACCAGGCGGGCGGCCTCGGCTGTGGAATTGGTGGGCACCACCTCGGCACCGGGCAGCTTCTCGGCCAGGTAGCGCCGGCACTGGGCGGCGGCGTGGGGGAAGGAGAGCACCCGTCGCACCTGGCCCAGGGCCGTGCCGGCGGGGGCCATGAGCTGCATGTGGACGTCGAGCACCACCTCCCGCTGGATGAGGAGGTCCACCTCGAACACGAGGCTGTCCACGGTGGCGTTCACCGTGCCCTCGATCGAGTTCTCGATGGGCACGAAGCCCAGGCTGGCCCGACCGCCGCAAACGGCGTCGAGCACCTCGGCCAGGGTGGGCAGGGGGACGACGTCGGCCTCGGCGAAGTCCGGCTGGGTGAACAGCGCCTCCTCGGTGAAGGTGCCTGCCGGCCCGAAAAAGGCGATGGACCGCCCGGAGGTCGCAGGCGGGGACATGGCCGGGCAGGATAGTTGCACCATGGACGAACCGGCGCTCCGCCAATTGCTCGACGACGTCCGAAGCGGCGTGGTCCCCCCCGACGAGGCCGTCACCCGCCTGCGACGGCTGCCCTTCGCCGAGCTCGGCTTCGCCCGGGTCGACCATCACCGGGCCCTGCGCCAGCGCGCCGGCGAAGCGGTGTACGCGCCGGGCAAGACGCCCGGGCAGTGTGCCGCCATCGTCGCCGAGCTGTTGAGCGAGCCCGGTGGCCCGGTGCTGCTCACCAGAGCAGACCCCTCCCAGGTGGGCGCCAGCCTGGAGGCCGCTCCTGACGGCGCGGTGAGCGCCACCGGGGAGCGTGCCCTGGTGGCCTGGCGGCCGGCCGATCCCCGCCCGGGCCGGGTGCTGGTGGTGACGGCCGGCACCGCCGACCTGCCCGTGGCCGAGGAATGCCGGGCTGTGCTCGTG
>JBJKRZ010000334.1:0-2967 GCA_046704365.1 Acidimicrobiales bacterium | reverse complement strand
CGCCAACCTGAGGCGGATTGGGATCGAGACGGTGGCTTCAAACTGCTCCTCCTCCCTCAATGAGTGACCGTGCCTGTGAGCCCGCGGTTCCAGCGGGTGTCGGCAGCAGATTCGGGCAGAGCTCCGCGTCGGCAGGCACGCACAGCCGACCTGCCCGGTCACGGTGGGCGGCCAAGCGCCCCTGCCGAATCCACTCGTACACGGTCTTGTCTCTCACGGCGAATGCGCGCGCGGCTTCCCGAACGGTGCGCTCGTTGGGCCCCGCCATCGTAGCTCTGCCACGACCGGCGATCCCGTACGTCTTCCGAAGCCAGCGGACGGCGGTGACATCGAAGGGTCTGCCGGTGCCGGTGACGATGTCGGCAGCGGCAAGTTCGGTCACCACAGTCTTGTTCCGCGCGTTGGCGAAGCGACGGACCATAGCGATCGCCTCCGGTGATGTGCGTCCATGGGCGCCTGGACGAGCAACCCTGAACTCTTCGGTGAAGCCTGTGCGCCATCGCAGGCCGACCCGGACCGCCTGATTCCCTGGCTCGAACAGGAGGGTCACGTCGCTGACCAAGGTGCGCAGCAGACGCTTCCGATCGCGGGGTGAAGTCGTCGCGGCATTCCAGAGACGGGGAAGGTCGCGGGCAAGAGCCTCCAGCTCGGTGCGTGACGGCAGCGGAGCCACCTCCGACTCTGCTCTGGCCAGAGCAGCTTCAGCTTCGGTCAGGGCCACGAGCCGTGCTTCCCAGCGCTGCTCCAGGCTCCGGGCGACCAGGCGGTTCTCGGGTTCGCAGAGATGGAAGGCTCGCTCCGCACGAGCGGCGTCGTAACGTGCCCGCTCCACAGCAAGCTCCAGGGCGCGGTGGCTGCGAACACGTCGATCATGGACCTCGTCGGCCGCCGACATCGCCAGCTCGATCTCCTCTGGTGTCACGCGGGCGAGGACACGCTCGGCCACGGCCGCGTCGATCGTGGCTGCTTTGATCGTCCGGCAAGCGTCGGTCTCGATCTTGTCGGCACGTGAATAGGTGCATGAGTACCACGGCCCCCACACCTTGTACGCTGTGCTCATCGGCTCGCCGCAGGCGCCGCAGAGCACGATGCCCTGCAACAGAGCTGAACCTTCCCGTGGCGGTCGGGCTCCCGCCGATGTCCGGTTGGCCGCCAGCTTCTTCCGGTTCGCCAGGAACGTGTCCCAGGTGATGTACTCAGGGTGGTGGTCGTGGATGACGATCGACCACTGTTCCAGAGGGAGTTCCACCGTGTTGCTGCGGATGGTGCCATCGGGTGCCACGGTGCGGCGCACTCGATACCGACCGAAGACGTAGGCGCCAGCATAGGCCGGGTTGGTGAGCATCCCCAGCACGCGCTGGTGGGTGATGTGCCCCCAGCGGATCTCTCCTGCCCACACCCCGCCATAGGCACGGTGGGGGAAGCGCCGATCGGCAAGGGCGCGGACCACTCCGTACGCCGCTCCGGCCGCCTGGAAGGCGGCGAAGACATCCGTGACCGTCACCCGGATCTCCTCGTCGGGATCCATGACGGTGCGGCCGTCCTCGTCGTGGACATAGCCGACCGGCAGGGGAAAGCGCAGCTCGCCCCGACGAGCGGCAGCGCGGCGGGACTCCTGGAGGCGTCCCGTTAAGATGTGGAGCTCGGCCTCCGACATGGTGCCCTTCAAGCCCAGGAGAAGACGGTCGTTGAAGGATCGCAGGTCGTAGACGCCGTCGGCATCGACGATCAGGGTGTCCGTCACGCTGCAGAACTCGAGGAGGCGTTGGAGGTCGGCCGAGCTCCGAGCCAGCCGTGACACCTCCAGCCCGAAGATCGCTCCCACCTCGCCCAGACACACCCGGGAGACCATCTGCTTGAACCCCTGTCGGGTCGAGGCGCTCCGCCCGGAGAGGCCCAGGTCGTCGTCGATGACCACGATCCTGGATGCGTCCCATCCCATGCCCGCGGCATCGTCGACCAGCCCGTACTGCCGGGCGGTCGATTCCCTGTTGTGCCTGACCTGAGCCAGGGTCGACTGGCGCACGTAGACCAAGGCCAGCCGGTCGAGATGGGCGGCGGTGACCTTCGATGGGTTGCTCACCGGCCGGCCTCCCACCCAAGAGGCAGGCGACCAGCATGTTGGCCAGGGGCGCTACCAGCTCCCGGCGGGTGGCGAGGTCCAGCACCCGTCAACCCAACCGGCCCCGGCCGAGCAACTCCAGGTTGACGGCAGAGATCTCGGCCAGGATCGCCTCGATCTCCACGGTGAACCGGACCCGCCGCCCGACTTCCTCGGCAACGTCGGCCGGGACGTACAGGAGCCGGCTCCGTCCCCGCCGCTGCACTGAGAGGTACACGTAGGGGCCATGCAGTTGGCCGCTGGCGCATCGGCACCCCTCCCTTCCACAGCGGCGACCCTGGGTGGACAGCGAGCCTCGGATCGCAGCCGTGACGTCTGGCAGCTGGCGTGCCAAGGCGGCCCGCCGGCTCCGCAGTTGGTGGTCGCTGAGCGCTCCCAGCTCCGCCTCGGTCTTGTGGGCTCTCAATATACAAGATCATACGTCCTGCCCGGAAGATGTCAAGCCCTTCAGGGAGGCGACAAGCGAGCCCAGCTCGAACAGGGCCTCGATGCTCAGCGCGGTCGTCAGTGGCTGAGGACCGTGATCGGTGAAGCCCTCGGGCACACCGACCGTCCGCGTCCCGAGATCACAGACATAGAGGTGCCCTTTGGCAGGATCACCATGACGCCGCTCGTAGAGGACCGGAAGCCGCTGCCCTCTGAGTGGGTGGAAGGGATGGGTGACGACTACGGCGTCGGCGGTGACTTGGTGTTGGGCCTGGGTAGTATGCGGCGACCGTCGACGAGATCAGCTGGAAGAAGGGGCAACGGTACATCACCGTGGTGGTCGACCACAACTCGGGCCGGTTGATCTGGGCGGCCAAGGGACGCGATGAAGCCACCCTGCACAAGTTCTTCGATGCCCT
>JBJKRZ010000333.1:0-3383 GCA_046704365.1 Acidimicrobiales bacterium | reverse complement strand
ACGGTCGCCCGGCCACCGAGCTGCGCATGGTGTCGGAGGAGACGATGTACTGGAAGTCGCGCCAGCCCTGCGGGAAGCGGTGCTGCACGGATGGGTCTGTCCCCAGCTTGTAGAACCACACCACCTGGTTGGGGGGGAAGCCGCCGCTGACCAGGTCGAGCCACAGGCCGTCGTCGACGAGCAGGCGGTCGTCGTGCGGGACGTGGGCGGCGACCCAGCGCTGGGCGTCGAGATAAGGGGCGTCCTGGTTGGTGCTGAACAAGCCTCGGTCGGCTCTCGCCCACGCCGGTCCTGCTCCCACCACGGCCACGGCTAGCACGCAGGCGGCCGACAGGGGGCCCAGGAGCCTGAGGCTGAGCGCCCCCGCCGTGTTGGCGCCGCGCAACAGCCGACGGGGCAGGGCGGGCCCGCCGCCTCGGGCGTCGGCTCCCGCGTCGGCGAGGTACCACCCAGGGCGCCAGCGCCACAGCGTGTCGATCCCTCCGGCAACCACGAGCGCAGCGAAAGGCAAGATGCCGATCACGAAGGGGATGGGCAGGTACCCGGGGCGCAGCAGCATCAGCCCCTCGATCGCCAGGGCGGCCGCCACGCCCCGGACGGAGCGGCGAGCCAGCCCCAGTGGGAGCATGAGCGCCCCCGCTCCGAGCAGCCAGGGGTCGGCTCCCAGCCAGCTCGACAGCACCTGGTGCCCAGAGCTCGAGGACGACAGGATGCTTCCCGAAGCCTGGCGCCCGAACAGCTGCCATTCGATGGAGCCGATCAGGCTGACGTGGCCCGATCCCGGTACGAGCTCACCCTTCAGGGCGGCGTAGAGGGGGTACATGCCTCCCACCAGGATGCACACGGTGGCGGCCGTGCTCACGGCGAAGGCTCGGGTCCGGCGGTCGGCGCTGCGCCAGATCTGGTAGCCGAGCGCGGGGAGCAGCACGAGGAAGGTCTCCTTGCACAGCACGCCCACGGCGAAGAAGAAGCCGCTTGCCGCAAAGGCCGACAGGCGCGCTCTGGGGGTGAGCGCCAGGACGAAGGCGAGTAGCACGAAGGGCGTGCCGATGTTGTCGAGGTAGACCATGCGGTGGTACCAGATGGCGAGCGGCGAGAGGGAGAACGCCGCCACGGCGAGCCCCGCCGTCAGCCTGGCCATGCCCATCCGCCGGGCCAGCAGGTACAGCACAGCGGCGCTGCACTCCTGGACCACGAGCATGAACTGCCGGCCGGCGTCCACAGCGCTCGGCGCATGGGCCAGCGATCCGCTGATGCCCAACCATCCGGCCATGAGGATCCAGCCCAGCGGCGGGTGGTCGTACCAGTAGGTGTAGGGCGCCAGGGTGTGCCAGTGCAGCACTGCCCACGCCTGGGCGACGTAGGTGCCTTCGTCGTCGGCGCGCTGGGGGGCGCCGTACATGTTGGTGGCCTGCGCCCAGCCGGCGACGACGAGGAGCACGCCCAGCACGAGGATGCCCGGCCAGCGGTCGGCGAGCACGGAGCGCAGCGCTCGGAACCGCCCTGGCGCTGCCAGCCCACCTGCAGGCGGCGGGGTCTCCACCACAGGGACCGTGGTCATGGCGCCGTCGCCGCCGGCGCCAGCTCCGGGTCGCGGTGGGCCCCGACGTGCGCCGTCTTCTCCCAGCCGCGTTGGGAGCGCAGCTCGCGCACCACCGATCTGGCGGCGGCCACACCGAGGAGCATCTGGTAGAAGGGCGCTCCCACCACGAGCCGCAGGTAGTCGCTCACGCGTGCGCGCCGGCCGTAGCTCCTGCAGAACTCCCGCAGCCCGGCCCCCTGGACGGCCACGGTGATGACGGTGGGGATGAGAGGCAGGAAGCTGAAGAGGGCGATGGCCACGGGCAGGCGCAGCGCCACGATGGCCGCGATGGACAGCGGGATGAGAAAGCCCATGAGCCCCTGGAGGAGGGGCATGGACAGGGTGGAGCGGGCCAGGAACCGTTGGCGGGCGGTGGGCAGGGCCCGCCACACGCCCTTGCGCAGGACCTGGAGGAAGCCCTGGTCCCATCGCGTCCGTTGCCGCAGGAGTGCTCTGACGGTGGGAGGGGTCTCCTCGCGCGTGACCATCCCCGGCTCGTAGGCCACCGCCACCGTGGCGCCCGCCGTGCTGAGGCGCACCCCGATGTCGCAGTCCTCGGCCAAGCACTCCTCGTCCCAGCCTCCTGCGTGGCGGAGCAATGGCGTGCGGATGAAGACGGTGTTGCCCCCGAGAGGGATGAAGCGCCGCTCGGCGTGGAAGTGCAGGCGGCTGCGGAACCAGAAGTAGTACTCGAGAACGTTGTGCAGGGCCCACCAGCTCGAGCGGTAGTTCATGAGCTGCACGCCGCCCTGGACGACATCGGCCCCGCTGTGCTCGAAGCACTGATCCACGCGTCGCAACAGGCCCGGGTGGACCTCGTCCTCGGCGTCGAAGACCCCCGTGACGTCGCCCGAGCAGTGGGCCAGAGCGGTGTTGAGGGCCTTGGGCTTGTTCTTGGGGACCTTGTCGTCCACGACCACGCGCACGCGTTGGGGGTGCCTGGCCGCCGCCGCTTCGGCCACCGCACGAGTCCCCGGGTCGTCGTCGCCCACCACGGCGATCACCTCCACCCTGGGATGGTCGAGACCGGCCAGGCGATCGAGGGTGGTTCCCAGCACCTGCTCTTCGTGGCGCGCCGGCACGATGAGCGAGTACGAGCGGGCGGGCGTGGCCGCGGCGGCGCCGGGACCGTCGCCCGTGACGGCTGCGGCGCCTGCGGCGCCGAAGCCCGTGCTGTCCAAGGCGTCAGGGGTCCGCCAGGCGTGCAGCATCCACCACAGGTTCGTGAACGACACGGCGGTCAGGGCCAGCGTGCCGAGCAGCACCACCAGCAGGGCGCCCAGCTGGAGCAGGTCCAAACGGATTCGTCCACTGAAGGACGAACCGAGGAGGGGGAGCACCTGGGGCGCCGGGGGGCCGGCGACCGGCGGAGGCCGGCCGGGAGACACCGAAGCGGCGGCGCCCCGCGTCGGGCTTCCCGACGATCCCCCGGATGCGGTCGGAGGTGCGCCGCCCTGGCCGCTGCCACCCTGGCCTGATGTCGTGGCGAGCCTCGCCGACGGGCTGCTCGGCGCCGTGGTGGACGTGGTCGTGGTGCTCGAGGTGCTCGTGGTGGAGGTGGACGTGGTGGACGTGGACGTGGTGCTCGAGGTGGACGTGGTGCTCGAGGTGGACGTGGTGGTACTCGAGGGTGCTCCCGCCGGTGGCCCACTTCTCGGGGAGGTGGTCGTGGTGGACGTGGTGGAGGAGCTCGGGCTGCTGCCGGCCCACGCCGGCCCGCCGAGCAGCGCTCCCGCTCCGGCCAGGAACGCGACGAGGAGGGGGATGAGGACGCGAGCGGAGATGGGACGCGCAGGCATCG
>JBJKRZ010000332.1:0-6632 GCA_046704365.1 Acidimicrobiales bacterium | reverse complement strand
CGTTGGTGGGCATCGAGGAGGAGACGGCGCTCGTGGGCCAGGCGCCCTCCTTCGTGGTGGCCGGCGAGGGTGCCGTGTGGGTGCTCGACGAAAAGGGCCGCCGCAAGCTCGGCAGCGGTGAGATCTTCGAGGCTTAGCGCTCGGCGGGGGACCGCTCGGAATGCGGGAAGTGCCCACGCTGTTGCAAGCCAGTGCTGCAGGGCGCGCAGCTGCGGTGACCACAGGCGGGGAGAACGGCGGAGAAGGACGAGGTGGCGTAATGCCCGCTGTGAACGTTGACGACTTGACGAGGTTGCCCCGCGTGGACGTGGCGCCCGGCGCCCGGCGCCGGCCCGTCTTGAGCGTGACATCGGCTCCCTCGGGCTTCGAGGGCGAGGGATTCCCCGTGCGGCGCGCCTTCGCCGGAGTGGACCTGGCACGCTTGGACCCCTTCGTGCACATGGACCAGATGGGCGAGGTGCACTACGCCCCCGGCGAGCCCAAGGGCACGGCCTGGCACCCGCATCGCGGCTTCGAGACGGTGACCTACATGATCGACGGCACGTTCCAGCACCGTGACTCGGCGGGCGGGGGCGGGCTCATCACCAACGGCGACACCCAGTGGATGACAGCCGGTGCCGGGATCCTCCACATCGAGCGTCCCCCCGAGGCGCTGGTGGCGAGCGGAGGGTTGTTCCACGGCATACAGCTGTGGGTCAACCTCCCCAGCGCCGACAAGTGGGTGGCACCGCGCTACCAGGACCTGCGTGGCGACGAGGTGGCCCTGCTCGCCTCGCCCGACGCCGGAGCCCTGGTGCGCGTCGTCGCCGGCCAGGTGTCGGGTCACGGGGGGCCGGGGGCGACCCACACGCCCATGGCCATGGTGCACGCCACCGTGAGTCCCGGCGCCCAGCTGGAGCTGCCCTGGGATCCGGCGTTCAACGCCCTGGTGTACGTGCTGGCCGGTGAGGGGACCGTGGCGGGTGACGGCCAGCCCGTCTCCGCCGGTCAACTGGCCGTGCTCGGGTCGGGTGACACCGTGGTGGTGGCGGCCGCCGCCCGCCAGCAGCGCCACGCCGGCGCCCTGGAGGCCCTCGTCCTCGGCGGACGGCCCATCGGGGAGCCCGTGGTCGCCTACGGGCCCTTCGTCATGAACAGCAAAGCGGAGATCGCCCAGGCCTTCGAGGACTATCAGCGCGGCGTCATCGGGTCGGTCCCTGTCGAGCCCACGGTGTGACGCGGCGCGCTCAGTCGGCCCGGGCCACCACCACGGCCGCGCACTCACCGTTGCAGCCGATGGACGCCTTCACCACCGCACCGTCCACCGAGGCGGTGGGACCGTCGAGCAGGCGCGGGTGCCCGGGGGCTACGCGCGCCGGCGCCGGGACCACGCCGGTGGTGAAGCCGTACAGGGCGCCGATGAGTTCCACCGTGCCGGCGGCCGCTCTGCAATCGCCCACCAACGGCTTCAAGGAGTAGACGCCGGCCACTGAGTCGAGAAGCTCGTCGGCGATCCGCGCCTCGAGCGCATCGGTGGCGGGCACGCCCACGCCGTTGGCGTTCAGGTACGACACGTCGGCGGGTGACACGGCGGCGTCGGCCATGGCGCGCTCGATGGCGTGACGGAGCTGGCCGGAATCAGCCCCGGTGGCTCTCCGCCCGAGGGACACGGCACCACCCAGCACGCGGGCGTAGCCCGAGGGTGACGAACGCGAGACGACCATGGCCGTCACGGCCTCACCGGGATTGCACCCCGTGCTCCCCTGCTGGAAGGGCCGGCACGCCGTGGGCGACGCCACGTCGTATATCGAACGGCACTGTTCGTGTTCGATCTTCTCGGGCGTGAGCGGCAGGTCCGAGCACACCACGAGTACGTCCTCCGCCACGCCACCTTCGATCCAGCACTTGGCCGTGAGCAGGGCCACCACTCCCGAGGTTGCCCCCGCCGACATGGACATGCCGGGCCCGTGCAGCTCGAGCTCGTCGGCGAGCTCTGCCCATGTCACATCGGGTACGTCGGCACCGTGGATGAGGCCCACGGCTTCACCCGGGCGCCAGCCCCGGTCTCTGGCGTCGACCAGCGCTTCGCGCGCCGCGAAGCGCAGCGCCCGTGACGCCCGGCACTCGCCGGGGGGCGCCTGGTCGTCCTCCGCCATCGCCACCCAGGCGGGCTGGCGCGGTGCCGACGGAAGGAACCCCGGCAAGGCCCGCACCGCCGATCGGCCGCTGAAGAGGCCTCGCCGCAGCCGCTTCTCACCCCAGCCGTAGCCGCTCACGGCCCCGATGCCGGCGATGGCAGGCGGCGTGGCGGCCTCCTTTGGGGTGGAGCGGGCAAGCGACATCGCAAGAGTCCCTCCTGCGTTCGGCGCGGCGACGGGTGACGGAGCGTACGAACGGCCCCGCTCCCCGGTAAAGCGACGTGCGCACATTTTCCGCGTTCTCACGCCGTGGCGGGGTGATGGTCGCGCCCGGTGTGGCAGGAGGCAGGCGAGGTATATCGAAGATGGTCTTAGCCGAGGGGACGGCGTCAGCGCCCGGTACCCGCCACCACGTCGTCCACGTGCACGCCCAGTGCGGGCAAGGACGGGAAGTAGCCGGCGTCCCCGAAAGCGAACACGCCGCCGTCGGAGCCGAACAGCCAGTAGCCGGCGCCGTCAGGGCTGGAGGCCACGTCCACGATGTCGTCCACGTGCACGCCCAGGCCGGGAAGCGATCCGAAGTTGGCGGCGTCGCCGTAGTCGAACACGGCGCCGTCGGCACCCACCACCCAGTAACCGCCCCCGTCGGGCGTCGCCGCCATGCCCACCACGTCGCTCACCGGGATCCCCGAAGAGAACGGTGAGCCGTACCACGGAGCCCCATAGGCCCACACCTCGCCGTGACGGCCCACCAACCAGTAGCCGCCGCCGGGGCCGGGGACGATGCCCACGATGTCGTCGACCTGGTAGCCCTGTCCCGGCACCGAGCCGTGGTAGCCGGCGTCGCCGAAGGCGAAGACCCCCCCGTCGGCGCCCGCCATCCAGTAACCGCCACCGTCGGGTGTCGCCGCCATGCCCACGATGTCGCCGACAGCGATACCGGCGCCGGGGACCGAGCCGTGGTACACGGCGTCGCCGAAGGCGAAGACCCCGCCGTCCCTGCCCACCAGCCAGTAGCCGCCGCCGTCGGCCGTGGTGGCCATCCCCACGACGTCGTTGACCGTGATGCCCAGGCCGGGCAGCGAGCCCGAGTAGCTGTCAGCGCCGAAGTCGAAGACGCCACCGTCGGAAGCCACCATGCGGTGGCCGGCGACGACGCCCGGGTTCCCGGCGGTGCCCGACGTCGGCGAGGCCGGCGCTTGTGCGGCGCCGAAGGTGGTTCCCGGCGCCGGGTCCGAGCCGTACTCGTCGGCGGGCAGGTAGGGCTTCACGGCGCTCCAGGGGAAATCCAGCGCCGGATTCCCGTTGGCGTCGACGAGCAGCTCGGAGTAACTGGTGCTCCCCGCGTAGCCGGTGGGCGAGAAGCCCGTGCCGATGAGGCACGGCTGGCACTCGAAGTCGGCCAGGATGTTGTTGCGGTGCACCCAGCAGGCCGGCTGGCCTGCCTGCGTGCACGCAGAGTTGCTGGATCCTGGGCCGTCGTCGTACATGAAGAAGTAGACGATCTCGAGCGGGTTGCCGCCACCGCCCCCCCAGTTGGCGTCCCAGGCCGACATAGGGAACCCGCTGGGCGGGGAGGGGTCCTGGCCCTGCTGGGCCGCCTGGGCGGCCGAGTTGTCGAGCGCCGTGGCCATGCCGCCCAGCGCCGGCAGGCCCCGGGCGATGCGCTCCAGGTTGGTGGCCACGAAGAACTGCTCGGGGACCGTGAGCGAGTACCAGTTGCTGGGCAGGGTGACGGGCCCTACCCCTTCTTGGGAGCGGGCGTTGTCGATGGCCTGCACCACGGCGTCCACGCACTGCGAGGTGTTGTCGTAGGTCGAACCACTGCAGTCGGCGAGGAAGGGCGGGTCGGGCTGGATGTTGGAGGGCGGGTCGGCCGTCGACGAGCTGGCCGGTACCGCTACGGCGCTCGTGGCCGACGCTGCCGCCACCAGGGCGAGGCCGGCCAGGACCCTCGCCGCCCACCTGCCGCCAAAGGGCAGCTGCACCCCGCCTCCCCCTCATCCGCCCGCGCCACTGGAGTCGCCGCCGCCCGCCGCCTGCTCTGTGGGTCACCCGGGGTGGCACACGCCCCGCGTCGGCGGTCAGTTCAACCGGCGAGGGCCTCCGACCTTGCGGGCGGCCCCCTCATCGGGCTCATCGGGGCCGTGGCACCGCCTCTTTCCGGCCGTCTTGCCCACGGTATGTGTCGACTCCGCTACCGGAGGTCGCGACGGGGAAGGCGGGAGGGTCGCGGCGTTACGAGCGGTACCCAGCGGCGGGGTTACCAGCGCTACCAGCGGCGGGCCCCGGCGCTCGCTCCCCGGCCGAAACCGAAGCCGACGAGCCAGAACACGAACACGACGGCGGCCACGATCCACAGCACGTGCACGGCGAAGCCGAGCCCGCCGAGGAGGACGGCCAACAACAGCACCAACAGGATCAGTCCCACGGGTGACCTTTCGTCGAGAGTCCCTCTTGTCGTCGGAAGGGGGCCTACCCCTCCGACTGCGGGTGCACACCGGGTCACGGCGGGACCTGCGGGTTGAAGGACCCGTACCCGCCGACCGCCGCGCCGTCGCCGTGTGCCGGTAACGGTTGGCGGGTATCGCCATGACTCGAGCGGCGGGCGCCGGTCGGGTACCGGTCGGGCGCCGTCGCTCCGTCGCATCGGGTGCCGCGCATCGGGTGCCGCGCATTGGGTGCCCTGCATCGCATTCGGTGTCCCGCCGAACATCAGGAGGTCTGTCATGGCCCAGCCAGAGTCGACGCGTCCCGGCGTTGCCGGCCGCCTGCCCAGCCATGCCGCCCGGGTGGGAACCGAGACGCTGAGTCGCTGGAGTGCCAGGCTCAAGCAGATGGTGGGAGCCGTGCTCGACGACGAGACACTGCGCCGCCGGGGCCAACTGGAGCAGGAGGAGGCCGAGGCCCGTCGGAAGGCTCGCCTGGCCGAGGCCGAGGCGGTACTGCGTCGGCGGCAGGCCGGCGTCCACCAGCGCCAGGCAGAGGTGGTGGCCGAGCGCGCCAGGCTCGAGGCCGAAGAACGCTCGGGCGGCGAACACCGGCGTATCGAGGCCGAGCGCGCCGCCCAGGAGCAGCTCGTCGACCAGGATGCGGCCGCGGCGCGGGCGCAGATACAAGCCCGTCGCGCCCAGCTCGAGGACGCCACCAGGCGCGCCGAGGCCAGGGCAGAGGCGGAGCATGACGTCCAGGCGGCAGCAGCGGAGCGTGCCGAAGCAAGGGCACGGGAGCTCGAGCACCGGGCCGACGCGCTGGACGGCGAGAGACAAGACGAGAGATAAAGGCAAGAGAAGGGAGATGGACGTGGAGCTCGCCACCATTCCGCGCGCCGTCGTGTGCCAGGGCCTGCGGGGGCTGCGCCTGCCGCTCGACCTGGTCGAGTCCGTGGCCCGCCTGAGCGGCGTGGGCCTCGACGAGCGCTGGGGGCCGGCCGTCGCCTTTGAGGGGTTCGAGGCTGAGGCCAAGAGGCTGGCCGGGTCACTGTTGGGCGACCACGAGCTGGTGGACGAGGGGGTGCGCCAGCGGGCTCGGGCCGAGAAGCTGCACCGTTCCTCCCAGATGCAGGTCTTGTCCGAGCTGACGCGGGCACGGGCTGAGGCTCGTGTCGGGCGCAGCCGGCGCGCCGCCGACGAGCAGCGCCAGGCCATCGCCGAGGCGGCCCGCCAGGTGGAGAGCGAGGCGCGCCAGGAGCGCTACCAGGGACGCCAGCGCGTCCGCAGCCAGGCCGAGCGCCGCCAGCAGGAGGCAGAGAGGGCCGACCAGCAGCGCGAGGAGGTCGTCGAGGAGGTGGCGCGCTCGGCGCGGCGCCGTAAACTCGCCGAGGAGGCTGCCGCCCTGCACAGCGAGCAGGAGGCGGCCGAGGCCGAGGCCGAAGTCGAGGCGCTCCAGAGTGCCGAGGAGCGCCTGCGGGCAACACGCCGGGGCGGAACCTGACCGTCCTCGTCGGCGCCTCGGGCTGGCAGTACGACTCCTGGCGGGGGCCCTTCTATCCGCCGCGCCTGGCCAAAGGACGATGGCTCGAGTACTACGCCGACGCGTTCGCCACGGTGGAGGTGAACAACACTTTCTACCGCCTGCCCCCTGCGTCCACGTTCCGCACCTGGGCGGCGCGGACGCCCGAGGACTTCGTGGTCACGGTGAAAGCCAGCCGCTATCTCACCCACGTGCGGCGCCTGCGCCAACCCGAGGAGCCCGTGGCGCGGCTCATGGAGGCGGTAGGAGGGCTGGGACCGAAGCTGGGTGCCGTCCTGGTGCAGCTGCCCCCCGACCTTCCCGCCCGCTTCGAGGAGCTGGAGCGCACCCTCGAGAGCTTTCCGAAAGAGGTCCGGGTGGCGGTGGAGGCCCGACAGGGCTCGTGGTTCACCGACGAGCTGCGCGCTGTGCTCGAGCGCCACGATGCCGCGCTGTGCCTGGCTGACCGCCGCTCGCACCCGGTGACGCCGCTGTGGCGTACGGCCGGCTGGGGGTACCTGCGCATGCACGAGGGTCGGGGCACGTCGGCACCCTGTTACGGAC
>JBJKRZ010000331.1:0-5547 GCA_046704365.1 Acidimicrobiales bacterium | reverse complement strand
CCCCGGAGGGTGCCGGCGGTCGACGATGGGCCTGCCGCCGTAGCGACGACCCGTCACCGGAAGGCCGGCGTCAGGCTGTTGTCACCAGCTTGGCCAATGCCTTGGGCACCGACGGCTGCTTGCCCTTGTACTGCTTGACCTTTGCCTTCTTGGCCGTCGTGGTCGTGTACACCGGGCTCACCACCTTGGCGTCGGGCCAGGTGCCGGACGGCGTTGTGTAGGTGCCGGCCGAGGCTGTGAACTTGACCACCTCGCTCCCCATGAAGCCGTAGTGGATCTTCTTCGAGTAGTTGAGCGGCACCAGACCCGGGGTGTGGAAGGACTTCGCCTTTGTGTCGAGGGCCTTCATCAGGCTTGTCCGGGTGAGGTTCTTCCCGGCCGCCTGCAGGGCCTGCACGAAGGTGTAGGCGAGGGCGACCCCGTACTCCGTGTTCCCGTCCAAGCCGTGCTTCGCCCACAGTGTCGGTGTGTACTTCTGGAGGATGGCCTTCTCCACCTTGATCCACGGGTTTGTGGCTGTGCTCTCGGGCGGCATGTAGATGTTGGTGATCACGCCGTTCATCAGGCTCTTCGCCGCTGCCGCCTTCGCCTTTGTCTTCGTGGCCGCTGTGGTGAATGTCGACAACAGCGGGCCCACCGTCGGTGCGTCGGCTCCGACGTTGTCGATCACGTACTGCGGGAAGTAACCCACGGCCGCGGCCGGGAGCATGGCCAGGGCGGTGCCCGCCGGGATGGTGGCCATCACCACCACCTGCGCACCCGCCGCCTGCAGGGCCGACATCTGGGAGGTCATGGCACCCTTCAGGGTTGTCACTGTGTACGTCTGCTTGCTCACGACCTGCGACGCGGGCACTTCCATGTTGATGCCCTTCATGACGTCCTTGCCGAACTCTGTGTCCTGGTAGAGCTCGCCGACCTTCTTGCCCTTGAGGTTGTTCTTGATGTACGTGCCCAGGATCTTCCCGTCCACCGTGTACGGGGGCTGCCAGCCCGTCTCGTCCGGGTACTTCGATGTGCTCCAGCAGTTGCAGCCCGACTCGATGAACAGGTGCGGGACCTTCTGGGAGTGGAGGTACTTCTGGATGGCCAGGTCGGTCGGCGTCCCCAAGGACCCGACGTCGGCGAAGATGTGTGTTGTCAGCACGAGCTTGCGGGTGAGCCTGGCCGTTGTGGCGGGGTCGTACTTGTCGTCCACGTACTTGTAGGTGATCTTGCGCCCGTAGACGCCGCCGTGGGCGTTGACCCACTTGAACACGGCGTCCATGGCCGGGGCGATCTCGCTGTAGCCGGGGGCGGCCGGCCCGGTCAACGGCACCGTGGCCCCGATGGTGATCGAGTTCTTCGTCACCCCTGTGTTGGAGGCCGCGCCGGCGCTGGAGGCCAAGCCGGCGCCACTGCCCAACGCGGCGAGAACCATGGCGCTTGCCGCGCCCGCTGCCGCCAGCGACCGGTAAAGGACCGGTCGACGTCCTCGTATCCTCATGCCTTCTCCTCCCCTATTTGTCTGTGTGTGTCGGTTCGTGCCGGGGTGTGGTCTCCCCGCTCTGGTTCATGGGCTTCTTGCTGCAGATCCCGCCGGGCCACTACGTCGGCTCCGTGCCGTGGGGGACCTCCTTGCGGGCGGAGATGCTCGGCCCCCCATCGGCCGTGTCGTGTGTGGCCGCGTCGACGACGTCGGGCGCCGGGGGCGCGGTGTCCCTCTCGTACATCAGCGCTCCTCGTGGCATCGGGCCGTCGTCGAACGCGGCGGCGTCGGCGCCCGACCCCACGGGGCGTGCTGCCTCCCCGGTGGCCGATCGGCCCACGACGGCCGCCCACAGCCGCCGGAGGACCCAGCGGACGCCGCCCTGGATGCCGGTGGGTGCGGCGAGCATGATCACGATCAGCACGACCCCGAAGATGGCGTCGGACAGGTAGGCCGCCGCCGACGCCCCCAGGGACAGCTGCTTGGAAAGCGACGTGCTCCATGTCGACATGTACACGAGGGCGATCGCACCCCACCAGATGCCGACGAGGGAGCCGGCGCCTCCGAGGACCATGGCCGCCAAGAGGGCGATCGACAGCGACAGGGGGAATTCGCCGTTGTTCACCACCCCGGTCGACAAGGCCAGCAGCGCGCCGCCGAGGCCGGCGCAGCCGGCACTCACCCCGAACGCCAGCACCTTGGTCCGGGCGACGTGGATGCCACTGACCGAGGCCGCGATCTCGTCGTCCCGCACCGCACGGAAGTTCCGTCCGAACCGGCTGCGCACGAGATTGGCCAACAGCACGAGCACCACGAGGGCACAGAAGATCTCGATCCACGCCAGCCACTGCTCCGAGCTGATCGATCCCGGAGCGATCGGCGGTGTCGTGGTGAGGCCCTGCTCTCCGCCGAACACCGTGCCGTACTGCGAGGACAGCTCGGGCAGGCCCAGGGCGAGCATCAAGGTGACGCCGGCCAGGTAGGGAGGGCTCAGCCGTGCCGCCGGGACACCCACGATCACCCCGGCGGCTGCGGCGATGAGGGTGGCGATCACCAGTTCGAACACCAAGTTCATCGGGCTGTGGATCTGGAGCAGGGCGATGGTGTAGGCGCCGATGATCATGAAGGCGCCGTGCCCGAGCGAGAACTGACCGTTCAGGCCGGTGAGGAGGCTGAGGCCGGCCAGCACGATGGCGTACAAGGCGATCTCGCCGATCTGGAAGTCGTTGTAGGCGCTGACCGAGATGGTGATCAGGTAGAAGAAGGCCGCCCCCACGACGAAGAGGATCAGGTGGCGGACGAGAGGTTGGCGTGGCAGGTGCAGCCGTCCCACCCGCAGCGCCAGGCGCCGGAATGGAGCGGGCTTCAGCGCCGGCGACGCGCCGGGGACGGGGGGAGGGGTGGCGCTGGTCATACCCGCCGCGCCGCGGCGCCGCCGAAGAGGCCCTGCGGCCGGGCCATGAGCACGATCAAGAGGAGGACCAGTGCGGCCAAGGGCTCCAGGTCGGAGCCCAGGTAGCCCCCCACGAAGGAGGTGGCCAACCCGACCACCAGTCCGCCGAGGAGCGCCCCGAGCGGGCTCACCAGTCCGCCGAGCACCGCCGCCACGAACCCGTAGATCAGGTAGAGGTCCATGTAGTACGGGCTGAAGGAGCTGAGGGGCGCCACCAGCAGGCCGGCCAGGGAGCCGGCGGCGCAGGCCAGCGCCCAGCCCACGGTGAAGAGCCGCCCGACCCGCACGCCCAGCAACCGCGACACCTCGGGCGCGAAGGCGGCGGCCCGCATCCGCAGTCCGATGTCGGTCCACCGGAACAGGGCCACGATGACCGCCACCAGGACGAGCACCGCGCCCACCAGGAACACGTCGAAGCTGGAGAAGGCGACCTGGGTCGTCCCGATCACGAGCCCCCTCTGGGAGAAGCCGGCGGGGAACGCCCGCGACGTATTGCCCCAGATGCTGCCGGCCACCCCCTCGAGCACGACGAGCAGGCCGATGGTCACGATCACCGGATTGAGCGGCGACTTTCCCTGCAGGGGTCGCATGAGGGTCCGCTCCACCAGTCCGCCGAACACGAAGCCCATGGCCAGCGCGGCCACGAAGGCCGACCAGTAGCCGATGTGCTGCTGGAGCAGGCTGTAGGCGAGGAAGGTGGTGAACATCGCCATCGCGCCCTGGGCGAAGTTGACCACGCCGGTGGCGCGGGAGATGAGCACCAGGCCGAGCGCGATGGCGGCGAAGGCCATTCCCTGTGCCACGCCGCTCAGGAGAATGTTGACGAAGAGCCTCACGCCGATCAGAACCCCAGGTAGTGGTGTCGAAGGTCGGTGTCGGCGGCAAGGCGCGCCGGCTTGTCGGCCAGGACCACCCGGCCGAGGTTGAGCACGATGGCCCAGTCGGCCACCGACAGGGCGCTGTTGGCATTCTGCTCGACCAGGACGGCACCGATGCCCTGACCCCTGGTGAGCCGGCGCAGGGTGGCCATCAATTGCGCGGTGACGATGGGCGCCAGCCCGAGCGACGGCTCGTCGAGGAGGAGCAGACGCGGTTTGGAGACGAGGGCACGCCCGATGACCAGCATCTGGCGCTCGCCTCCCGACAGGGTCGATGCCAACCTGTGGCGCCGGGAATCGAGCGGGGGGAAGACATCGTAGATCTCCTCGATCGCCTTCTTGCGGTCGGCCCGGGCGATCCGGTAGAGCGTTCCCAGCCGAAGGTTCTCGTCGACCGTCAGCTCGGCGATCACTCCGCGGCCCTCGGGGATGTGGGCGATCCCCATGCGCGCGATTGTCTCGGGGTCCTTGCCGATCAGCAGCTCCCCGTCGAAGGTGGCGGTGCCCTGCCGGCTGCGGACGAGGCCGCTCAGCGTCCGCAGGAGCGTGGTCTTGCCGGCGCCGTTGGCGCCCAGGACGGTGGTGATGACCCCGTCGGCGGCCTCGAAGGAGACGTCCTGGAGCGCCTGGATGGCGCCATAGCGGACCGACAGGCCCTCAACCCGCAGCATCGGTGGAGTCCTGGTCAGGGGCGGCCCCGGCCGAGCCCGCAACGTCCCCACGGTACGCCGCGCCGGTGAGCCCGCCGCCCGCACCGCCCGCGTCGGTCACCGCCTCCGCCGGCTCCACCGGCTCGCCGAGATAGGCCGCCGTGACCTCGGGGCTGGCCTGGACCTCGTCGGGCGTCCCGGTCGTCACCACCTGGCCGAAGTTGAGCACGACGATGCGGTCGCAGGTGGACATGACGAAGTCCATGTGGTGCTCGACGAGGAGGACGGCCATCTCGTCGCGCAGCCGCAGGATCCGCTGCGACAGCTCGTCCATGTCGGCGGTGGACAGACCGCTGGCCGGTTCGTCGAGCAGCAGCAGCTTGGGCCGGCTCATGAGGGCCCGTGCCAGCGCGACCCGCTTCTGGACCCCGTAGGGAAGGGCACCGGGCAATCGTCCGGACCACTCGGCCACGCCGAGCTCGGCCAGGAGGGCCGCCGCCTCGGCGTTGACCCGGCCCTCCTCTCGGCTGGACCGCCACGTACCGGTGAGGGCGGAGACGAAGTCGGCGTGCAGCGAGGGCTGGGCGCCGCAAGCGACGTTCTCGAGCACCGTGAGCCCTTGGCACAACCCCACGCCCTGGAGCGTGCGGGCGATGCCCAGGCGTGCGAGGTGGTGGGCGCGGTGCCGACGGAGCGGTTGGCCCTGCCAGGTGATGGATCCGTGAGTGGGGCGCACGAAACCGGTGATGGCGTTGAAGAGCGTCGTCTTGCCGGCGCCGTTGGGACCGATCAGGCCCACCACCTCGTGCGGAGCAACCTCGAGAGACACCCCGTCGAGGGCGCTCAACCCGCCGAAACGGACGGTCAGCTCCTCGATCCGCAGGCCGGCGGGAGCGTCGGGACCGGTGTGCGCACCTCCGCGATGCCCGAAACGGCGGTCGGCCGTGGCTGGCGCCGACCGGTTGTCAGGTCCCACGAAGTCGCCTCCCCCGCCCGGCCGGTGTTCGTCGGGCCATTCCGGCATCGTAATCACGCGGTAACGATCTGTCACTGGCCCCGTAACACAAATCCCAGCATCGTCCGTTGTGCACGTGCACAATG
>JBJKRZ010000330.1:0-5403 GCA_046704365.1 Acidimicrobiales bacterium | reverse complement strand
CCCCCCCCCCCCCCCCCCCCGACCGCTGGCCGGGCTTGGCCGGCACCAGGGGCCCGCTCAGGACCCGAAGCTCGCCGGTGGCGCCCCCCGCGACGAGGTGTCCTGGGTGATGGGCCCGTTGAACGTCGTCACCAGGCGCCCGGTGAGCACCTTGATGGTGGCGCCATTGTCCTCGGTCTGCACGATCTCGGATCCCTGGAACCCGTAGTGGTCGGTCGCCGAGTAGGTGAGGGGCACCAGTCCCGGATCGACGAACGACGACCCCTTCTGCTCGATGGCTTGCACCAGGGCGGAGCGGGTGAGGCTTTTCCCGGCCGCCTTGAGCGCCTGGACGAAGTCGTAGGCCAACGACAGCCCGTACTCGGTGTTGCCGTCCCACGGAGCGCCCGGGTCGTACTGGGTCAGGATCTTCTTGAAGCCCGTGATCCAGGGATTGGAGCTGTCCGTCAGCGGAGGCAGGTAGGCGTTCGAGATCATGCCGTTGAGCAGGGACGCGCCCGCTTGGCCCTTGGAGAACGAGGACAGCAGCCCGGTCAGGGTGGGCGGGTCCGACCCCACCGACGACGAAACCCACTGGGGCGCATAGCCGATGGTGGCCGCAGCCAGCAGGGCGAGGGTGGTGGCCGCCGGGATGGTGTAGAGGACCACCACTTTGGCACCCGCTGCCTTGATGGCCGAGATCTGGCTGCCCAGGCCGGCGGCCAGCGCCTGGGGCGTCGCCGTGTAGGTCTGGCGCGACACGACGTCAGAGGCCGGGATCTCCTTGTCCAGCCCCTTCACGCCGTCCATGCCGAACTCGTCGTCCTGGTAGAGATAGCCGACCTTCTCGCCGGCGAAGTGCTGGGCCACGTACTGGCCGAGGAGCTTGCCCTCGTCGGTGTACGGCGGCTGCCATCCGAAGGTGTAGGGCAGCTTCGGGTCGCTCCAGCAGTTGCACCCGCTCTCGACGAAGATGGCGGGAACACCTTCGGTGTTGAGGAAGTCCTTCACCTGCAGGGTGGTCGGCGTTCCCAGAGGGCCTACGTCGGCGAAGATGTGGTCCTGGAGGACCAGCTTGCGCACCAGGGTCGCCGTCTGCGACGGGTCGTACATGTCGTTCTCGATGATGTAGTTGATCGACCTCCCGTACACCCCGCCGTGGGCGTTGACGTACTTGAAGTAGGCGTTGGACGCCGGGGCGATCTCGTCATAGCCCGGCGCCGCCGGGCCTGTCAGTGGTTGGGTGGTGCCAATGGTGATGGTGGAGGCGGTCACCCCCTCGGTGTTGTTGGGTAGCGCTTTCACAGACCCGACTCCGGACGTGCTCGGACTGCTCGAGCAGGCTGTCGCCACCAACGCGAAGGCGATCAACGCCGCCATGGCTGCCGGCCGCCTCATCCCGTGTCGACGCTTTCGATTCATGGCTTCCTCCCCTTTGTGTTCGTGACTGCTTCGACGATCAACCCGACGACTTCGAGGCCGCAGGGGTCTGCCCGTCGATCAGCGTGCCGAGCCCCCGAGCCCTGAGCCGGCGGGAGACCAAGGCCGCCAGCCGGTTGAGGCCCCCCTGGATCCCGTACGGGGCTGCCAGCATCACCACGACGAGCACGACGCCGTAGAAGAGCAGCGCCAAGTTCGAGCTCTGCCCGGGGGACAGGCTCAGGCTTCCTGCCACCGACGTCGACCACTGCGGCACGTACACCAGGAGCACCGCTCCCCACCACGCCCCCAGCAAGCTGCCCGTGCCGCCGAGGACCATGCCGGCCAGCAGCGAGATCGACAGGCCGACCGAAAAGGCGTCGGGGATCACCCCGCCCGTCGTGAGCCCGAGCAGCCCTCCGGCCAGTCCGGCGCAGCCTGAGCTCACGGCGAAGGCCAGCACCTGGGTACGCGAGACCCTGATCCCGACCAGGGAGGCCGCTACCTCGTCGTCGCGCACCGCCCGGAAGGACCGTCCGAAGCGGCTGCGCATCAGGTTTCCGAGGAGCACGAACATGGCCAGCACGGGCAGCAGGGTGAGCCACGACAGCCACCGCTGGGGGTCGACGCTCCCCGGCGGTACGGGAGGGGGGATGCTCAGTCCCTGCTCACCGGCGAAGACGCTGCTGAACTTGATGGGGATGGCCGGGAGTCCGATGGCCAGCGCCAGGGTCATGCCGGCCAGGTACGGACCCCGGAGGCGGCTGGCGGGAATCCCGATCACCACGCCGGCGGCGGCGCTGACCACCACGGCCACGAGCAGGGCCAGACCGATGGGCAGGCTCGTGTGCACGAGCAACATGCCGGCGCCGTAGGCCCCGATGGCCATGAACGCCCCGTGTCCCAGGGAGATCTGCCCGTTGGAGCCCGTGAGCACGGTGAGACCGCCCAGTGCGATGGCGTCCAGACCGATCTGGGAGATCTGGTAGTCGTTGTAGGAACCGACGACCGAGGTGATGGCCAGGAGCACCAGAGCGCCAGCCCCGGCGAAGACCAGGTGTCGCAACATGGGCTGCTCGGGTAGGCGGGCCCAGCTCCGGATCGACCGGCGTCCCACCGTCACACCCGCCTCTGGCCGGCTCGCATGAAGATCCCCTGGGGGCGCACCATGAGCACCAGGACGATGATGGCCAGAGCGCCGAGCACCTCGAGGCTGGCACCCAGGTACCCGCCCACATAGGAGATGGCCAGGCCCGTCCCCAGTCCGCCGATGACGGCCCCGGCCGGGCTGTCGAGCCCGCCCACCACGGCGGCCGTGAACCCGTAGATGAACACGGCGTCCATGTAATTGGGGGAGAGCAGCAGCTTGGGCGCCACGAGGACGCCGGCCAGTGCCCCGACCACACCGGCCAGCGCCCACCCCAATGTCAGGGTGCGGCCGACACGCACGCCCAACAGGCGGGCGACCTCGGGGCCGAAGGCGCTGGCGCGCATGCGCAGCCCCAGTGGGGTGAAGCGGAAGAGGATCAGGAGCAGGACCATGACCACGAAGATGGAACACAGGACGTACACGTCGAAGTGCGAGAAGGCGAGCCTGTGGGAACCGATCACGATGCCCAGCTGCGAGAAATAGGCGGGGAACGAGCGAAGCCCGCCACCCCAGATGATCCCGGCCAGCGCCTCGATGCCGACGAGCACGCCCAGGGTGACGATGACCGGGTTGAGCTCTGGCCCGTGCTCGACGGGGCGGACGATGAGCCGTTCGGTGACGGCGCCCACGACGGCGCCGGCGGCGAGAGCCACGACAAGGGCCACCCAGTACGACACGTTGTGCTCGATGGCAGCCGAGGCGATGTAGGTGGTGACCATGGCCATGGCGCCCTGGGCGAAGTTGATGATGTGCGTGCCTCGCCAGATGAGCACAAGCGACAGCGCCACCGCCGCGTAGATCATCCCGTAGGTGACACCGTTCAGCGTGAGGTCGATGAACCGTGCCATCAGCGCGCCGATCGACCTGCCACGGATGGGTCCGGTGGGTGGCTCCGAACGACATCAGATGCGGTCGGCGGACGGACGTCGCTAATGTACGAAAGCGTACAAGTGGCGTCATCGCCGGTCACGTGATTCCGACAGTTCTCCGGTGGGCCATGGCGCGCGTGGCCGTGCCGCCGGCGGCCTGCTTGTGAAACCGTGCCCAAGGATGGGGTGAAGAGGCTGGACCGCCGCTCGGCTGGGTACGGTGCGCACATGGTCACCCTCGGACGTAGCGGACTCGACGTCTTCCCCCTGTGCCTGGGCGGCAACGTGTTCGGCTGGACCGCCGACGAAGCGCAGTCGCGTGACGTGCTCGACGCCTACGTGGCGGCCGGCGGCAACTTCGTCGACACGGCCAACTCCTACCTGCTCGAGCACGGACGCTCGGAGACGATCCTCGGGCAGTGGATGGCCGACCGTGCCAACCGGGCCCGCTTGGTGATCGCCACCAAGGTGGGCGGCGGCAGAGGCGAGGTTCGCAACCTCCGCCCCGAGACCATCGACAAGGAGGCGCGCGCCTCGCTGGAGCGCCTGCAGAGCGACCACATCGACCTGTACTACGCCCACTTCGACGACGCCGAGACCCCGCTCGAGGAGACGGCTCGGGCCTTCGACGCCCTGGTCGGAGAGGGCGTGGTCCACCACCTGGGGGCGTCCAACTACAGCCCCGAGCGCCTGCGGGCCGTCCTGGAGATCCAGCGGGAGCTGGGCCTGGCGGAATTCACCGTGCTCCAGCCCCACTACAACCTCATGGAGGGCGACTTCGAGCGCACGCTGCTCCCGCTCTCGCTGGATTGGGACCTCGCCGTCCTGCCCTACTTCGCCCTGGCCACGGGGTTCCTCACCGGCAAGTACCGGCCCGGCGGCGGCGCGGTGGATTCGCCTCGGGCGGGGAGCGCAGCGGGCTATCTCGACAAGGGCGGTGCAGCCGTGCTCGAGGTCCTCGACGAGCTGTCCGCCACCCACGGCGCCAGCGTGGCCGCCGTGTCGCTGGCCTGGTTGCGGGCCCGCCCCACGGTCGTCGCCCCCATCGCCAGTGCCCGCACCACCGAGCAGCTGGCGCAGATCCTGCCCTCAGCCTCCTTGGAGCTGACCGTCGACGAGGTCGAGCGCCTGGCGGCCGCCGCACAGACGGCGTGAGCCGCCGATCGAGACGATCAGCGGACCTCGCCCTTCCAGGGCCGCTCCCGGCGCATGGGGGTGGGCTTGGCCCACGACCGGCCGCTGAAGCGCCACAGGGAAGTGGTGGAGCGCTTCGGGGGGGAGGGGACCGGCCTCGGCCAGCACTCCTCCACGGCCACCACGATGGCGGCCAGCACCGCCGGATCGGGCTCGGGGCGCACCGACGCCACCACCGGCCTGGGACCGCTGGCGGGGCTCACAACGGGACGTTGCCGTGCTTGCGCCGCGGCAGCTCCTCGCGCTTGGAGGCGAGGACCCGCAAGCTCTGTATGAGCACGCGCCTGGTGTCGGTGGGGTCGATCACGTCGTCGACGTATCCGCGCTCGGCGGCGATATAGGGATTGGCGTACTTGTCGGTGTACTCCTCCACCAGCTCGTCACGGCGGGCCAGGGGATCGGCCGCCTCGGCCAGCTCCCGGCGGTAGACGATCTCCACGGCCCCCTGGGGGCCCATGACCGCCAGCTCGGCCGAGGGCCAGGCGAAGGCCAGGTCGGCCCCGATGGACTTGGAGTTCATGACGACGTAGGCGCCGCCGTAGGCCTTGCGCGTGATGATCTGGATGCGGGGCACGGTGGCCTCGCAGTAGGCGTACAGGAGCTTGGCGCCGTGGCGGATGATCCCCCCGTACTCCTGGTCGGTGCCGGGCATGAAACCCGGGACGTCGACGAACGTCACGAGCGGGATGTTGAAGGCGTCGCACGTGCGCACGAAGCGGGCTGCCTTCTCCGAGGAATCGATGTCGAGGACCCCGGCGAGCACCGCCGGCTGGTTGCCCACGATGCCGACGA
>JBJKRZ010000329.1:0-16271 GCA_046704365.1 Acidimicrobiales bacterium | reverse complement strand
AGCAGGGGCAGGCGCTCGGTCGGCACCGGCGCCATCTTGACGGGCGCCAGCTCGTAGACCTCGCCGTGGAACTCGAAGAAACCGCCGGCGGGGTCGGTGAGGCCCCGGATCACCTGCATGGACTCGTCCATGCGCCTCCCCCGGCCCTCCCAGGGCACGTCGAGGATCTCGTAGTCCTCGGGCCAGGGGCTCGTCCCCACCCCGAGGGCGAAGCGGTTCCCGGTGAGCGCCGCCACCGAGGCGGCCTGCTTGGCCACCAGCACAGGGTGGCGGATAGGGAGCTTCAGGACGAAGGTGACGAAGCGCAACCGCTCGGTGACCGACCCCAGGGCGGCGGCCAGCACGAAGGGGTCGATGAAGGGCTTGTCCTCGATGAACTCCCGCGAGCCGTCGGGGTTGAACGGGTAGCGCGTGTCGGAGACCTGCGGGTAGCAGATGCTGTCGGGCACCACCATGGAGTGGTACCCGGCCTCCTCAGCGGCCCGGGCCAGCGGGACGTAGAAGGCCGGGTCGGTCATCGACTCCGCATAGGTGAACCGCACCGGCTCCCTCCCTCCCCAGCGCCCTCCGGCACCGTCGGCGGCCGCTCAGGCGTTGGGCTTGTCCCCCGCTGCCGCCGCCTGGCGGTACTGCTCCAGCCGGTCGATGAGCCCCATGGGCTCCATCCCCACCTCGTCGAAGCGCTGGGCGATCTCCTCGGGGGTCCAGCGACCCTCCTTGCGCATCTCGCGTACCTCGGCCGGCTGGTTCCACACGGCGATGCGCCCGCCCACCACCGTGTACACCTGTCCGGTCACGTCCTTCGAGGCGTCGGAGAGGAGGTAACAGACGAAGGGGGCGACGTCTTCTGGCTCACCCATCTCGGCAAGCTCCATGGGAACATTGGCCGACATCCGGGTGCGGGCGATGGGAGCCACGGCATTGGCCCGCACCCCGTAGCGGTACAGGCCGGCTGCCGCCGAGCGCACCAAGGAGACGATCCCGCCCTTGGCCGCCGAGTAGTTGGCCTGGGCCACGCTGCCGGCGAAGGCGCCCGAGGTGAAGCCCACGAGCGAGCCCGACTCCTGCTTGCGCATGACGGCGGCAGCGTGACGGAACACGGTGAAGTGCCCTTTCAAGTGGGTGGCGATCACGGAGTCCCACTCGTCCTCGGACATGTTGAACAGCATCCGCTCGCGCAGGATGCCGGCCACCGTCACCACCCCGTCGATGCGACCCCAGGCGTCGAGGGCCTCCTGCACTATGTGCGAACCGCCCGCCATGGTGCTCACGTCCTCGGCGGCGGCCATCGCTTCGCCTCCGGCGGCGGTGATCTCGGCCACCACGGCGTCGGCCACCTCGCTCCGAGGGTCCTCTCCGGCCAGGCCCACGCCGATGTCGGCCACCACGACCTTGGCGCCCTCGGCCGCGCAGGCCAACGCGCAGGCCCGGCCGATGCCGCCGCCGGCACCGGTGATGGCCACCACCTTCCCGTCGAGGAAACCTGCTGCCACCCGTGTCCTCCCTTGGGCGCGTCCTCCCTGGTCCGCAGCCCAGCGCTTGATCATAGCGAGAACGTGTTCTACCCTCCGGCGGTGACCGACTTCGGGTTCTGGGCCATGGCCAGGGAGGATCCCGGGCACCTGGCCCTGGTGGCCCCCGACGGCGCCGAGGTGAAGGCGGGCGAGCTGCTGGGCCGGGCCAACCAGCTGGTCCACGCCCTGCGGGCCCTCGGGGTGGGCGAGGGCGACGCCGTGGCCTTCGTGCTCCCCAACGGCGCCGAGGTGTTCGAGATCTACCTGGCCTGCGGCCAGGCGGGCATGTACATCGTGCCCATCAACCACCACCTGGTGGGCCCCGAGGTCGCCTACATCCTGAAGGACTCCGGGGCCAAGGTCTTCGTCGGCCACGAGCGCTTCGCCGAGGTGTGCCGCCAGGCCGCCGACGAGGCCGCCGTCCCCGCCGAGCGTCGCCTGGCCGTGGGGCACGTCGACGGCTTCAGCTCCTACACCGCCGTCCGCGACGCCGAGCCCACCGACACGCCCGAGAACCGCAAGCTGGGCGACACCATGAACTACACCTCGGGGACGACAGGGAACCCGAAGGGCGTGCGCCGTGGGTTGTCGGGTGCCGACCCCGACGAGATGGCCATCGCCCTGGCCGGCATCCTGCTCCTCTTCGGAATCGCGCCCCGCGACGACAACGTGCACATCGTGGGCTCGCCCCTCTACCACACGGCCGTGCTCCGCTTCGCCGGGGCCGCCATCCACATGGGCCACTGCGTCGTGGTCATGGACAAGTGGAGCGCCGAGGGGATGCTCGAGCTCATCGAGCGCTACCGCGTGACGCATTCGCACATGGTCCCCACCCAGTTCCACCGCCTGCTGGCCCTACCCGAGGAGGCCAAGCACCGCTACGACCTCTCGTCGCTGCGCCACATGATCCACGCCGCGGCGCCGTGCCCGGTCGACACCAAGCATCAGATGATCGACTGGTGGGGCCCTGTCATCGACGAGTACTACGCCGCCTCCGAGGGTGGCGGCACCATCGTCACCACCGAGGAATGGCTGAAAAAGCCGGGGACGGTGGGAAAGCCCTGGCCCATCTCGGAGATCGCCGTGTTCGACGACGAGGGCGGACGACTGGGCCCCGGCCAGATCGGAACCGTCTACATGGCGATGCAGGCGGGTGACTTCGAGTACCACAAGGACAAGAAGAAGACGGAGAGCAACCGCATCGGCAAGTTCTTCACTGTGGGCGACATCGGTTACCTCGACGAGGACGGTTACCTCTTCTTGTGCGACCGCAAGACCGACATGATCATCTCGGGCGGGGCCAACATCTACCCGGCCGAGATCGAGAACGTCCTGCTCTCGCACCCCAAGGTGGTGGACGCCGCCGTCTTCGGCATCCCCCACGACGACTGGGGCGAGGAGGTGAAGGCCGTCGTCCAGCCCGTCGACGGCGTGGAGGGCACCGAGGAGCTGGCCGGCGACATCCTGGCGTTCTGCGAGGGGCGCCTGGCCAGGTTCAAGACCCCCAAGAGCATCGACTTCACCGACGACATGCCGCGGGACCCCAACGGCAAGCTCTACAAGCGCAAGCTGCGTGACCCCTATTGGGAGGGCCGCCAGCGGGCCATCTGACCCGCCCTTGGCGTGGGCTGCTCGGGCCCTGTCCGCCGGCCCGGTCTGGCGGCCCTATTTGCCGACGGCGGCCCGGGTCTGCCGGCCCTATTTGCCGGCGGCGGCTCGGGTTTGCCGGCCCTATTTGCCGGCGGCGGCTCGGGCGGCGTCGACCAACGAGAGCAGGGCCCGCACGTCGACGGGTTTGGCCAGCTGACCGGCGACCCCCCGGCCGAGCAGCCGGCGCACCTGCCCGCCCGAATCCTCGGCGCAGATGACGGCCACGGGGATGGAAGCCGTGACGGGGTCCTCCCCCAGCTGCTCGAGCAGCGCCGGCCCCTCGACGTCGGGCAATTGGAGGTCGAGCAAGACCAGGTCGGGCCGGTGCTCGCGGGCCAGGTCCAGCGCCATCCGCCCGTTCGTGGCGCCGAGCACCAGCACGCCGGGGCGACGCGACAGCACCCGCTCCACCAGTTCCAGGCTCTGGAGGCTCTCCTCGACGAGCAACACCCGGAAGCTGGGCGCCGAGGGACCCTGCCCCGGGCGCCTCTGGGCGCCGGCCCGGGCGCCCTCGGGGAGCACCGCCATGGGCAGCTCGACGAAGAAGGTGCTGCCCACGTCCGGAACCGACTCCACCTCCACGCTCCCCTGCATGCGCTCCACGAGGTGCTTGGCCAGGGCCAGGCCCACGCCCGTCCCCTCCACCCCTGACTGGGCGGCGGCCAGGCGGTTGAAGGGCTCGAACACCCCCTGAAGGTCCTCGGCCCGGATCCCCTGGCCGGTATCGGCGACGGCCACGCGCACGCGACCGGCGCGTGTGAGCTCGCAGGAGATGTCGACCCTGCCCCCGGGGCGGTTGTACTTGACGGCGTTCGACACCAGGTTCACCAGCACCTGCACGAGCCGCTGGCGGTCGGCGAGGACCGCCAGGGCCTCCTCGGTCCCCACCGCGCTCTGCACCCCCACCTCCGCCTTGTCGGCCACGGGGCCCACGGAGGCGACGGCCTCGGCCACCACGTCGGACACGAGTACCGGCCGCGAGGACAGCTCCAGATGGCCTGTCTCGATCCGGGCGATGTCGAGAACCTCGTTGATCAGCTCGAGCAGGTGCCGCCCGGCGCGCAAGATGTGGTCCACCGCCTCGGCCTGCTGGACGCCGAGGTCGTCCATCTGCAGCAGCTGGGAGAACCCCAAGATGGCATTGAGCGGCGTCCGCAGCTCGTGGCTCATTCGGGACAGGAAGTCGCTCTTTGCCCTGCTGGCCTGCTCGGCCGAACGCCGCAGCTCCTGGAGCCGGAGCTCCAAGTCGAGGCGAGCCGAGACGTCGCGCGTCACCACCACGGCGCCGCGAAAGCCGCCGCTGTCGTCGGTCACGGCCTGTGCCCTGGAGTCGACTGTGATCCACCGCCCGTCGGCGTGGCGGACCCTGTAGCGGACGTGCAGCTGGCTCCGGCTGCCGGTGACCATGGCGATGAAGGCCGAAGCCGCGTCGTCGAAGTCGTCGCGGTGGACGAGAGAGAAGAGCTCGCTGTCCGTGGGGCGCTCGTGCCGGTGGCCGAGCATGGACTGCTCCGCCAAGCTGATGCTCTGGACGTGCCCGCTCTCGTCGATCAGGGAGATGATGTCGGGACTGGCCCCGAGCACGGCGTCGAGCAGGCGCTGGCGCTCCAGCAAGGTCAGCTCGACCTGTTTGCGCTCGGTGATGTCGGCAGCGATGCCGCACACGGCGAAACGGTTGCCGTCCTCGTCGGACAGCGTGAACAACGAGACCATCAAGTCGTGACGCCCGGACAGCGTCTTCAGGTGCAGGTCCGCCGTCACCGACGCCCGGGTGGCCAGCTGACCCTCGATGTCGGCCAGGCAGGTGGCCATGGCGGGATCGATGTCGACGTCGCCCCGTCCGATCACCTCCTCGGGCTCCCGGCCGACGAGACGGCACCACGCCTCGTTGGCCAGGAGGTAGCGGCCCTGGAGGTCCTTCACGAAGATGGGCGACGGCGAGTGGTCCACGATGGCACGCAGCCGCGCCTCGCTCGAGCGGATGGCCTGGTCGGCGGCCAGCCTGTCGGTGACGTCCCGGCCGGCGGCGAACACGAGACCCTTGGCGGGGTCGACGCGAAGACGCCAGTCGATCGTCCGCACGCTGCCGTCGGCGCGACGCATCCGGACCAGCGCCGAGCGCTCTGCTGTGCCGCCGCCGCCCGTGCATGCCTCGGCCAGCAGCTCCCGCCCTTCGTCGTCGGCCAGGTCACCGACAAGGCGGCCGAGCACTTCCCCCGGCCCGTACCCCAAGGCCCGCTCGAAGCCGAGGTTGCACCACAGCAAGCGTCCGGCAGGGTCGCAGAGGCACAGCACCTGGCGTGAGAGGTCGAGCACGGTCCGAAGCGCCAACCCCGAGGGCGGGCGCAGGCCGACGGCGGTCGGAGGCGACGTCCTGCTCACTGGGCTGCTCCGGCGCCCACCAACTCGACCACTCTGAGCAGCTCGGCCACGTCGATAGGCTTGGTGAGGTAGGCCAGCACGCCGCTCCTCTGCAACGAGCGCACCTGCGTGGGCGTGGCATCGGCGCTCACCACCACGACCGGGACCTCAGCCAGGTTTGGATCGTGACGCATCCGCTCGAGGACCTCGGAGCCGGACATGTCCGGGAGATGGAGGTCGAGCAGGACCAGATCGGGACGGTGCTCGCGGGCCAGCTCCAGGCCCAGGCTCCCGTACATGGCCGCCCGCAACTCGACGGAGCCAGAGCGCGACATGATCTGCTCCACGAGCTCGAGGTTGGCCAGGTTGTCCTCGATGTGGAGCACGCGCAGGCCTCCGCCGGCGACCCGGCTTCGAACAGTGGGCAGCGCGCCCGACAGCGACGGCTCAGGTCGGCGGGTGGCCGGCAAGGACACGGTGAAGGTGGCTCCCGCCCCGGGCTCCGACTCCAGGGTGATCAACCCGCCCATCTGCTCGACCAGGTGCTTGGCCAGGGCGAGGCCGACACCTGTGCCTTCCACGCCGCTGCGCTCGGCACCGAGGCGGTCGAAGGGCTGGAACACCCGGTGGGCGTCCTCGGGCGCGATCCCGGGCCCGGTGTCGGCCACGGTGATGAGGCCCCGTCCGTCCTCGACGGACACGGACACCACCACGCGACCCAGCGGATGGTTGTACTTGACGGCGTTGGACAACAGGTTGAGCAGGACCTGGAGGAGCCGCTGGCGGTCGGCACTCACGAACGGGGTGGGCGGACAACCCTGGAGATCGACCTCCAGCGCCACGCCCCGCTTCTCCGCCAGCGGACGGCTCAGGTCGACGGCGTCGCCCACCACGTCGGTCATCTCCACCGGCTCGACGGCTATGTCGACGCGGCCCGACTCGATTCGGGCGATGTCCAGGACCTCGTCGATGAGGTTGAGCAGGTGCTGGCCGGCCCGCAGGATATGACCGACCGCTTCCTCCTGTTGGTCGTCGAGATCTTCCATGCCGAGCAACTGGGCGAACCCGAGCACAGAGTTGAGAGGTGTGCGCAGCTCGTGGCTCATGCGCGACAGGAACTCGCTCTTGGCCGTGCTCGCCCGCTCCGCCTCGTCCACAGCCGCCTCGAGCTCCTGCTCGAAGGCGAGATCGGCCGTCACGTCACGCGACACCACCACGGCCCCCTCGGCCTTCCCGTCTCCGCCCACGACGGCCTGGCCTCGCGTGTCGAGGGTCACCCAGTGGCCGTCGCGGTGGCGGACCCGGTACCGCATGTCGAGCTGGGACGCTCGCCCGTCGAGCAGGGCACCGTATTCCCGGTAGATGGCAGGGAGGTCGTCAGGGTGGACCAGGGCTTCGAGCTCCTCGTGCACGGAGTCACCCAGGTCGTAACCCAGGATCCGGTTCGAAGCAAGGCTCACCGCCTGCACACGCCCGTTGCCGTCGAGGATGGTGACGATGTCGGGACAGGCGCTCACCATGGTGTCGAGCAGCCTCTGGCGCTCGACGAGACGGCGCTGGATCTCCGAGCGCTCCGTGATGTCGGTGGCTATGGCGGCGATCCCCACGGTCACCCCTTCGGCATCGAGCACCGGGAAGCGCGTGGTCATGTAGGTGTGTTCCGAGTCGCCCAGCCCTACGACGACGTCGGTGGTGAGGGCGTCTCCTCCCTCGAGGACCGCCCGGTCGGCCGCCAGGGAGGCCGAGGCCTCCTCACCCCACAGCTCCCGGGCCGACTTGCCGACGACATCGGAGCGCTGGCGCCCCAGGATGCGCAGGAAGGAGTCGTTGACGAGCTCGTAACGCCCTTCGAGGTCCTTCACGTAGACGGCGGACTCGGAGTGGTCCAGGATGGCCTGCATGAGCCGCTCGTTCTCCACGAGCGTGGCCCGCGCCCGGCGTTGGGCGGTGACGTCTCGAGCGGCGCCGTAGAGCAGGCCCGAGGACTCCTCCCAGGAACCCGACCACTCGAGCCAGCGCCAGCCCCCCTCCTTGGTTCGGCAGCGCACCTCCAGGGTGAGCATGGACCCGTCCCGGGGGAAGTCCTCCAGGTCGTCGGTCGGGGCACCGAGGTCGTCGGGGTGGACCAAGGCGGACAGCTCCACCCGGCTGAGCTCCTCGGGCTGGTACCCCAGCACGGCCGCCACGGACGGGTTGCACCACACCAGGCCGCCTTGGGGGTCGAAGACGCCGAAGAGCTCAGAGGAGAGGTCGAGAAAGGTCCTCAGGTCCTCGTCGCCGATCTCCACGCCACCAGCCCCAGGTGCCTCCGTCACAGGCGCGTCGACTCCGCGACCCGGCGCCGGCCTGCGGGGGCCGGGTCGGCTGTGCTGTTGCTGGTCGCCCAAGGGAGCCGTCCTCGCGACGGGCCGGTGCCCGCGCCGGCCATTCGTCCAAGGTATCGGCAGGAAGGGACCGTGCCTGGAGCAGGGGCGCCACGCCGGGCACGCTGCGTGGCCTTCAGAGAGCCGGCCCCGGTGCCGGCGCCTCGGGGCTCGCCCCCAGGATCTGGAGGAACCGCTCGGGCACCAGCTCGATGAATATGGCTTCGGCCTCCGCCAGCAGCTCGTCGCCACGGTAGATGCCACCCCGCGTCATGATCTTGCGCCCCTGGCGCCCGGTACAACACGCCTCCAGCCGCAGCTTGGTGCGCAGGGGGGTGGGCTTGCGATAGCGGACCGTGAGCGTGCCCGTCATCCCCGGGCACCCGGCGGCGATGTTGGCCGCACCCAGGAGCTCGTCGAACACGAGGGCGATGACCCCGCCGTGGACGCAGCCGGGCGGGCCCTCGTACTGGTAGTCGAAGGAGGCCGAGCCCCGAAGCCCGTCTTCGGGCTGGCCAGCCTCCGGAGCTCCTCGGCGCTCTCGGACAGCACGGCGTCGGGGACGGGCCGGCCCACCAGGACCGAGACGATGCGTCGCAGCGCACCGGCGACCTCGAAACGGGCGTCGTGGGCCTCGGCCGTGCCCGCTTGCTCGTCAGGAGCAGCTGGCCCACGCCCCCGCCGGGCCGAGATGCCGAAGTCCGACACCACGCCGGCATCGTCCACCTCGCCCGCCGCAGCCTCCTCAGGGCGGTTCAACGGCGGCGGTACCGGGGAGCCCGCTTCTCGGCGAAGGCCCGTTGGCCCTCGGCGGCGTCCTCGGTGGCGAAGACGGGCATGCCGATCTCGAGCTCGACCTGGAGCGCCTGGGCCTCGGGGAGCCCCTCGGTCTCGCGCACCGAGCGCTTGATTGCCTCGACGGCGAGCGGCCCGTTGGCGCAAATGACCTCGGCGATGGCGAGCGCCTCCTCGAGCGCCGTGCCGTCAGCGACGACCCGGCCCACGAGCCCGATGCGGAGGGCCTCCTCGGCGGAGACCTCCCTGGCGGTGAGCAACAGGTCCATGGCCATGGTGAAGGGAATCTGGCGACGCAACCTGACCGTCGATCCGCCGAGCGGGAACAACCCACGGCGCGCCTCGAACACGCCGAACTTGGCGCTCTCCCCTGCCACGCGGATGTCGGTGGCCTGGAGGATCTCGCTCCCGCCCGCCACCGCCCAGCCCTCCACGGCGGCGATGAGCGGCTTGCGCAGCTGGTAGTGGCGCAGCAGGGCCTTCCAGTGAAGGTCGGGATCGGCCTTCGTCCTGTCCTGGTAGCGCTCGGCGTCAGGGCCGGACATGGACTTCAGGTCCATGCCCGAGCAGAAAGTGCCGCCTGCCCCCGTGAGCACGGCACAACGGATGCCGTCGTCGCCGTCGATCTCCTCCCAGGCGTCGGCCATCCCCACGAGCATGGGCAGGCTCAGGGCGTTGCGCGCTTCTGGCCGGTTCATGGTGACCACAGCGGTTGCGCCGTGCCGCTCGAACAGCAGGTGCTCGGTCCCCGCCATCTCCCCTGCTCCCCGAGTCCCGAGTGCCTCGACGCCCTCTACAGGCGCTCGATGACCGAACCGGTGGCCAGGGCCCCTCCGCAGCACATCGTCACGAGGGCCAACGTGGCGTCGCGCCGCTCGAGCTCGTGCAGCGCTGTGGTGACGAGCCGGCTGCCCGTGGCCCCCACGGGATGACCCAGGGCGATGGCCCCACCGTTCACGTTCACCTTGTCCATGTCCGGTCCGTGCACCTGGGCCCACGACAACGCCACCGATGCGAAGGCTTCGTTCACCTCGAAGATGTCGATGTCAGCCATGGTCATGCCGGCCTTGGCCAACACCTTGCGAGTCGCCTCCACAGGGCCGTCGAGGTGGTAATAGGGGTCGGAGCCGACGAGCACCTGGGCAACCAGGCGGGCCCTGGGCCGCAGGCCGGCAACCTTGGCGCGCTCCTCCGACATCCACAGCACGGCGGCGGCGCCGTCGGAGATCTGCGAGGAGTTGCCCGCTGTGTGGATGCCGTCGGGCAGAACAGGCTTGAGCGAGGCCAGGGCCTCAGGGGAGGTATCGCGCAAGCCGCCGTCTCGGGTCACCACCTGGCGCTCGGCGATGTGTCCGTCGGCGCCTGGCACGGGCGCCTCGACGGGCACGACCTCCCGGTCGAAGCGGCCCTCGGCCCAGGCCCGGGCCGCCTTCTGCTGTGACACCAGTCCGAAGGCGTCGACCTGCTCCCGGGTGATGCCGCGCTTTTGGGCGATGCGCTCGGCCGCCCCGAACTGGTCGGGCATGTCCCAGGGGAAGTCGTCGGGCCGGGAGCGCCCCGGGCCGTTGAGGGCGTTCGCCCCCAGGCCCACCCGGCTCATGGCCTCCACGCCGCAGGCGATACCCACGTCGATGGCGCCGGCGGCGATCAGATTGGCCACGAAGTGGTTGGCCTGCTGGGAGGATCCGCACTGGCAGTCGATGGTGGTGGCCGCCACCTCGTAGGGCAGCGACTGGCTCAACCAGGCGGTGCGGGTGACGTTGGAGGCCTGCTCGCCGGCCTGGGTCACGCATCCGCCGACGACCTGCTCGACCTCGGCCGGATCGAGACCAGCGCGCTTGACGACCTCGACCTGGGTGATCCCCAGAAGCTCCGCAGCGTGGAACCCCGCCAGGGCGCCGTTGCGCCTGCCGATCGGCGTGCGAAGCGCTTCCACGATGACCGGGGTTCCCATTGCTGCCTCCATCTCTGCGGCCGCCCGCTCCACGTCGCCCGCGTGGAAACCGAGCTCGCCAGCCGGGCTCATGAGTATAGAACCTGTTCTAGCTCCGGGGAGGAGCGGGCCTGAGCGGGGTCGGGAGGCGCAGTAGGGGCGGTCGGGAGGCGCAGGAGCGGGGGTCGGGAGGCGCAGGAGATGCGGTCAGGAGGCGCAGTAGCCGTAGGGGTCGATCGGGGCGTCGGAGAGCCCGGAGAAGACCCGGCTGTTGGAGGCCTCGTTCATGTAAGCGGCGGGGCAGGGATCGGCGATGACGATGACGTCCTCCCCGGCTGCGCAGTACGGCGGGTCGTTCATGCAGGTCATGGCCTGGCGGCCGAAGGCGTAACCAGGGCAGGCGAAGCTGAACCCGGGGGCGGCGTGGGCGGCAAGGTATGCTAGAGCCGCCTGGCATCCCCACCCTGACGCAGTATCGGGCGCCGCGGCTGTCGCCGGCACCACAGGCGGCGCCGGCGGCCGTTCGATGAAGGATCCCGGCCTCGCTTCGAGGGCCATCTCGGCGAAGGCGCTCGCCGGCCGGGAGGCGACGACCCCCGACCGATCGCCGGCGCTCGCGAGGTGACCTCCCACGCCGCTGCGCTGCTGTCGGCCGGCGCCGGTCGTCACCGATTGGTGGGTCACCGGGGTCGTCGACGCGGGACGAGCGGAGTGAGCTGAAGCGGCGCTCGACGCGGCCAGGGCCAGCACTGCGGAGGCGGCGACGACCATCATCTTCGCCCTGTCCATTTCCTCCGCCTCCTCGCCTCCCCGAAACTGCCCAGGCGGATCCAGCCCTCGGAGGTCTCGTGCCTACGGGCGCCGGGAAGAAGGGCGCAACGGACGAGGGAGGGACGACGGGGCCGCCTGGCTGTCGTGGGAAGAACCGCCCCGGACCGGCACCCTTGCGAACGGGGCGAAAACGGGTGCCAGCTTGCACGCTCCAACGAACTCTCCACGCCCTGCACGCCGGCGAAGGGGCGGCTGGGCCGCCCTCGGTCCTGAAGGCGTCGTTCAGGGGTTGTGCGATCCGAGGGCCCCGGTTGTGAACCGTCCCTGGCCGGCGGAGCCGGAGCGGTGGCCGAGCAGGCGGAGCGGTGGCGGAGCGGTGGCGGAGCGGTGGCGCTAAGTGCGGCCCGTCGCCTCGACGGTGGCCGTCCACCCTTGGCGTGGACTGGAGTACCGCGGAGTCCATCCCGAGACCTCTTTGAAGCGGCGGTTCGACACGCGCTGTGAGCGTGACATCGCCGCGGTGAGACGGCCGCCCACAGAGGCGAGCAAGGACAGAGGCGACCACAGCCTCTTTGCCCCGATGGCCGCAGCGAGGGCGGCCATCTGCTCGGCATTGGTGAGGGGCTCGTCGTCGACCACGTTGTAGGTGCCGGCCGGGACTGCGAGGGCAGCCACCACGGCAGCTGCGGCGTCGTCGAGATGCAGGGCTGAGCCGTATGCCGAGGGCGGTCCCATGGCCGAGCCGACGCCCCAACGCGCCGCTCTCAGTGCAGCCCGGGTGTGGCTGCTGTCGGGTCCGTAGAACATGCCGAAGCGAAGAACGACACCCACACGCCCAGCCTCGGTGAGACGGCGCGCTTGCGACTCAGCCGCCAACGCCGAGCGTGTGTAGGAGACAGGATCGACAGTGCCGTCCTCGTCGATCCAGTGGTCTCCGCCGTCGGCATAGACGAAGACGATCGACTCCTGGACGTAGCGCTCGACCCCGCTCCCCAATGCGGCGTCGGCCAGGTTGCGCGACACCTCGGTGCGGATGCGGTCGTTCTCCTTCCAGGCTGAGGGCAGGGCGGCCTTGGAGAGCGGGGGGATGTGGGTGGCCAGATTGCACACGACCTGTTGCCCCACGAGGGCGGAGCCCAGAGCCTGCGGGTCGAACAGGTCGAGGTCCACGGCCTCAGCACCGGCAGCCCGTAACCGACTCGCCTTGGCAGCGGAGCGGGCCACACCGGTGACCTGGTGGCCGGCCTGTACGAAAAGAGGGACGGCGCGCCTACCGAGGACGCCGGTGGCTCCTGTCACGAAGACTCGCATGATCTCGTCCTCCTGGGCGCATTGACGGCCCGACGGCGAGGTACGGTGGGCCATGCAGGGGGTATCGGCTCAGTGGCGCTCTGTCGTAGCGGCGATCGCCCTCCTCGTTCTCAGCGGGTGCGGCACGACGACGGGGGCTCGTTCCTCTGCGACGTCGACGACAGTGTCATCCGTCTCGACCACCTCGATCCCCGGGTCGTCCACCGGCTCGGGGGTGACAGCCTGGTCGGGGAGCCCGGTCTCGCCAGACACCATACCGATCGGTGACGGGAAAGTCTCAACGACCCCACAGGTCGGCTATGTCGATTCGTGCACGACCCAGTTCAACGGGAGAGGTGCCACGGGGAGCGAGCCGTGGATCGACGCCGCTGCGGGCACCTGGGACTCGGCCAGCAAGATCCGGGTGGGAGGGACGAACAGCTGGCCCAACGCGTCGCACAGCTTCGCCCTCTCGGGAAGCCGCCGGACCGTCACCACCAACGACCTGCCCTCGGGGGCGACGACGGGGAACTTCCCCATAACCCCCAGCGACCCCGCCTACCAGTACGACAGGAACCCGAACTCGGTGGCGGCCCAATCCCTGTCGTGGACCCTGCCGGCCGATCCCGTGGCAGCCACGACGCGCAGCTGCCTCGGGCTGGGCCCCATCGGCATCTCGACCGACGGAGTGGTGTTCTTCGACGCCCTCGACGCTGCCGGCCACGACGCCGGTGCTCACGAGATCCAAGATTCCTGCAACGGCCACCCCCAGGCCCAGGACATGTACCACTACCACACCTATTCACCGTGCCTGGGGGCTTCCACACAAGCCGGATCTTCGACTCTGGTGGGCTATGCGCTCGACGGTTACGGCATCTACGTCGAGCGCGACGCGAAGGGCAACCTGCCCACCGACGCCGACCTGGACCCGTGCCACGGGAGGACGAGCCGGATCACGTGGGACGGGAAGTCCGTCGTGATGTACCACTACGACATCACGACTGAGTACCCGTACACGCTGGGCTGCTACCACGGGTCACCCGTGAGGGCCACGGGCGGGTCCTGACCCGGCGATGAGCGGGCGCCCTCGCCCGCCGTGGGCTCGGCGCCGTGTCGCTGGCGCCGTGGGAGGCGCCGTGGGCTCGGCGCCGTGTCTACCCGAGCAGGTGCTTGGAGATCACGACCCGCTGGATCTGGTTGGTGCCTTCGTAGATCTGCGTGACCTTGGCATCGCGCATGGAACGCTCCACCGGGAAGTCCTTGGTGTACCCGTACCCACCTAGCAACTGGACAGCGTCGGTGGCCACCGACATGGCGGTGTCGGAAGCAAAACACTTGGCCATGGCCCCCGCCACGCTCAGCTCTGCACCGGGGTCCCTGGCGTCGACGAGCGAACAGGCGCGGTAGACCAGAGCTCGAGCGGCCTCAGTGCGCATGGCCATGTCGGCAACCATGAAGCGCAGACCCTGGAACTCGGCAATTGCCTGCCCGAAGGCCTTGCGCTGGCCCATGTAGGCCATGGCATGGTCGAGCGCTCCCTGAGCGATCCCCACCGCCTGGGCACCGATGGTCGGCCGGCTGCGGTCCAGAGTGTGCATGGCGATGGTGAACCCCTGGCCCTCCTCGCCGATGCGGTTGGCGATCGGCACGCGCACGTCGTCGAGCACGATCTCCCCGGTCGGGCTGCCCCGCAGGCCCATCTTCTCCTCGAGCTTGGCCACACGCACGCCCCAGTCGGCTTCGACGAGGAAGCAGCTGATGCCTCGGTGACCGGCCTCGGGATCCGTCTTGGCGAAGACCGTGTAGGTGTCGGAAACCCCGGCGTTGGTGATCCAGTACTTCGACCCCGACAAGACGTAGTGGTCGCCGTCGCGCACCGCCCGGCAGCGCATGGCCGCCACGTCGCTCCCGGCGTCAGCCTCCGACAGGCAGTAGCTGGCCTGGGCCTGACCGGCGGCCACGCGCGGGACGTAACGGCGCTTGAGCTCCTCTGTGCCCCAGTTCACGATGGGGATCATCCCCAGCTTGGAGATGACCATCGTGACGCTCGTCGAAGCACAGACCCGGGCGATCTCCTCGACCATGACGGCTTGGGTGACGTGGTCCGCTCCCGCACCGCTGTACTCCACCGGAAGCCCCAGAGCGGGGAGCTCCATCTCGACGCAGGCCTTGAAGCCCTCCCAGGGGAAGGCTGCCTCGGCGTCCACCTGCGATGCATAGGGAGCGATGCGGTCCTCGCACATCTGGCGCAGGGCGGCGCGAAAGTCCTCCTGTGCCTCGGTGAGGGCGAAGGCGGCCGAAGGCTGGTCCATGTCCTGGTCCATGTCCTGGTCCATCGGCTAGGGACCTCAGGCGGGGGCAGGGACGATGAGGAGGTCCCGCCACCCCGACAGGCGGGCATGGACCTGCTCGGGCGTCAACCTCAGGGTGGACTCGGGAATGCAGTCCACGATGCGGCGCCGCTGCTCGTAGTGATGGGCGGCGGCCTGGAAGAACGGGGTCCGCCAGGCGACCAGGTCCTCGGGGGCGTCGCCCAGAAAGCCGAAGAGCTGCAACGCCGTCTCGACGTCGCGAGCCACCGGTGCCCGCCCGAAGAGAGCGGCGCGGGCACTGGCAACCTCGGCCGCCGCGGCCAGGGCGTCCTCGGCGCTGACACCGGGGGTCAGCTCGAGCCGGCTCTCGAAAAGGCGCTCGGCCAGGAGCAGGGCATATCCCTGGTCGGGACCGGGGACGCCCAACTCGCGACCACGGGGCTGGCCGGGGGTGCGCAGGTCGGCCACCCGATCTGCCCGCCACGGCAGCGGGGTGCGCAGGTGGTAGGCGGGGCGGACCTGGTCGGCTTCGACGATGGGGACGTAGCTGGGCTGGGTCATCTTTCCTCAGTTCGACCATCCGGTTCGGCTGGCGCCTGGCGGGACCTGCTGTGGAGCAGACCGTAGACGATGGAGTCGAACAGGGCCTGCCAGGAGGCGTCGATGATGTTCTCCGACACGCCGATGGTCGTCCATACCACCTCGCCATCGGTGCTGTCGATGAGCACCCTCGTGACCGCCGCCGTGCCCTTGCCGCTGTCGAGCACGCGTACCCGGTAGTCGACGAGGTGGATGCCGGCGAGCTCGGGATAGTGCGCGCCGATGGCCGAGCGCAGGGCGGAGTCGAGGGCGTTGACGGGGCCGTTGCCCTCAGCCACGGCCAGGATGCGCTCCTCACCGATGCGCACCTTGACAGTGGCTTCGGTGAGATGCCGCCGGTCGTGATCGGCGATGACGCGGAACGACTCGAGCTCGAAGTACTCCGGTTCCCAGCCCGTGGCGCGTCGCAGCAACAGCTCGAGGGAGCCGTCGGCCACCTCGAAGTGGTAGCCGCGGTGCTCGAGCGTCTTGAGCGTCTCCAGCACCTCGGCCACGGCCCCGGAGTCCATGTCCAGGCCCAGCTCTTCCGCCTTGAAAGCCAGGGTCGACCGGCCCGCCATCTCGGAGACGACGAATCGCGAACCGTTGCCGACGAGATCGGGAGCGATGTGCTCGTAGGCGTCCCGGCGCCGGGCGCTGGGGATCGTGTAGAGCCAGTCATTGTGGTCTAGCGAGCAGGCAC
>JBJKRZ010000328.1:0-40851 GCA_046704365.1 Acidimicrobiales bacterium | reverse complement strand
CCGCTCGGGGCGGGGACTGAGCAGGTCGTCTTCCACGGCGTCGAGGACGAACCATCCCCCCACCTCGAGCTCGCCCTCGAGCTGGCCCGGGCCCCAACCGGCGTAGCCCGAGAAGAGCCGCACGGCGTCGAGCGCCGTGGGCTGGTCGATCGGGGGACGCGAGAGGTCGACCACCCCCACGGCGCCCGCCACGGGCCGCCACTGCGGTCCGGGCGAGGGCGAGCGGGCCAGCCCGATGACGGCGTCGGGGGAGACGGGACCGCCCGAGAACACCACCGGCGGCGGACTGGCTCCGGCCAGCTCGGCCCAGGGTTCGAGGATCTCACCCACCTCGACGTGCAACGGGCGGTTGAGCACCACTCCCACGGCGCCGGGCTCGTCGTGCTCGAGCACGAGCACCACCGTGCGCGTGAAGTTCGGATCCTCGAGCTGTGGAGCGGCGACGAGCAGGCGCCCGCCCACGAATCCCCCCTGCGGGGACCGGGGCTGCTCGAGCGGGTCGGCCATCCCCCGATCTTGCCCGCCGTCCGCGCACCGTCGGGGGAGTCCCGCCCGCCGCACAGATTGAGGGCCAGGGCGACCGGGTACGTGGATCGCGGTGGCTGCTAGGGGCGGGTCGCCGCCCGGCGAAACGCCAGCAGCGCCTGGTGGGGGGGGTCGGGAGAGCAGGCTGCGGAGCACGGCGCGTGGCAACCCCGCCGGTCACGTGCCCAACCTCCGCAGCCTGCTGTCCGGGCCGGGGTATGAACTGGTCCCCGATGACCAGAGCGCCGACAGTGAGCAACCCCGACAAGGTGCTGTACCCGGAGGCGGGTTTCACGAAGGCAGACGTCGTCGACTACTACCGGCGAGTCGCTCCTGTCCTCGTCCCTCACCTGCGGGGCCGGGCCCTCACGTTGCGACGCTACCCCGACGGGGTCGAGGGAGAGTCGTTCTTCGAGAAGCGCTGCCCGTCGCATGCGCCGCCATGGGTGGCGACCGTGGCGGTGGCTCGGTCGTCGGGTGCCACCTACCGGGCCTGCACGGTGGAGGACGAGGACACCCTGCTGTGGCTGGCCAACCTCGCTGCTCTGGAGCTCCACCCGGCGCTGGCGCTGGCCGACGATCCGGGGCGTCCCACGACGATGGTGTTCGACCTCGACCCCGGACAACCGGCCGGGCTGGTCGAGTGCGCCCGGGTGGCCGGAGCCCTGCACCGTCTGCTCGCCGAGGTGGGCCTCGCATGCGTGGCCAAGACCTCCGGGTCCAAGGGACTGCAGGTGTACGTCCCTTTCAACAGCGCCGCCGTCGACTTCGACACCACCAAGCTGCTGTCGCACACAATCGGCCTGGTTCTCCAGAAGCAGCTGCGACCGCTCGTCGTGACCACCATGGCCAAGCAAGCCCGGCCCGGCAAGGTCTTCATCGACTGGAGCCAGAACGACCGGGCCAAGACCACGGTGAGCGTGTACTCGCTACGCGCCCGCCAGCGGCCCGCTGTGTCGACACCGCTGCGCTGGGAGGAGGTGGCAGAGGCGGCTGGCGGAGACGCCCGGGCCCTGGCCTTCACCCCCGAGCAGGTGCTCGCCAGGGTGGCTGAGCACGGCGACCTCTTCGCGCCGGTGCTCGAAGTCCGCCAAGAGGTCCCCGACGCGCTGCGCCACCTGCTGGCCGGTACACCATGAAGGTCTCGTTGGCGGCCCTGGTGCGCCGGCTCGACCGGCTCCAGCGTTCCAAAGCCCCCCTCGCCTTCGTCTTCGGCGTCGTGAAGAAGTACGGCGCCGACAACGGCAGCTCCCTGGCCGCCCTCGTGACGTACTACGGGTTCCTCTCGCTGTTCCCTTTGCTACTGCTGGCCGTGACGGTCGTGGGACTGCTCGCCGGCAGCAGCCACCGGCTGGCCGCCGACCTGGAGAACTCGGCCCTCGCCCAGTTCCCCATCATCGGAACCCAGATCAAGGGCAACGTCCACGGGCTGGCGTCGCAATCGGGCCTGGCGCTCGGCGTGGGCATCTTCGGTCTGCTCTGGGGGTCGATGGGAGGCTCCCAGGCCGGCCAGCACGCCATGGCCGAAGTGTGGAACCTCCCCTACGTCGAACGTCCGGGCTACCTGGCGCGCCTGGTGCGGAGCCTGCTCCTCCTGGGGCTGCTGGCCGTCTTCCTCGTCGTCTCCAACGGACTGGCGGGCGTCGCCACCTTCGGCAGCGGGCCGGGGACGGCGGCACGTGTAGGGGCGGCCGCCCTGTCGGCGCTCGTGAACGTGGGGCTGTTCATGGCCGTATTCCGGGTGCTCACGCCCAAGGCGGTGGCGCCGGGCGACCTGGTGCCCGGCGCGGTGGCAGGGGGGATCGCCTGGACGATCCTCCAAGAGGCCGGCACATACCTGGTGAGCCACCAACTGCGCCATGCCAACCAGGTCTACGGCCTGTTCGGGCTGGTCCTGGGGCTGCTGTGGTGGATCTACCTGGCCGCCCAGATCTTCATCTACACGGCCGAGATCAACGTGGTGCGCCGACAGCGGCTGTGGCCGCGCGGCCTCGCCCTCCCGCTCACCGCCGCCGACCGGCGCATGCTGGTGGCCTACCCCCTCGAGCAGCAGCGTCGTCCCGAAGTGCGCGTGACCGTCGGCTTCGCCGGCGAGGAGCAGGCACCCGGCTTCGCCGGCGAGGAGCAGGCACCCGGGACGGCACCGGCAGGTGAGCCGGAGCCGGGTGGAGGCACCTGAGGCGCACCGGGGCATCACGCCAGGAGCACGAGGGCTGCGGTCACCGCCACGACGACGATCACTGCGCGCAGCAGCACGGGCGGCATCCGCCGAGCCAGGACCCCCCCCACTTGGCCTCCCACGACGGACCCGGCGGCGAGCAGGCCGGCCGCCCCCCACGCCACGTTGGTGACGGCCACGAAGAAGACGGCGGCCGCCGCGTTGGCGAACAGCGCCAACACGTTCTTGGCGGCGTTGAGCCGCTGCAGCCCGTCGCGCAGAAACGTTCCCAACAGGGCGAGGTAGATCACCGACTGTGCCGCACCGAAGTAGCCCCCGTACACCGAGGCCGCCAGCACGGCGCCGAACAACGCCTTTCCCCCCTGCGGACGCTGCTCGTGGCGGGCGGCCAGGCGGCGGGCCAGCACGGGCTGCAGCGTCACCAGGGCAGCGGCCGCCAGGATGAGTCCGGGCACGACGTGGCGGAACACGCTGTGGGGCAGGGCCACGAGCAGCACCGCTCCCGACAGCCCCCCGGCCACCGAGGCGGCGCCGAGCACGGCCAGGCGCCGGCCCTGTCCCGCCAACTCCACACGGTAGGAGAGTACGGCGCTGGCCGACCCGGGCACGAGACCCACGGTGTTGCTCACGTTGGCCAGCACCGCCGGGTAGCCGAACGCCAACAGGGTGGGGAAGGTGATGAGCGTGCCCGAGCCGACCACGGTGTTGACCGTGCCGGCCGCCAACCCGGCACCCACCATGGCCAGGGCTTCGAGCACGGACATGCCGAGGGTCTAGCGGACCCCCCCTGGCCAGCTCAAACACGTCGCGTGCCGGCTCCCCCTACATCCGTAGTTGTCCAAAGATTGGGAATCGGGCCCGGGGCGGCACCAGACAGAGGAGTGAGAGCAGGCGGTGATTGGGCATGATGGACTGGTCGAGAGAACCCGGCGGTTTGGCGCGCCTCGCCGGGTGTGAGCACGACGAGCGCCGGAGAGGGTGCACGATGACCACCGATGTCAACTTCGACGTGTCCGAGACGGACCTCGATGGCACGCCGGTCCTGACGGTCCAGGGGGAGGTCGACGTGTCCACGGCACCCGAGCTCCGGGAGCGTCTTCTCGCCCTGGCAGAGCGGAGCGGTGACACGCTAGCCGTGGTCGACCTGTCGGCGGTGTCCTTCGTGGACTCGACGGCGCTGGGCGTCCTCGTGAGCGGCGTGAAGCGGCTGCGCAGCGGTGGAGGCGACCTGCGCCTGGTGGTCACCCAACCACGCATCGCCAAGGTGTTCGAGATCACCGGGCTCACCGACGTCTTCAAGATCTTCAGCTCGGCCGACGAGGCCGTGCGGGCATGACGGCGACCTGGGCCATGACAGGAGAGGCGCTCATCGAAACCAACCGCGTCGAGCTCACGTTGCCGGCTCGCCCGGAGCTGCTCTTCCTGGTGCGCATGACGGCGGCGGCGGTCGCCTCGCGCGCCGACTTCGGCTACGACCAGATCGAGGACCTGCGTCTGGCCATCGACGAGCTGGCCCTCACCATCTGTGGTGACGAGGAGCACGAGGGCCGGTTGCAGCTCTTGTTCAAGTGGACCGACGACACCATCGAGGTGGTGGGTATCTACCAGCCCGATGAATCCGAAAACCGCCGCCAGGACCTCGCCATCGCCCAGCCGGCCAACGAGCTGTCGGCGCGGATCCTCGACGCGCTGGTGGACGAGCACGGTGCCGACGCCGTGGGGGGATGTCCCCGGGCGTGGTTGCGCATGAGGCGGAGAAAGGTGGCTCACCAGTGACCGTGGAGGTACGCGACCGCCACGAGCTGCGAGCCATGTTCGTCGAGTTCGCCCTGTCCCGAGACGGAGACCTCCGGGCCCGGCTCATCGAGGCGCACATCGGGCTGGCCGAGCACCTGGCCCGGCGCTTCACCCACCGTGGCGAGCCCTACGACGACCTGGTGCAGGTGAGCTCCCTGGGGCTCATCAAGGCGGTCGACCGCTTCGACCCCGATCGGGGCGTGGAGTTCACGACGTACGCCACCAAGACCATCCTCGGGGAGCTCAAGCGCCACTTCCGGGACAAGGGCTGGGCCATCCGCGCTCCCCGTCGCATCCAGGAGCTGTACCTCCATCTGGGCCAGGCCATCGGCCAGCTCTCCCAGGAGCTGGGCCGCTCCCCCACCATCCGGGAGCTGGCCCTCGAGACCGGTGCCTCGGAGGACGACGTCATCGAAGCCCTCGAGGCAGGGCAGGCCTACCGGTCCGCCTCACTCGACAGTGCAGGCCCCGACGAAGAGGGGCTCGGCGCCCGTCTGGGGGTGGACGACGAACGCTTCGGCGACGCCGAGTGGCGGGCGGTGCTGCTGCCGCACATGGAAACGCTGGCCGAAAGGGACAGGGAGATCCTGCGCCTGCGCTTCGTGGACGGCCTGACCCAGTCGGAGATCGCGGCGCGCATCGGCATCAGCCAGATGCACGTCTCACGACTGCTCACCCGCAGCTTGAACGCCCTTCGTCGAGCGTGCGCCCCGGCCATGGAAGGCACCCCCCTGGGCGACGACCTCGCCGGCAGCGCCTGAAGCGACCGGCGCCGCACCGGCCGAGGCGAGGCACAGACCCCCATTTGGCGGAGGTCGCTCGCCGCTGACGCCGGCCAAAGGCGGTTGGCGGCGGCGCCGACGGGGTAGTGCCTTCACAGCCGGTTCGGCGAGGGATGCCGCCGGAGAAGGAGGTCGCATAGGCCATGCCGCAGCGACACCGTCCAGAACTCTCCGAGGCGGTCGCGGGTGAACGCCTCGTCGGCTACCGGCGCACGGCACGTACTTTCAGCCCGGACAGGGTGTGTGCACAACCTCGCTGCACCACCCGCTTGTCGATCTACAACTCCGGGACACGGTGCGCCGTCCACACACCCTTTGGCTCGGTGGTGGCCCACGCCGCCGGCGCCGTCCACAAGGAGCACCTGGCCGCCAGTTGAGCGCTCCCGCCCAGTGCTCGGGCCACGCTGGCCACGGCACCCCTTTGTCTGAACGTTGGGGTTACCGCTGGTTTTCGGCTGCGATCGCCGGGTAGAGCTCAGCGGGCACGAAATGCGCACCCTCCGCCCGCGTGCCTGACGAGGCGGCGGTCCAGCCCGGGGGTCCTGGTGGCAGCGGCGATCGCTGTGGAGCCCACCGGGGACCCGGGTGGACCCCCCTCAAGCACTCAGATCGTCGAGTCGATGTCGTCGCGACGCACGATCCGGCCATCGCTGCGGTCCACCACCGTGGTCCGGCGGCGGTAGCCACCCCACGGCCCTGCTCCCCACAGAATCAGCGACACGAGGATCCCGAAGGCGCCGACTCCCATGAGGATGTCGCCCACGGTGTTCCAGTTGACCCCATGGCTGTAGCTGACATCGATGGCGAAGGCCAGAACGGCCCCGATGGCGAAGACCACGATGCTCGTCCCCAGTCCCATCACTAATCCACCTCCATTTGCGTGACGGGACCACGCTGGCCCCGTCCCAGGGCTCTACCCCGCCTTGACCAGCACAAACACGGCGCCGAGGACGCGCCAGGGCGAGACCACCACGGCGACGGACCCCGCAGAGGCTAGGAATGGCCCGCCGTGGGCGAGCTCGACACCTACCGGTCCAAGCGGCGTCCGGGCCGCACGCCTGAACCCACGGGACGGCGCGCCACGAAGAAGGGCCACGGCAGCGGCGGCCGCTTCGTCGTCCAAGAGCACCACGCCCGGGCCCTTCACTGGGACTTGCGCCTGGAGCACGAGGGCGTGCTGGCCAGCTGGGCGGTGCCCAAGGGCCTGCCCATGGACCGCCGCACCAAACGGTTGGCCAAGCAGACCGAGGACCATCCCCTCGCGTACATCGACTTCGAAGGCGAGATCCCCCGGGGCGAGTACGGCGCCGGCAGGGTCTCGCTATGGGACAGCGGCCGCTACGAGCTCGAGAAGTGGGTCGAGGACGAAGTCAAGGTGGTTCTCCACGGAAGGCGCGTCGAAGGCCGTTACGTGCTGCTGCGCACCAGGGGCGACCGGTGGATGGTCCACCGCATGGACGAGCCGGACGGCGCCTTCGAGCCCGTGCCTGAGCTGGTACGGCCCATGCTGGCCATGGCCGGCGTTCTGCCTGCCGACCACGACCGCTGGGCCTTCGAGCTCAAATGGGACGGAGTGAGAGCCGTCGGCTACGTGGAAGGTGGCCGTCTACGGCTGCTCAGCCGCAACGACCACGACGTCACTGTCAGTTACCCCGAGCTGCGACCGCTGGGTGAGGCCCTGGGATCGCGTCCTGTCGTGCTCGACGGGGAGATCGTGGCCTTCGACGACGCCAACCGACCCAGCTTCGCCGCTTTGCAAGAGCGCATGCACGTCACCGACGCTGCTCGGGCACGCCGGCTCTCGCAGCGCACGCCCGTCGCCTACCTGGTGTTCGACGTCCTGCACCTCGACGGGCGCCCCACCCTCGCCGAGCCCTACCGGGAGCGCCGGCGTCTCCTCGAGAGCCTGGAGCTCCTCGGTGAGTACTGCCAGACCCCCCGCTGGGTCCCGGGGCCCGGGGAGCAGGTGCTGGAGGCCGCCGCCGAGAACGGCCTCGAAGGCGTGGTCGCCAAACGGCTCGACAGCCGCTACCAGCCGGGCAGGCGCAGCGGCGATTGGGTCAAGGTCAAGCGCTCGCGCACCCAGGAAGTGGTGCTCGTGGGGTGGACACAGGGCCGAGGGAGGCGCCAGGGCCGCCTGGGAGCCCTGTTGCTGGCCGTGCCCGTCGACGGGGGGCTCCGCTATGCCGGCAAGGTGGGCACCGGTTTCAACGAGAAGGTGCTCGACGACCTGGCCGGCCGGCTCGCCCCCCTCGAGCGGGCCGGACCGCCCGTGCCCGGCCCGCTTCCCAGGGCCCAGGTGGCGGGGGCCACCTGGGTGGAGCCCGTGCTGGTCGGAGAGGTCACCTTCGGGGAGTGGACCCGCGACGGACGGCTGCGCCACCCGTCGTGGCGGGGCCTGCGCCCGGACAAGGATCCCGGCGACGTGGAGCTGGAGAGCTGAACGGCGCCGTCGTCGCATCTCGAGCACGACGAGCGCCCAGGTGCGTCACAAGACGGCGGACTCCACCACGGCAGCGGCGGCCAAGAGCAGCTCCTCGCTCCCGTGCGGCCCCAGGAGCTGGATGCTGGCGGGGACGGGGCCCGAAGAGGGCACCGGCAAGGCGAGGGCGGGAATGCCGGCCAGGTTGGCGGGCAGCGTGCAGCGGGCCATGAGCAGCTCCTCGCCCCGGCCGAGACGGGGCGGGAACACCGTCAAGGTGGGCGTGGCGATCAGGTCGACCTCGCTGAAGAGCCCGGCCAGTCGCTCCTGCCACCGGCGGCCGGCCTCCTTGGCGTCGCGCAGGACAGCGGGCCCGACGGCCTGTCCCACGCGCAGCCGCGAGACCACGTCGGCACCGATCCGGTCCTCGGCCCGCTCGACCAGCGCGCCGTCGCTCGCCCAGGCCTCGGCCACGAGCCACAGGCCGGCAGCGGCCGTGGCCGGCTCCCACTCGGCCAGGTCGATGTCCACCACCTCCAGCTCGGCCTCCCCCAGGGCCCCGTCCACGGCGGCGTCGATGCGGGGGTCGGCATCGGGACGCAGCCTCCCCACCCGCCAGGTGCCAGCCGGCGCCGGCTCGAAACCCGGCTCCAGCAGTTGCATGCCGGCCACCAGGCCTGCCACGTCGCGGGCCATGGGCCCGACGGTGTCGAAGCTGGGTGCCAGGGGCCATACGCCCTCGAGGGGGACGCGCCCGTAGGTGGTCTTGAGGCCGGCGGTCCCGCAACAGGCGGAGGGGATGCGCACCGACCCCCCCGTGTCCGATCCGTAGGCGACGTCGGCCTCGTCGCTGGCCACGGCCACGGCCGACCCGCTCGACGAGCCGCCCGGCACCAAGCGCGGGTCCAGCGGGTTGACCGGAGTCCCGAACCACGGGTTCTCCCCTGTCACCCCCAGGGCCAGCTCGTGGAGGTTGGTGCGTCCGACGATGCGGGCCCCGGCTGCCCGTGCTCCGGCCAGACAAGCGGCATCGGCGCCAGCCGGGGCGGCCTCTTGCGCCACCGCCCGGCAACCGGCTGTGGTGGGGACACCCTCCATGTCGATGAGGTCCTTGACGGCCAGGCGCAGGCCGGGCCCGCTCGTGTCGAAACGGGTGATGAAGGTCGTCATGGTCGCCCGGGATGGTAGCCAGCGCCCGTTGGCGGAGCCGCAGCCGGTACCGTGGCCCGATGGAAGACGACGAGGTCATCAGCCGCATCGACGCCCTGGTCGAGCAGGAGCACGAGCTGCACTCGCGGGCAACGGCCGGTGAGCCGCTCAGCCAGAGCGAGCAGGACCGCCTGCGGGAGCTCGAGGTCGGCCTCGACCAGTGCTGGGACCTGCTGCGCCAACGACGAGCCCGCCGCCACGCCGGACAAGACCCCGAGGCCGCCACGACTCGTCCGGCCGACGTGGTCGAGCACTACGAGCAGTAGAGGCGCTCCCGCCTCGGCTCCCCAGGAGCCGCTCCAGGGAGATGGACGCTGTGGCTGCTACCTGGTGCGTTCGGCCAGGCCGCGCAGGTAGGCGGCCTGCCCGACGTGCTGGAGGTCGTCGGCGACGACGCTGACCAACCGCACGCCGAGGGTGACCGGCGGGTCCCAACGATCGTCCACCACCCGGTCGAGATCCGCCTCTCGCAGCGTCCGGAGGTAGCGGACCGTGGCCTCGTGCACGGCGTCGTGGTAGGCGGCCAGCAGCTCGCCGGGCGCTCGCACGGCCGCCACCTCGTCGGCTCCCTGGTTCCACCCGGTGGCCGAGGACTCGAAGGGAAGTGCGAAGCGCTCGCACCAGCCATCGGCGGCCCAGCGCTGGTCGGCGCCGGCGACCTCGGCGACGTGGTCGTCTTGGACGCGGGTCAGGTGCCAGAGCAGCCAGGCGACGGTGTTGGCCTCGGGGTCGGGCCGATAGACGAGGTGCCTCTCGTCGATGCCGGTGAGGACCTCGTGCACGTGCTGGCGAATGCGATCGAAGGCATCGCAGAGAAGCGCAGCGACCTCCATTGGTCCGCACACTATGGGCTCCCCGGCCCCCGGGCGACCGGCACCGGCTCGCACCACGCCGGTCATGGCGCCGCTAGCAGCTGGTAGAGGGCGCCGACGTCCCCGGCCCGGAGCTGGGGTCGTCCACCTCACCACCGCTGCCCGAGCGCACGATGGCCCCCAGGTGCACGACGTACCAGGTACCTCGCCAGGAGATGAGGGAGGCGATGCCCAAGGAGTACTCACCGGAGCCCATCCGGTACACCAGGCGCGAATTGGCCACTTCGTAGTAGCCGACGGCGTTGTCGCACACGACGGGCGGCACCCAATGGGCGTAGCGGCTCGGCACCTCGACCCCTACGAGCGTGGCCGAGGCGGCACCGGCCCCGAGCAGCTGGTGGGCGGCGCCGACGTCGAGGCGGTACTCGGCGACCAACCGGTCCTGGTAGTCGGCAGCGGGGTCGGCGATCGCCTTCACCTGGAGGTAGGCGGACTCGGGGAAGAAGGCCTCCATGGCGCTGGAGAGCGAGTCCTCGACGATGCCGCTCCACAGCGCCGCCATCTCGGCGCCGAACTGTGCTGTGTCCGAGGAGGGCAGGGCGTCGGTCTGAGGCAAGCGACCCGGATCGGTCGTCGTGGTGCTGGTGCTCGTGCTCGTGGTGCTGCTCGTGGAGAGCGGAGTCGTGGACGTGGGGGTCTTCGCCCTGTTGGCGCTGGTGGCGCAACCGGCGAGCAGCCCGAGGGTGGCCAGGATCACGAGTGCCGGCGTCCGTCGCACGACCGAGATCATGGTCCGTGCCGGGGAACGGGTCCTCCCTGGTGGCCGGCGCTCGTCAGGGCAGCTGCATGGTGGAGGCGTGGCTCACCGTGAGCGAGTAGGGCGGGGCCAAGTCGATGCCGTCGGGCTTGTCGAGATAGCCGGGCGAGCTCCCCGGTATCCCCGTGTGCCCGTACTGCCACACCACCTGGTCGGTATTGGGGTCGACGACGATGACGCGGTGGTTCCAGTCGTCGTTGAGGATCACATCCCCGTTGGGGAGTGGCAACGCCAACGAGGGCCGGTCCAGGGCCAGCGCGCCGGTCGGGGCGTAGCGCCACACCAGCTGACCCGTCGAGGTGAACTCCTCCACCAGGCCCGGGTCCGTGTAGGCGGCGGTCAGGAACAGCCCGGGAGCCACCTCGTTGGTGTCAGAGGGGTAGTACACCCCGGGGGGGTTGATCGACCAGGCGACGTTCCCGGTGGCGAGGTTGAGCTGGTCCACCCAGTCGCCGTTGATCTCCGTGACCAGCCACCGGCCGTTGGTCATGGGGAACATGCCGTTGGGGCTCCCCCAGCGCGCAGGAGGGTAGTGCACGCAGGCCTGGGTCGTCTCGCCGATGATGCGCAGGGGGGTGTGGTGCGGCGGATCGAGGACAAGCAGCCGGCAATTCTTGATGTCGGCGGCCACGACGTCGCCGTTGGGCAGCATCATGGCGTCGTCGGGGTTGTCGAGGTAGTCGGACGCCGAACCGGCAACCCCGGGATGGCCGTACTGCCACACGATTCGATGCGTTGCCACCGAGATCTCGGAGATGACGAACTGGCTCTCTTGGGTGGCGATGATGTCCTGGCCGTTGGGCGTGAAGAAGGCGTCGTCGGGAGCGAGGAAGGTCTGTCCCGGGGCCAGATCGCCGGGTTGGGGGAATTGCCAGACGATGTCACCCTGCGGGTTGACGACGATGAGCCGGTTGTTGTTTCGATCGGCGATCAGCACATCGCTGGGCAGCACCGAGGGCTGGGACCCGGGCTCCAGGTTCGGACCGGCCTGCAAGTGAGCTGTGGCGGCGTAGCCACTGGGCGAGGCGAAGGGAAGGCTCGCCGTGTGCACATGGCCCCCCGCAGATCCGCTGACAGGAGCGCCAGCGGAACGGGGGTGGCCGACGTTGGCCACGGTCCTGCCGCAGGCGGTCAGAAGGACCATGCCGCAGAGGGCAACAAACGCCAAACGAGTGGGGCGGTGCACGGAGCCGAACCCTAAGTCACCGACAGAGGGGGGCGGTGTCGCGCGCGAGGTGCTCAACCGGCGAACCCCACGAGCACGGCAGCGAGGAGGACGACCAGCACGATGGCCGCCGCAGCGGAAAAGGCGCGGTCGTCCTCTCTCCACCAACTGACGAGCAGGGACAAGATGCTGGCGACCGGGGTGAGCGCCAGCACCATGACCCCGAGGCCCATGAGCGCCTCCCCCAGCGACGGCGCCCCCAACAGGTCGAACATCCTGACGTCGGTCGCCACGTGGTCGGTGGTGGCTAGCTGGGCCACCAAGCCGGCGAGGAGGAGGAACAGGGCGCCCCCCAGCCCCAAGCGCAGCACGAACTGGATCACGGTGTTGGTGCGGGGATCGGCCGCAGCCCCACCATGGCCACGCACGGGCGGGTCAGGCATTGACGACACCGAGAGCCTTCAGGGCCATCTGGACGGCCACGAAGACGAGCACCACCGCCAGGATGAGCCCCAACGAGCGACCCGAAAAACGCTGCGAGCTCTTCGCCCCGCCGTAGGCACCGACGGCGACGCCCAGGGCGACAGGCGCTGCCACGAAAGGCAAGACGTAGCCGCGGGTGAAGTACACGAACAGGCTGGCCACGGCGGTGACCCCGATCATGAAATTCGACGTGGCGGCGGCAACCTTGATCGGCACCTTCATGCCGAGGCTCATGGCCGGCACCTTCAGGAAGCCGCCCCCGACACCGAGCAGTCCCGACAGTGCACCCGCCACGAACGAGACGGCCCAGCCCACCCACAGCCGGACCGCCCGGTACGTCACCAGCCGCTCGTGGGACGGGTCGAAATAGGCCCCCCCCATGTGGCTCCGGTCCTCCCAACCGGTCCGCTCGCCCGATGCCACGAGGACCGCCGAGGCGCCGGCACCCCCGCCGGAACCCCCGTCGGCGGCCACCAGCGCTGCACCGACGGGTTGCCGACCCGGTGCAGGGGCGTCCGTCGCCGTATCGTCGGACGTCTCGTGTCCTTGGCCACGGCCGCGCAGGACCAGCCCGGCAGTGACGAGCATCATGACGGCGAAGATGCCGTCGATCACCGTGGGTGCGAGCAGCACGGCGGTGATCCCTCCGGCGAGCCCGCCTGTCGTGGTGGCGATCTCGAGCACCATGGCCAGCCGCATGTTGGTCTGGCCTTTGCTGACGTAGGCGCTCCCCGCCGCTGACGAGGAGGCCACCACGGCAACGAGGGACGAGGCGACGGCCACCCGCGTGTCGAAGCCGAATGCGAGCACCAGGGCAGGCACGATGATCACACCGCCGCCAAGACCCACGACCGCCCCCAGCCATCCGGCGAAGGCTCCCAGCCCCGCCAGCTCCAGCGCCGTGGAGAGCCCGACCTGCTGGTGGACCGCCGCCGTCAGGAAGACCATGGCCAGCCCCTCGATCGGCTCGACCCATGCACTACTGACAGCACCACGAAGCTCTCCTTACGAGGCGGTCAGGGCCTGGACGTCCAGGCGATAACCCATCCCGGCATCGAACTCGGCGCTGACGCTGAAACGATCCCCACGCACCAGGGTCTGGCGGCACTCGACCGTGCGTTGGCGCACGAAGCCCAGACGGTCGATGCCGAAGGCTGCCACGCCCGCCGGCAGGCCCAAGAGGCGCCGCTCGAGGCGGGTGGGTGCGACGGCGTGCAGCCACTCGCGTCCTCCTGTCAGGCGCACCCCGGTGCGGCTCGCCAGTTCGTCGTAGAAGCCGACGCTCGACAGGTCGACCTCCACCAGGGGCTCGGCGATGTCGAGGGGAAACCATGCCCGGTCCACGGCGAGCGGCTCGTCGTCGGCGAGCCGGATGCGCTCGAGATAGACGAGCTCGGCGTCAGCGCCGAGACCCAGGCGCAGCGCCATCTCCCCGTTGCGGCGGACCTCTTGGGCCCGCACGACGTTGCGCGGCGTGTGCCCGCTGGACTCGATAGCGGCGTGCATGCTGTACAGCGCTCCCAGCGGCTGGTCGATGGCGACCTGGCTGCCGAGGCGGGGCCGGCGACCGCGCCCGGCCACGACGACGCCATCGGAACGCAGCCGGCGCAGGGCCTCGCGCACGGTGTTGCGACTCACCTCGTACTCGAGCACGAGGCCCATCTCGCTCGGGAAGGACTCGTCGAAATCGCCGGCGGCCATGCGCCGACGCAGGTCGTCCACGAGCTGGGCCCACAGGGGCAGGGCGCTCGAGCGGTCGAGGGGATGATGGTCCGGCATAAATGTACCTACATAGGTACACTATCGGATTTGGAGGGCCCCCGTTCCGGCCGGAGCCTGCCATCGTCTATCGTCCCGTGGCCGCGACCATCTTTCCTGGCCAGAGAGCTTTTCCCGCCGGAAGTTTATTGTTACGAAACTATGTTTCCTCCCAGAACGTATATCTGTTAACATGGCGGAAACATTGAGTCTGCCGGCACGGGGTTGGCGACAGGAAAGGACACCCGCCATGTTCAGCCGAATCCTTCTCGCCGTGGACGGGAGCGAGTCTGGCGACGTGGCGGCGGACTTCACCTCGGCCCTGGCTTCGAAGCTCGGTGCCGCAGTCCGCGTCGTGCACGTGAACGAGCTGATCGTCGGCGGGCGGGGTCACGCCCACGAGACCGAGTCCGAGGCCATGGAAGTCGTCGACCGCTCCGTCGGCGCCCTGCGGGCTCGAGGCGTTCGGGCCGACGGGGTGCACCACCTGGCCAATTGCTTCGCCGTCGCCCGGTGCATCGCCGACGCAGCCCGTGACTGGGGAGCAGACGCCATCGTCTTGGGCTCCAAGCGCCGCCGCCGCTGGAGGCGCTTCAACGGCAAGGGCCTGCGAGAGCGAGTGACGAAGGTCACCGGACTGCCCGTGCTCACCGCCCCTCCCCCGCTCACAGTGGCCCGAGGCCTGCATGTGGAGCTCCTCGACCAGGAGCTGGCTCAGATGGTCGCCTCCTCGCCCGTGCGCTGACTGCACCACCGCCCTCGCCGTGCGGAAACGAGGGGCGGAACGCACCGTCAAGGGCGCTCGCGGTCACCGGTGTAGATGGTGATGGAGAGGAAGCGGATAGGCAGCTTGATCAGCATGGTCGGGCCGTGGGGGATGTCTCCTTCGAACTGCAATGTGTCGCCGCGCTCCATCTTGTAGCGCTGCCGTCCGTAGCCGTACTCCATCACACCGCTCAACATGTAGAGGATCTCGATGCCGCCGTGTTGGAAGAGCGGGAACACCTCGGTCTCCTCGTCGAGCGAGACGAGCAGAGGCTCGACACGTTTGTAGGGGCCGCGCAGGCTGCCCAGAAGCTCATAGGTGTGCCCGGCGCGCGTTCCCTTGCGCACGATTTCGGGACCGCTCCCCGCTCTCACGAACACGGCATCACGTTCCTCCGCCAAGCCGCGGAACAGCGAGGTGATCGGCATGTCCAGCGCTCCGGCCAACCGTTCCAGCGTGGACAGGCTCGGGGAGGTCTGCGCATTCTCGATCTTGGAGAGCATGCCCTTGGAGATCCCTGTCCGCTCAGCCAGCTGGCCCACGTTGAGTCCGATCTCGAGGCGACGCGACCGAACGTGGTTGGCGATGACCTGACCGAGAGTGCCTCCCTCATCGAGCCCGGCAACGCTATCGATCGCCACGGGGTCGCCGCTGCCGGCACGCATCTTCTTCGAAGCGCGGGCGCCTCCCCGGCGCGTGGGCGTGGAAGCGGGGCGCTTGGCCGTGACCTTCGACGGCGATCCCCCGCGTCCACTCGGCGAGCGTCCGGTCCGGCGAGTGGCCACGGGCGGCCAGCCTAGGCCCGCTCGGCCGCTGGCAACGGGAACCACAGCTCAGCGCATCTGGCCGGCCCCGACGTAGGGGTGCGCGCTCACCAGGGGGTCCTCCTCGCCGAAGCGCTCCCAACGAAAGTCGTGGTGGTCGACATCGGCGTGGCGGCTCTCCCCGTGCACGAGGAGGTCGGCCATGAGCTCGCCGACCGCCGGCGAGATCTTGTAGCCGTGCCCTGAGAATCCCGTGCACAACCACAGCCCGCCCACCGGCGTTGGCGAGATGATGGGGTTGTAGTCCGGCGTGACGTCGTAGCAGCCGGCATAGGAGGACGAGAGCGCGGCACCGTCGAACCCCGGAAACCGGTGGCAGAACTTGGCGACGGCGGCGGCGAGCTCCTCGTCCCCGACTTGCTGGCGGTAGTCGTCAGGATCAGCCCACACCGGCCGGGAGTGGTCGCTGTCACCGAGCAGGAGCGTGGCCGCCCCCTCGGTGCGCACGTACTGCAGCGATACGAGGTCCGAGAAGACCGGAAGCCGGCCCAGAGGCCGCCCCGGGTCGACGAGGAGGACCTGGGCGCGCTGGGCGCGCACCGGGACGTCCAGTCCGAGTGGGGTGGCCAGGTCGGGAGTCCAGGGGCCTGCCGCCAGGACGACGTGGGCGGCTCCGATGCGCTCGCCGTCGACGAGGCGGACACCCGACACGGTGTCGCCCACCGTCTCGACAGCGGCGACGCAGCTGCCCTGGCGAAGGGTGGCTCCGCCCCGACGCGCCGCCAGGGCGAAGGCCAAGGCCGTCTGGTGGCCGTCGCCGTATCCGCCTTTCGGTTCGTAGGCGAACTCGGCGAAATCGTCGAGTCGCGCCGGCGGCCAGAGCCCTTGCGCCTCGTCGAGCCCGAGAAGCTCGACTTCGATCCCGAGGGACCGCTGCATGGCCACATTGGCGCGCAGCGCCCCGAGGTTCTCGGAGCCCACTCCTACGATGTAGCCGGTACTGGTGTAACCCGAGGGGGCACCGAGGATCTCCTGCGCGTTGGCGAGCACGTCCAGGGCGCGCCATGCCATGGCGGCCAGCGACGGTATGCCGTAGTGACAGCGCACGATGCCACTGGACCTGCCGGTCCCGCCCGAGCCCACCGTTGCCCGTTCGAGGACCACGACGTCGCTGATCCCGAGATCCACCAGGGCGCGCGCCGTCGAAAGCCCGGCCACGCCCCCGCCGACGACCACGACCTCCGCCCAGCGGGCAGCAGGCACAGCGGTCAGGCGGACCAGCCCGGGATCCAGCTGGTCCCGGCCAGTGGGACCCGGGCCATGGCGGCAGCCTCCACCGTGAGCGCCGCCAAATACTCGGGTTCAAGGTGGTGCACGCACCCTTTCCCGCAAGCCCGTGTCAACGCCGTCACCTCCATAGTGAGCGCCCGCAGGTAGTTGGCCACGGCACTGGCGGCGCGGTCAGGATCGAGCCGTGCCTCGAGCGCAGCGTCCTGTGTGGCGATGCCGACGGGGCAGCGGCCCGTATGGCAGTGGGCGCAGTGCCCTGCCACCGTACCGAGAGCGGCGTAGTCGGCGCTGACATCCACGGTGCTTCCGCCGGCGTCACGAGCGGACGGGCTGTTGCAGCCCAGAGCGAGAAGCGCGGCGACGCCGATCGAGACGGCGTCGGCCCCCAGCGCCAGTGCCTTGGCCACGTCAGCCCCGGAGCGGATGCCTCCGGAGACGACGAGCTGCACCTCGTCGCTTGCTCCCATGGCCCGCAGCGCCTCGGCCGCCATGCGTACGGCCGGCAGAGTGGGGATGCCGGCGTGCTCGATGAAGACGTCTTGAGTCGCCGCCGTGCCGCCCTGCATGCCGTCGACCACCACGACATCGGCGCCGGCGGCAACAGCCAGCTGCACGTCGTGGTCCACGCGCGTTGCCCCCACCTTCACGTAGACCGGGATCTGCCAGCTCGTCGCCTCGCGCAGCTCCTCGATTTTGATGCGCAGGTCGTCGGGCCCGACCCAGTCGGGATGGCGGCTGGCCGACCGCTGGTCGATCCCCGGTGGAAGCGTGCGCATGACGGCGACGCGCTCGCTGACCTTCTGCCCGAGCAAGAGGCCACCGCCACCGGGCTTGGCGCCCTGGCCCACCACGATCTCGATGGCGTCGGCCTGGACCAGGTCGGCGCAGTCGAATCCGTAGCGTGAGGGCAACACCTGGTAGACCAGCAGCGAGGAAGCCTTGCGCTCCTCCGGTGTCATGCCGCCGTCGCCGGTCGTGGTGCTCGTGCCGACCTCGGTGGCAGCACGCCCGAGGGCCTCCTTGGCCGGGGCCGAAAGCGCACCGAAGCTCATGCCGGCGATGGTGATGGGGATGTCGAGATGCAGGGGTCGGGCGGCGTGCCGGGTGCCCAGCGTGGTGGCGGTGTCGCATCGTTCGCGATAGCCCTCGAGGGGATAGCGCGACATCGAGGCGGTGAGGAAGACGAGGTCATCGAAAGTAGGCACCTTCCGCCGTGCGCCGAGGCCCCGGATGGCGTAGTGGCCTGTCTCGGCCATGGCATGGACGCGGCAGATCTCCTCCGGGGGAAAGGTGTGGTTCGGCCGGGACTCGTCGGGCACGCCGGTAACCTGCACGGTGCTCAGTACGCCCTGTGGTTGTGAGCGGCAAAGTGGTAGAGCTGGCGGGCCGAGACCACCTTCGTCACCCGGCCAGGATCGATGTGCTCGAAGCCGCTTTCGCACACCAGGCGCTTGACGACGAGGTGATCGTCATCGGTCATCTCCTCCACGACGGCGTCGGCACCGAGCGAGGCGATCCGGCCTTGGACGTAGATGACGGCTTCGTAGAGTGAGTCACCCAGGGCGTGGCCGGCGTCGCCCCCGATGAGGATGGTCCCGGCCTGGGCCATGAACCCGGTCATGGCACCGGCGTCGCCGGCGATCACGACGACACCTCCCTTCAGGGAGATGCCGGCCCGCAGCGAGGCGTGGCCCGCCACGAAGATGCGCCCGCCCCGGGCACTCGAGCCAGCGCTCTGCGACGCACTCCCCTTTACCGTGATCGTCCCCCCCATGAGGTTCTCGCCCACCGACCATCCCACGAAGCCGTTGACCACGATGTCGGGACCCGTGCCGTCGCGTGCCCCACAGAGTCCGCCCACGAAGTAGCCCGCGTTACCGTCGATCGTGACACGGACGGGTTGAAAGAGGCCCACCGCCAGGTTGTGGCGGCCCCGTGGATGCCCGACGACGGCGTGGGTGCCCTCGGGCAGGCAGCGCAATTCGGTGTTGACCTGGCGCGTGGTGAGCCGGTCGCAGTCGAGGATCATGGAATTGCACCGGGCGGCGGAATGCTCCAGGGTCAGCGGCTCCACGTATAGACCTCCTCGGGGTGGGGCTCGAACACGACGGCGTCGGCAATGCCCGGCAGGTCGGCGAGGGCGCGATATTCCGACGCCACGGCGACATAGCCGGGTGTCTCCGCCACCACGGCCGGCTTGCATGCGAAGGCGTCGCGGACGACCGACATGCGCTCTGCGCTCGTGATGACGAGCGTGAAGAATCCGTCCATCTCTTTCATCACCCAGCGGGTCGCCTCTTCGAGGTCGTCGCCGCACTCGAGGCGCGAGGCCAGAAAGCGGGCCGCCACCTCCGAGTCGTTGTCCGAGTCGAACACCACGCCGTCGGCCTCGAGACGCCGGCGCACGGTCGAGTAGTTCGAGAACGAGCCGTTGTGCACCACGCACAAGTCACGGGCGGGCACGAAGGGATGTGAGTGGAGGACGGTGACGGCCGACTCGGTTGCCATACGGGTATGGGCCACGGCCAGGTAGCCCTCCCAGCTGCGGATGCCGTAACGGGCACAGGTGTCGCTAGGGCGCCCCGTGTCCTTGAGGACCCGGAGGTTTCTGCCCATCCCCAGGACGCGCACCTGCGGCCACTGGGCGGTGAGAAGCGAGTGGGCCTGGGCGACGAAGCGCTCGGGCACATCGGCGACGAGCCCGGGGCCGAAGCGCTGCAGGTCAACGCCGCCGCCGCACAGCTCGAGCAGGCTCCCGCCCAAGGCCGACCAGTCGACCTCCTCGTCGGCCCCGAGAGAGATCCTGAGCACCGGCGCCTCGCCGTCGCCGTCCGAGAGGCCCAGCCCGACAGGCTCGGCCGACCCTGGCAGGCCGCTGTACACGGCAAGGCCCGTCGAGTCCGGTCCACGCTCGTCGAGAGCTTCCACCATGGATGCGAGGAGCCCGCCGAGCTGAGGCTCCAATCCGCTGTCACGCACGAGGAGCCCGGCGATGCCGCACACGTCACACCACCCTGTCGCCGGCGGCGACCTCCGGAACCACGCCCGCACCGACCGGGCATCGGTAGTGCTCGACATAGGGCGGCATGGCGTAACGGTGCAGAGTCATCTGCTCGGATACCGGCGCGCTCTCGCTCATGTTATGCCTCATTCTAGGCGCGCTAGGTTGCCTGTCAAGAAACTGTGTCGCCTTACCTTCAACAGACCGCCTAGGGGTGCCTGGAGCCGTTTGCCCGATCCCCGCCTGTCAACAAGGCGTTTCAGTTAACCAGCCAGCAACACTTCGCAATGGTCCAGAAACCTCAAGTCGTTTCCCATAGTGCAACATCGTTGACACTTGATCCAAGCCGCCTTGAACCACAGGCACGGCGAGAGCTTCAAGGGAGGCGACGGCATGGCGACGACATTGGACCAGGCAAGACCGGACACCGCGGAAGCGGCCGCGGCAGCCCTCAAGGCGGCCACCAAGCGCGACAACGTTGAATTCCTCTTCGCCATGTTCGTCGACATGCACGGCAAGCCGTGTGCCAAGCTCGTGCCCGTTTCGGCCATCGACGGTTTGCTGGCCGACGGCGCCGGTTTCGCCGGCTTTGCGGCGGGCCCTATGGGCCAGATGCCCTCCTCCCCGGACATCCTGGCCATGCCCGACGTCAGCTCTTACACCCCCGCACCTTGGAGGCCGGGGCTGGGGATCGTGCAGTCCGACCCATACGTGGAAGGAGAGCCATGGCCTTACGCGCCGCGGGTGATCCTCCGCAGGCAGCTCGAGCGCCTCGCCGCTTCCGGCTATGCGTTGAAAGTCGGAGCGGAGGTCGAGTACTTCCTGGTCCGACGCACGGCCCAGGGGACGATCGTGGTGGCCGATGCCGACGACCGTGCCGCTGCCCCGTGCTACGACGCGCGAGCCCTCACCCGCATGTACGACCATCTCACGTCCGTGTCGCGGCACCTCAACACCATGGGGTGGGGCAACTACGCCAACGACCACGAGGACGCCAACGGGCAGTTCGAACAGAACTTTCGCTACGCGGACCCGCTGACCACCGCCGACCGCGTGATCGTCTTCCGCTACATGGTCCACTCTCTCGCCGCAGAGGCGGGCATGGTGGCGACCTTCATGCCCAAGCCCTTCTCGCACCTCACGGGCAACGGACTGCACATGCACCTGAGCCTCTGGGACGAAGACGGCAGAGAGCTCTTTGCCGACCCTGCCGACGTCCGAGGCCTCGGCATGTCAGCCGCCGGCTACGCGTTCATCGGCGGCCTCTTGGACCACGCCGAAGCCCTGGCCGCCGTGGCATGCCCCACCGTGAACTCGTACAAGCGGCTGAGCAGCGCGCCGCCGAGCTCCGGCGCCGCCTGGTCGCCGGCCTACGCCACGTATGGCGGTAACGATCGCACCCATATGTTGCGGGTCCCTGACGCCGGCCGAGTGGAGGACCGCTGCATCGACGGATCCGCCAACCCATACCTCACTCTCAGCGCTCTCATCGCTTGCGGACTGGACGGCATCGAACGGGGCCTGGATCCCGGTGATCCCTGTGATCTCAACTTGCTCGACATCGGGGAAGCGCAAGCGGCCTCCCTCGGGTTGCGCTCCATGCCCATGACGTTGTGGCACGCCCTCGGTCATCTCGAGCAGGACAGCGTGCTGCGGGCCGGGCTGGGCAAGACACCTGAAGGCGACTACGTCGATTACTTCGTCTCGACCAAGCGCGCCGAGGTACGGGCCTCGCACACTCCCGTGACTTCCTGGGAGATCGAGCGCTACCTCGAGGCGTTCTGAGGACCTGGCACCCGCCGACGGGGGCAGAGGATCGCAGTTGTCCCACCACAACCGAGCTCATTGAGGAGACGAGCACATGAGTGAACACGCCACCGTGACGAGCGGCTCGCCGGCCGAGATCGCCACTTCCCTGCACCGGGGCACGAACTGGTGGGGGGCGTTCGTGATCGGTCTCGCCGGCACGATCCTGGTGACGGGGATCGTGCCCTTCGCCGTGCAGTCGATGGGAGCGGCCGCCATCCCTGCCATCGCGCTCGTGGTCGTGATCGGGCTGATCGTCTGCCTGTGCATGGGCGAGCTGGCAGCACTGCTCCCACACCGCACGGGGGGGATGCCGTCGTACGCCTATGACAGCTTCGCCCCCCTCGGGCACAAGACGGCCAAACACATCGGTGGTGTTTCCGGTTGGGGCTACTGGCTCGGCTGGTTCCCGGTGGCGCCCATCAACATGCTCTTGGCAGCCGGGTACATCGCCGTCCTGTTCCACGTCCCGCTGGGGAGGTCCTTTTCGCCCCTCGGCAGCCTCGGTTCTCCTGTATCGCTCGGTGTGCTCCTCATCACCATCGTCGGCCTGGTCGCGCTGTTCATCCCCTGCTATTTCGGCATCAGGCTCGGGGCCACCTTCGCCACCATTCTCGGCATCGTTTCGATGGTCCCGCTGACATTGCTGGTGATCTTGCCTGTCTTCAAGCCGAGCAGCTTCCATTGGGCGAACATCTCCGGCTTCCACTACGCCGACCCCAAGACGGCCGGGACCGTGTTCTTCCTGGGCTGGATCTTCGTGATCTCGTGGAACGCCATCGCCATGGAGGCAGCGGCCTGCTACATCGGCGAGTGCCGTGACCCGCACCGGGACGCCAAGCTCGCGCTGACTGCAGAGGGCCTCTACGGCGTGTTCATCTACATCGCAACCGCAGTGGTCTTCGTGGGCGTGCTGGGCGCCTCTCTCAAGACCGCCGACCCGCTCACCCTCTACACAAGCTTCTGCGACCACATCTTCGGGAATGCCGGCTGGGTCAAGTATCTCATCGGCATCCCGCTCATATTCGCCCTGCTGCTCTCGGTGCTCAACGCCATCATGGGCGTTGCTCGCTCCCTGTTCCAGGCGGCCGAGGACCGGCTGCTGCCCCGGTTCTTCGAGCACAAGAACAAGCACCACGTACCTGACCGCGCCATGGCCTTCAACGTCGTCTGCGCCATCATCGTGGGCCTGTTCGGCTCTCCGGTCCGCATCTACATCTTCTCGAACGTGGGCTACATCGTCGCCGTGGCTGCGTCCCTGTTCGGTTACTTCGTGCTGCGGCAGTGGACGCCTGAACGGGTCAGTCCCTTCCGGTTGCCCAACTGGTTCCGCTGGCCCGCCTTGGCCTGCGCCTTGTTTCTCACCTTCGACTACTTCGTCGGCGGGTGGAACGCTCCCAACATCGTGGTAGGCCCTGGCACGGGGCACTTCCTCTACATCCTCGGCCTCGTCATCGTGGCTGCCTACGTTCCGCTCTACCTTTGGCGAAAGTTCAGCGACAAGCGACGCGGGATCCCTGGCTCCGACCAGATGCCCCTCGTCCTGGGCTCACCAGGCGGCGTCGACCTCGGCGACACGTCGGGCCCGACGGTCCTGCCGCCCGTGGCGGCCCAGCCGCTGCCGAGCGTGTCGAGCATTCAGGCCGAGACCCAGCTGTGACGCTGGCCCACGAAGCCGAGGCCGCGGCGCCGGGCTCGGCCCATCCCGTTCGGGGCCGTTTGTGGCGACGCAAGTTCGACAAGCAGCCGACCCAGCCGGCCGGCGTCCTCATCGCCTCGAACGGCTCCCCCATTCCCGTCGCAGCGCTGCGAGCTGCCCTGCGCCTGAGCGCCGGAGACGCCGTCGCCGTGCTGACCGTCGCCCGCGTCTATGGGTCCTCGCTCGGCCTGCCCAATCCCGGTCTCATGCCCTCGAGGCGGGAGATGGCGGAGCAGCGGGAGATCATCGACCGGGCCATGAGATCGCTCGAGAAGGGCGGCGCCGAGACGTGGGGCCAGATCGCCGCCACGCGGAAACCGGGTAAGGCGATCGCCCAGGCCGCCCAGGCACGCGGGGTCCGCCACGTCCTCGTCGTGCGGCCCGAGCAGCAAGCCCGCTGGCGACAGATTGTCGAGGGCGACCTCGTCAAGGAGGTGGCGCGCAGACTGGCGCCGGCGGTGTCCGTGAACGGTGTGAACCCCTGACGGCGCCGCGCCTGCGGGTCCACCTTCGCCGTCGCCAGTCCCACTGAAGCAGAGCATCAAGAGACAAGGAGCGAGGCCAGCGATGTACCTGAGCATGCAGCGAGTCCGGTTCTCGAGTCCGGACGCCTACGACAAGTTCCGCACCGTCTTCAGCGACGTGCGCCACCATCTCATGACCAAACCTGGCTTCATCCACCTCACATGGTGGGAACATCCCGACGAGCCCGGTTGGTACATCGAGATCTCCATGTGGGCGTCCAAGGAGGCCGTCGACGACTGGCACATGGATACCTACCACAAGCACGCCAAGGAATGGGCCGCCAACGGGGCGATCATGGAGGACATCATCACGAACTTCGAGCTCACGGCCACGCGCCTCCTGCGCATCTGCCCGACCTGCGGCACGCTGCAGGACAAGGCCTACGACTTGGCCGCCGAGCAGAAGGTCCTGGCCGAACCGTGCCCCAAGTGCGGGTTCAACTTCCCCGTGGCCAAGGAGACGGACAACAGCACCTCGGTGTTCAAGGACATCATCTGAGTCACCCGTTCCGCCGTGGCTCGCTCCTCTTCGAACCTTCTGGACGTGCGACAACGGCTGTGAGCGCTTGAGGAGTGATCGACGCGGTTGCCGCCGGGAAGACCTTCGTCGTGACGCGCAATGGTGTCCCGGTGGCCGAGCTTCGTCCCATTGCGCCGCCGCGGCGGAAATTCGTCGCCAAGGCAGATCTCGTTGCGCTCGGAGCTGGCGGACCACATGTCGACCTCGGCGCGTTCAGGGCCGACCTCGATCGCACCGTGACGGAAGACGACCGTTGGTGGAGAACTTCTGGTGGGCCGTAGTCTCTCGTATTCGAACGTCGCTGACGTGCGGGAACGTGTGCTGACCGTCGCGCGCGTCGCCGCAGTGGCTGGTCACACCGTAGACCGCTAGCTACATATGCTATCGGTACCTGGTAGCATGCTCGTATGGCTTCGCCGAGGACGACCTTCACGTTGGACGAGGAGTTGGCTGCGCGCGCTCGTCGACTCGGCGTCAACATCTCGGCCGCCGCTCGCCAGGGTGTCGCTGATGCCGTACGTGCCGCCCTCGCGCGCGCAGACCGGGAGGCGTACCTGCGACATCCCGAACGCGTAGACACCTCGTGGACCGAAGTCGAATCATGGGGCGAGCAATGAGACGCGGCGAGCTCTGGCTGGCCGAGGTAGGCCGAAAGAGGCGTCCCGTCCTGCTGCTCACCCGATCCGAGGTGCTTGACGCACGCAGCCGGGTCACGGTCGCCGAGATCACTACCACCATCCGGGGTCTCGCAGCAGAAGTCGACATCGACCACGTCGAGGTCGGACTCGAGCGGCCGTCAGTGATCAACTGCGACGGGCTTCACACCCTCGTCCAGGGATCCCTCTCCGGTCCCATCGGGCGCGTCGGCGAGGACATCATGGCCAGAGTGTGCTCAGCGCTCAGCTACGCGCTCGGCTGCTGACTGGCGCCAGTTCGAATACCGAGATCTGGTCTCCCTCGAGGTGGGCCCCCTGTGTGTTTGTCGTCTGCCCGACAATCCGTGACCTTCTCGTAACCCCGAAGTGACCCTGACCACTTGCTTACTCGCGCAAGCGATCAGCATCTTGCGCCGCAGGCGGTGACAAGAAGCCGGGCCAGCCGGAATGAGCCTGCTGTCCGCGGCCCGATCGGCTGGTAGTCCGCGGTCTCCTCGGACCCAGCGGCTTCGCGGATGATCAGCTTCGTCAAACTGCCGAGATGAACTTCGACCTCTAGGGCTCCGACGGCATCTCGGTTCGGTCTGGATACCTGATTCCGAGCTGGACTTGGAGCATCTCGAACGGACGAAGCTCCTGCGATTCGAACGGTCCGCCGAACTCCTAGCCCGTGATGTGCTCAACCACGACTTGGAGCTATCGCTGCACCGAGGAACTCGGGGCCGCCGCATCCTCCATTGCGTATCGGACCGACAGCCTTCGCCTCTACCAAGCCAGACCGGAACCCGCCGATGAACCATAGAATCCTGCGTCGCCAAAGGCGAACACACCACCGTCGGCCCCAACCAACCAGTAACCCCGGTCATCTGGAGTCCGCGCCATGCCGACAATTGGCGCCCTTGGTTGAACGTGTTCACCTGGCAACGAGCCGTGGAACACGGCATTGCCAAAGCTGAACACACCCCCGTCTGTTCCCACCTCCCAGCAACCGTTCCCGTCCAGAGTGATCGCACCGCCTGACAGCAAACTCACGAGAGGGATCGGGCTACCCTGCTGCGCCGTTGCGTCGCCGAAGGCAGGAGCCGCTATCCCCAAGGCATCGGGAAGAAGGTAGCCCCCTCCAGTGGGCGTAGCCAGCAGTGCGACCGTGGCGAGAGCACCCGAACCGCTAGCGTTACCGTGAAAGTCGGCATCACCGAAGGCGAACACGCCGCCGTCGGCCCCAACCAACCAGTAACCACCGCCGTCCTTCGTCGGGACAATCCCCACAATGATCCCATGAGGGACGACTCCGATCGCCGGTAGCGACCCAAAGAATACGGCGTGACCGAATGCGAAGACGCCTCCGTCAGCACCAACCAGCCAATAGCCACCGTCATATGGGCTGGCAGCGATGCCGGTGATCGGCTCTGCAGGAACGACATGCATGCCAGGCAGCGACCCGAGAAACGGGGCGTCCCCGTAGCTGAATACGCCACCGTTGGCTTGGGCCAACCAATAGCCGCCGCCAGCAGGGCTCGGAGCAAGTCCCACAAATCGGGAAGGCACAGGCACGATGCTCGTCACCTGGAAACTGACAAAGGTGTCTGCGACGCCGCACCCTCTAGGTACTCCGAACTGCCAAGTCCCAGGTGTCACGTTCGCCCCTGAGCTCCCTCTGGTCATAGCTTCGCCGCCAAAGAAGGGCGGAATCACGAAATTTGCAGACCAAGATCCGTTTGACGCTAACGGCACGTTAATCCATTCGTTTGGCTGTCCCTGCCCAGGACCACGCTGGAACAAGAGCGCGACAGCGCCCTGGTCCTGCGCAGCACAGCTCTCTCCCACATTTCCACTCACTTCTACGTCGCTACCCACCGGGCCCGATGTGGCACTGATCTTCCATGTTCCACTCTGTGCATGCGCCATCCCTGATCCACCTATGATGATCGCCAGGATCAGCGATATGGCACTAAAGACCTTGCGTAATGCTGAGTCACGCCATGTAACGTCTGGCTTCCGTGTCACCGGAATATCATCTCGCACAGCTTGTGAACACGACATGTACCTCATCCCTATGCCGTCGGGGCATAACCGCAATACCCGCAGGCGACATCGTCATCTCACGCCGTCTTACTCTGTGCAATGATCCTTGCCGCAACACTTTCTTATCTCTACCTAACCTAAAGGTGTAACCAGTGCGTCCGCTTGGCTTGGATCTAGCGGGGGTGGCCGGTGCCTTCGAGGTCCGCCAACTCGAGGACCGGCGGCGCCAGGCCGCAGGTCTCGCCCGGCGCACACGGCGCCGGCGGCGTCGCACGATCGCCGACCTCGCCAACGCACCTCCGTAGTCGCGATCACTCCTTGGGCGTTTGGACCAGCTGCCCTGTCGCCTTCACCATGCGGCACCCAAAAGATCCAGAGCCCGAACCGTCCCCGCAACGGGCCCGCCGGGCCTCCTGTCACACCCAAATGTGAAGGTGGGGCTGGCGAAATGTGATGACGTTTTGGTGGGCCGTAGAGGACTCGAACCTCTGACCCCTTGCGCGTCATGCAAGTGCGCTACCAACTGCGCCAACGGCCCGTGGGCGCCATCGTAGCCCCTGGCCCACCACCCTTGGCGAAAGACTTCCCTCAGCCGGTGCCACGAATTGCACAATGGGTGAAAGTAGCCTGACACCAATGGCTTGGCAGGTCCTGTCGGGGATCGGGCGTGTGCTCGTCGCCTTGGGCGCCCTCATCCTGCTCTTCATCGTCTACCTGCTGTGGGGCACGGACATCAGCGCCGCCAGCCACCAGAGCGCTCTGCACTCCCAGTTCGAGCACGCCCTGGCCGAGGGCACCAAGAGCACCACCACGACCACGGTCCCTTCGTCGCCGAGCACCACCAAGCCGAGCGGCCTGGTGCAGAAGCTCGCCGCCGGCGACGCCCCCGCCGAAGGCTCCCCGGTCGCTTTGCTGCAGATCCCTAAGATCGGGCTCAACACCGTGGTGGTGCAGGGCACCGCCACCGACGACCTGCACAAGGGACCGGGGCACTACGAGGGCACCCCCATGCCGGGCCAGGCGGGGAACGTGGGCATCGCCGGGCACCGCACGACTTTCGGGGCACCGTTCTACGATCTGAACGAGCTGACTGCCGGCGACAGCATCATCCTCACGACGCTCCAGGGGAAGTTCACCTATTCGGTGGTGGGCAGCCGCATCGTGAGCCCCTCGGACACCTCCGTGCTGAACGCGAGCACCAAGTCTCTCCTCACCTTGACGACGTGCAATCCGCGCTTCAGCGCCGCGCAGCGCCTGGTGGTGGAGGCCGACCTCACCGGCACCCCTGCTCCCAGCCCCGCTGCCTCTTCGTCGTCCTCCTCCTCAACAGTCCCCTCCGGCCGGCCCCGAACCGGAGAGCTGGCGGGCACCCAGGGGCCGTGGGCGGGCGCCGCCCTATGGGGCGTCGGCGCCCTCGCACTGGCGGTGGCTCTGTGGCTCCTCGCCCGGCGCCGTCCACGGGCCGTGCGATGGCTCAGCTACGGCGGTGGCGTCCTTCCCATGCTCGTCGTCCTCTACTTCTTCTTCGAGAACCTGAACTCGCTGCTGCCGGCCAGCTTCTAAAACAGTTCAGGACAGGGCCTGTGGCGGCGGAATGCTCGAGGGCTCGAGGGGACCGAGGCTCGGGCCGGGCGGCGGGAACGGGCCCGGCGATTCCAGGGTGGGCCTCCCCTTGACCAGGGCGGCCATGTCCAGGAAATCCGCCAGGTCGTTGGCATTGGCGTCGCGGTACGTCATGGCCGGCAGGTTCCACTTGCGCTCCACCATGGCCAGGATCGAGCAGTGGTCGTGGACCACGTGCGTCACCCCGTTGGCCACGGCGTAAGGCGAAACCACGATGGCCGGGACGCGGAACCCGAAACGACAGAACCCGTCGTAGGTCGATTCGCCCGGTGCCACGACGGGAGGCACGGCGTCGGGCGCCATGGCCACCGGTGGTGGCACGTGGTCGTAGTAACCGCCGTGCTCGTCGTAGGTGAGCACCAACAGCGTGGTCTCCCACTGGGCCGCCCTCGTCACGGCCTTGACCACCCGGGCCAAAAAGGCCTCTCCCACGGACACGTCCTGGGGGTCCTCCTGTGACTGGGTTCCGAAGTTCATGTCGACGAGCGAGAACGACGGCAGGGACCCCGAAGCGCAGTCGGCGAAGAAATCCTCCACGGGCTTGTAGTTGAGAGCCGTGATGGCAGCGTCGTCGACGGGGTAGAGCTCCGAGGTGGTTCCCGTCGGATAGTCGGCGGTGTACTCGGTCCAGCTGATGCCGAAGGCGCTCAGTCGATCGAAGATGGTGCCGTTGGCCGGGGTGGCGAGCAGCAGGTCCTGCTCGACAGTCCCCACCGAGGGGAGAGACGAGGTGGACGGCAGGGCGATGTCGTCAGTCATGCCTGACGAGGTGGCGGCGATGAGGAAACGCCGGTTGGGGTCCGTCTGTCCCAGCACGTCGCAGAACCAGCGGTCGGCGACGGGAAAGGTCTGCGCCAGGGCGTAGGTGAAGGGCAGCCCGGCGATGGCCTGGCCGTATTGCGACGAAGCGGGGAACCCCGCGCCCCAGTAGCCCATGGCCACGGGCCCGCTGGCGGAGAGGGCGAAGCCCCGGCATGGCTTGTGGGGGTCGCCAAACTGGGCGTGGCTGGCCGCCCATTCTTGGCTGGGCTTCCCGTCGAGTTGGAACGTGCTCGGCATCTGGAAGGCGTTGAGCGTCCTTCCGCCGCTATAGGGGTTGGTGTTGCGCACGCCGTAGGGGTTCCAGGCCTCGCCGCTGTCGCCCGCCGGGTTGGCCATCGTGAACCCGTCCAGCGTGTCTCCCAACCTCTGACTGCCGACGCTGAACGAGCGCTTCGGCGGCAAGCAGCCGAGAACATTGTCATAGGAGTGGTTCTCGAACATGCACACGACGATGTGCTCGATGTTGGCCAAGACGGGGTCAGGCGTCCCGGCAGGGGCGCCGGGGTTGGGAAGGGAGTCCGGATGCCGGAGCACGGCCCGTCCCAGGGCGGCCAGCGCCGCCGCCTGATTGTCGGACACAGGCACCGCCATGTCCTCGGTCGTCCACTGCCGCCTGCCGAGCACGGTGCTCCCCACCAGGGCGCCCGTTCCCGCCAGAAAAGCCCGCCGGCTCACTCTTCGCACGATCGGGGAACGTCCGAGTGGGCTCGACCCGCCGAAAGTCCGAAGAGTGCCGAGGCGACCTCGGAGCGTCTATTCACATTTCGGAAACGGGCAGGCCGTCATGAAACCGCAATCCTCTTGCGGCGTCCCGGTTCCCCAACAGACGAGGGGGCGAAAAGGAAGGAACAGAGGCAGGTATGGCCGGCATCGCAGCTCACAGGCAAATTGGACGTGTCCTGGGCAGGACCGACGACCGGCACGGATGGCCCCCGGTCAGGCACCGGATGCGCTGGGGCGTTGTGGCATTGGCCGTGACGGTCGCCTGCGCCATTGGCGGCCAAGGCGCCTATGCCGCCTTGAGCGGCGGCCACACTTCGGCGCGCGCTGCGACGGCGACGCCAGCGGCCGGCCTCACCGGCGCGGATGGTGCCCTCGCCGGCAACCATCAGGTGCCTTCGGTGCTCTCCGGGTTGTCGCTGGCCAGATACCTGTCACCGGCGCCAGCCAGCCGTGTCATGACCGTGGGTGTCTCGGCGCAGCGACCCGACGCAGCGGCCGTGACCCGCCTCTACGACGGCATCTACAACCCCGCCAGCCCGCTGTACCACCACTACCTCACCCCGGCGCAGTTCGACCAGCAATTCGGCCTCCCTGCGGCCCAGGTGTCGGCCGTGGAGCACTGGCTCACCTCGGCCGGGCTGACCCTCGACAGCGCCGCCGGCGACGGCAGCTACTACACCGCCTCGGGCACCGTGGCCGAGCTCGACCGCCTCTTCGACGTGGCCATCGGGACCTACAGCGCCCAGGGCAAGACCTTCCTGGCCAACAACGTGGCGCCGTCGGTGCCCAAGGCCCTCCCCGTCGACGACGTGCTCGGCCTCGACACCGTGCAGAAGTTCAGCGTGTCGCCCCTGACGGGCGCCGTGTCCAACATGGCCTCCAGCGCACCGGGGAGCACCGGGCCGGGCCCCCAGGCGGGGACCCAGCAGACCCTCACGGCCCAGGACCTGTGGGGTGTCTACGACGACCCCGGGGCGGCTGCCCTCACCATCTCGGACCCCAAGGCGCCGAGCGGCACCAAGAGCGACCCGGCCACGCTCGAGAAGAGCAAGTACGACCTGGGCCAGGGCCAGACCGCCGGCATCTTCGGCGAGGGCGAGACGTCGAGCTCGATCGCCCAACTGCGACTGTTCGAGGCCGCCCTGGGGCTGCCCAAGGTGCCGGTGCGCACCGTGTACACCGAGGGCACGCCTGGCTCGGCCTACGGGGACAACACCCCCGCCATCGAGTGGTACCTCGACTCCCAGGCCATCACCGGCATGGCCCCTGACCTCTCCCAGCTCGACTTCTACTTCGCCAAGTCGCTCTACGACTACGACGTGTTCCAGGACTTCAGCTACTGGGTCAACGACCCCGGTGGCCCCCGGCAGATGAACGCCAGCTTCGGTGAATGCGAGGCCAACCCCACCGATCCTGTCACCAACCCCCTGGCCGAGGTGCCCTACGGCACCGAGTACGGCGACCAGCTCCAGCTGGCCGGCGAGCCCATGCTCAAGCAGGCTGCCGTCGAAGGCCGCACCCTGTTCACCTCGGCCGGCGACACGGGCTCGGGCTGCCCCGAGGTCGTGGTCCCCGTGGCCGGCGCCGGCAACGGCCTCGCCGTCCAGCCCGTGCCCGACGTCAGCTATCCCTGCACCAGTGACTACGCCGTGTGCGTGGGCGGCACGGTGGTGTCCGTGAACGGCGCCAGCTACCCGGCCTCCTCGCAACGCGTGGCCGAGACCTCCTGGACCTTCGGCGGCGGCGGCTCCAGCTTCTACCAGGGCGAGCCGCCCTTCCAGAAGGGGGTGGCCAACGTCGACATGCCCTGTCTGTCGACCCCCCAGGGCGACCCCTATGCACCCGGCTCGGGACCGACGTGCCGGGGAGCGCCCGACGTGTCGGCCATGTCGGGCAACGTGACCGGCGACCAGTACTTCATCTACATCGACGGTGAGCCCTCCGGCGAGGGCGGGACGAGCCTGTCCAGTCCCCTCACCGTGGGCCAGTGGGCGCGCGTACAGGCGGGCGCTCTAGCGAGCATCCAGAAGCCCTGTCCGACGGCCGACCCCACCCAGCAGGAGAAGGCCGCCGACTGCGGTGGGCTCGGGTTCGCCGCCCCGCTCATCTACGCCCAGGCCTCGAGCGCCGACGCCTGCAGCTCCTCCCCGTCGGCGAGCGCCGCCCAGAGCGCCGCCTGCACGAGCACCCCCTACGCCCAGGACTTCACCGACGTCACCCAGTCGGAGTACGGCGTGGGCAACGGCCTGTACCGGCCGGGACCGGGTTGGGACTACGCCAGCGGCTGGGGTGCCTTCAACGTCGCCAACTTCATCGCCGACGTGGACTGCGCTGCCCAGGACACCTGCGCCACCGTGCCGGCCGGGGCCGCCTACTCGCTCGGGAACTGGAACCACGCCAAGGGCGACTACAGCGGGACGATCACCGCCACCGAGCGCTACGGCGGCACCGAAGCTTCCGCCGTCGAGAAGACCACGGCCATTTTGAGCGGGCCGCAGGGATGGTCGACCGACCCCATTGACGTGAGCGCCGTGAGCCCCGGGCCGGGCCAGGCCCCCGGCGGGCCGCCGGTGCCCATCCCCGGGGACAACACCACGCCCAACTACGACCCGTCGCTCGACATCACCGGGGCCACGCTCACGGCCAACGCCACCACGGTCACGGCCACCATCTCCGGCCCCTACCTGGGCGCCACGCCCCCCGCCACGGCCGGAGCGGGAGGGAACAGCTACTTCGTGGCCTGGGAGTACAACGGCACCGTCTACTACGCCCGGGCCATCGAGTCAGCGCTGACCCAGACGTGGAGCTTCACCTCGGGCAACACCGACGGCGGCGGCTACAACGACTCGACCACCACCAAGGCCACCGGATCACTGAGCCAGAGCGGTGACGGCGACACCATCACCATCGAGGTCCCCGCCTCCGAGGTGGGCTCGCCCGGCCCCGGAGCGCTGCTCAGCGACCCGCAGGCCTTCAGTCAGCTGAACACCGGCACGCCGGTGGCCTTCCTCCAGCTCACCACCGACAGCGCCGACGACCTGGTGCCGGTGAGCCAGCTCATGCAAGCGGGCAAGTCGGGCGACTGCCAGGCATCGGCACGACGCACCCTCGGCGGCTACAGCGACAGCTCGTCGTGGTACGTCGACCGCCAGGGCGACCAGGTGCTCCTGTGCAGCGTGGCCGAGTCCCAGGGCGTGGCGGTGGAGGTCCAGCCGCCGCCGACACAAGCTTCCGGTGCGCTTTCGTCCTCCCCGGCGCCGGGGACGAGCATCGGCCCGGTTTCGGTGCCGTTGTCGGTACCGGCGGGCCTGAGCACCCCGGCGGCCCCGCTGCTGCCTCCCCTCGGGGTCGTGGGCGCCACGGCGGCGACGCCGCCGTCGGAGGCCAAGCTGTCCTAGAGGGGTAGGCGGCCTCAGCCGGCCGGCGAGGCCAGCCTCCGGTTCAACAGCTCGAGCACGGCGTGGGCGGCGTCGTCCACGCTCGACCCCGCCGTGCGCAGCACCAGGTCGGGGTGCTCGGGCACCTCGTAGGGGTCGCTCACCATGGTGAACTCCGCCACGTCGCCTGCGCGCGCCGCGGCGTAGAGGCCCTTGGGGTCGCGCTCCTCGCATTCCGCCAGCGTGGTCGCCACGTGCACCTCGAGGAACAGCAAGTCGGCCTCTTCGTGCACCTTGCGGGCCCGCTCCCGGTCCTCGGCGTAGGGGCTGATGAGGGCCACCAGGGCGACCACGCCGGCGTCGGCGAAGAGCTTGGCGACCTCGGCCGCCCGACGAGCGTTCTCGCCGCGGTCCTCCCGGGAGAACCCCAAGTCGTCGCTCACCCCGTGGCGCAGGTTGTCACCGTCGAGCACGTACGCCGCCCGGCCCTCCTCGAGGAGGTCGGCCTCGACGTGCTTGGCGATCGACGACTTGCCCGAGCCCGAAAGGCCGGTGAGCCACACGGTGGCACCCTTGGTGCCCAACGACCCCCAGCGCTCGGCTCGTGTGACCGTGCTGGCCGACCAGTGGACGGCCGACCGGCGGTCGGTCACGAGTGCAGCTTCTCCAGGATCATGCCCGCCCCCACCGTGTTGTTGGTGGCCTCGTCGACGAGAATGAAGCTCCCCGTGGCCCGGTTGCGCCGGTACTCGTCGTAGAACAGCGGCACCGTGGCCCGCAGCGCCACCCGGCCGATCTCGTTGAGCGCCAGCGAGCCGGCTCCGAGGTCACGGTGCAGGCTGTTCACGTCGAGCCGGTAGTGCAGGGCCTGGACCAGCGCCCGGCCCTGTCGCGACGTGTGCTTGAGGGCGTACTTGGCGCCCACCCGCATTGGCGTCTCGGCCATCCAGGCCACCATGGCGTCGAGGTCCTGACCCACCGAGGGCCGGTTGTGCACCCGGCAGATCATGTCGCCACGCGACACGTCCAGATCGTCGGCCAGCCGCAGCGTCACCGACATGGGAGGGAAGGCCTCGCCCACTTCGCCCTCGAAGCTGTCGATGGCCTCGATGGTCGACGTCAGCCCCGAGGGCAGCACGAGCACCTCGTGGCCGGCCTGGAACACGCCACTGGACACCTGGCCGGCATATCCCCGGTAGTCGTGGAAGCGGGCACTGTGGGGCCGGAGCACGTACTGCACGGGGAACCGGGGGTCGATGAGGTTGCGGTCGGAGCCGATGTAGACGTGCTCCAAGTGGTGCAACAGCGACGGCCCCTCGTACCAGTCCATGTTGGGCGAGCGCGTCACCACGTTGTCGCCGTTCAGCGCCGAGATGGGGATCGAAGTGAGGTCCTCCACCTCCAGGCGGTTGCAGAAGGACTCGAATTCCGCCCTGATCTCTTCGAAGCGGCCCTGGTCGTAGCCGACGAGGTCCATCTTGTTGACGCACAGCACCAGGTGGGGGACGTGCAGCAGGGAGGAGAGGATGGCGTGGCGCCGCGACTGCTCGACCACCCCGTTGCGGGCGTCCACCAGGATGAGAGCCAGGTTGGCGGTGGAGGCGCCCGTGGCCATGTTGCGGGTGTACTGCACGTGACCCGGTGTGTCGGCGATGATGAACTTGCGCTTGGGGGTGGCGAAGTAGCGGTAGGCCACGTCGATGGTGATGCCCTGCTCACGCTCGGCCCGCAACCCGTCGGTGAGCAGGGCCAGGTTGACCTGCTCGTGACGCCGGGCGCGGCTCTCGCGCTCCACCGCTTCGAGCTGGTCCTCGAAGATGGACTTGGTGTCGTAGAGCAGGCGGCCGATGAGGGTGCTCTTGCCGTCGTCGACAGAACCGGCCGTGGTGAAGCGCAGGAGCTCCATCAGAAGTACCCCTCGCGCTTGCGGTCCTCCATGGCCGTCTCCGAGAACCTGTCGTCAGCGCGTGTGGCGCCCCGTTCGCCGATGCGCGCCACTCGCACCTCGTCCAGGATCTCCGCCAGGCTTCCCGCCGGGGACTCCACGGCACCGGTGCACGTCATGTCCCCCACCGTCCGGTATCGGACGGTGGCCTGGTACACCTCTTCCCCTTCGCGGGGGACGGTGAAGGGCCCCACCGCCAGGAGCATCCCGTCGCGACGGAACACCTGGCGACGGTGGGCGAAATAGATGGAGGGGACCTCCAAGTCCTCCTCGGCGATGTACTCCCAGACGTCCTGCTCGGTCCAGTTGGACAGCGGGAAGACTCGGATGTGCTCGCCGGGGTGGTGCCGGCCGTTGTACAGGTTCCAGGGCTCGGGCCGCTGGTTCTTGGGGTCCCACTGCCCGAACTCGTCGCGAAAGGAGTAGACGCGCTCCTTGGCGCGCGACTTCTCCTCGTCGCGACGGCCGCCGCCGAGCACGGCGTCGAAACGATGCTCGGTGATGGCGTCGAGAAGCGTGGTGGTCTGCAAGCGGTTGCGCGAGGGGTTCGACGGCGGTGGCTCGGCCACCCGCCCGGCGTCGATGGAGGCCTGCACCGATGCAACCACCAGCTCGACACCGAGCGCTCCCACCCTGCGGTCGCGGTACTCGAGCACCTCGGGGAAGTTATGGCCCGTGTCCACGTGCATGACGGCAAAGGGGACGGGACACGGCCAGAACGCCTTCTCGGCCAAGCGCAGGAGGACCAGGGAGTCCTTGCCGCCCGAGAAGAGCAGCACCGGCCGCTCGAACTCAGCCGCCACCTCGCGGATGATGTGGATCGACTCCGCTTGGAGGGACTGGAGCTCGGTCAGTTCGTAGGGCATGGGAGCAGCAAGGCTACCCGGCCGCCGAGGGGGCACTGGCGGCCGGGTAGCTCGTCCTTGCTGGTGTCGAGACGATCAGGAGACAGCGAAGTCGCCCGAACCCACGTCGAGGGTGTAGGGCGGCGCTCCGGATCCCGCGCTCCACCCCCACTCCCCCACGGCCTGATAGTCGCTCGCCGCCGTGGCGTCGGCGGGTATCGACCACGTCACCGACAAGGCGTCGCTCGAGCCCGGGTTCATACTTTGGGCGGGAGGAGGGTCGCAGCTCTCGGTGCGATCGGCGCTGGGGAACACCTGATTCCCCGCTTCGCCGACGACAACGTAAGTGGGACAGTGGGCGGCGCCCACGGCGACAGGTTGGAAGATGCAGCTGTTCACGTCGGTCACCCGCATCGTGATGTCCACCGTGGAGCCGGGGGCGTAGGAGCTCGAGTTCGTCACGGTCACGAAGTCCAGGTCCTTGACGGTGCAGTACCCGATCGGTGCCGCGTGCTGTGTCGTGGACAGCGACGCCGGTGTCGTGGCCGGTGCCGAGGAAGCCGCCTTCGTCGGGGGCGCCACGGTGGTGGAGGGCACGCTGGGCGGGGGGAGCGTGGTGCTCGGCGTCGTCGTCGAAGGCACTCCCAGCGTGCTCTGGACGGGCGGCGCCGCCGTGTTGGAACCCGACGAGGTGTTCAAGTCCACCACGTAGGCGATCTCGGCGGCGAGCAAGAGGATTACGACGGCCGCCACTTGCTTGGATCCAAGCCAGCGGCCCCACCGGTTGCCGCCCTCGCCACCCCCGGCGAGGCCGCCGAGTATGGGAGCGCCCGCCATGACGCCAGGAGCGGTATCGGTCCCGTCCTTGTTGTCGGTCCCCTCGGGGCCGGACGAGGTCTCGGTCCCGGGCTCGGGGGCGCTGCTCGCCCCCTTGCCCTGGCGAGCGAACAGCCGGCGACGCGCCGCCTTCTGGGCCGGCGTCTCTTCGGAGAACGAGGCCGCGGCGGGCGGCTCGGCACTCACCTCGGGGCCCGATGCCGGAGCGGGCGAGGCGACGTCGTCCTCGGTGCCGGGCACCGCCGGGGCGGTCCACGGCCAACTGCGCCGTGGGCGCTTGGCAGGAGCCGGGGCGGGCGGGGAGTCCCCTTCGGCCCCACTGGGCACCACGTCGCCCGCCGTGGCGGGCGACGTGTCGACGTCGCCGGTGTCGCCACCGGCGCTCGGGTCGTTCTCTGGCCCTCCCGGCTCGGGCTGCCGGCGCCACCCTCGTGCCACCTGGTTCCTCCGTCCCCCCTGGCGGACGACCGCCAACGGCTCAGCGTCGAGAAGGGGAACGCACAGAACGCCCACAACCTGCGGTCGAGCTCCGTTTCTGTCTCCTCACCCGGCCCGGACGGCGCCGCTTGGCCCGGCCGTGGCACCATGACAGGCGACCAGGAGGGCGACGATGGCCTACAGCCGAGGGCGGACCGTCCACGACGCCGACGCCCACCTGATGGAGACCCCCACCTGGTTGGGGGACCACGCCGATCCCGAGGTCCGCGAGCACCTGGCGCCCCTGCGCTACCCCGGTGGCAACGAGTTGCGCCAGACGGGCGACCCCCAAGAGCAGTTGCGTGATCTCGAGGGGGCCTTCGCCCGGTTGCGTGCCCGCCACGCTTCTGCCGAGTACCGCCGGGTGGAGGCGGAGCAGATCATGGCGCGCAAGAATTTCGCCGCCACCGGTTCCTTCATCGCCGAAGACCGTGGACGGGCCCTCGACCTTCTCGGCTTCTCGAGCCAGCTCGTGTTCAACACCTTCCACAACCGGCGCCTGCGCGACTGGGAGCACGGCGAGGACCGGGAGCTCGCCTATGGCGCGGCGCGAGCTCACAACCGCGCCATGGTCGAGTTCTGCGCCGCCGACAGCCGCCTGCTCCCCACCTGCTACGTACCCTTGGCCGACCTGGAACGGGCCCCGGGAGCGGCCGGCGAGGCCATCGCCATGGGGGCCGCCGCCCTGCTCGTGGCGTCGGGCTGCCCACCCGGGCACTCGCCCAGCCACGTCGGCCTCGACCCGGTGTGGGCCCAAGCCGAGGAGGCCGGGATACCCGTGGTCTTCCACGTGGGGGGGACCGCTGATCTCATCGACCGGCACTACTTCGACAACGGCCTGCCCCTGCCGCCCGACTTCCACGGCGGCGAGGAGAACTTCCGGTCCGTCGACTACATGGGCATCCCGGGGCCACCGGCGCAGACCCTGGCCACCATGATCTTCGACGGCGTCCTCGACCGCTTCCCCGAGCTCCGCTTCGGGGTCATCGAGCAGGGGGCCATCTGGGTCCCGTCGTGGACGCGGCAGATGGAGGCCGCCCTGGAGGCCTTCGCCCGTCACGAGGAGCGCCTCCGGGCCCTCAAGCTGCGCCCCAGTGAGTACGTCACCCGCCAGGTCCGCTTCACGCCCTATCCCACCGAGGACGTGGGCTGGATCACGGCCCAGAGCGGTCCCGGGATCTGCATGTTCTCCTCGGACTACCCGCACGTGGAGGGCGGGCGGCGCCCCCTCGAACGCTTCGAGGCATCTCTGGGCGAGGCCTCCGACGAGGTGCGACAGCGTTTCTACTGCGACAACTTCCTCGACCTCATGGGCAACGCCGCCCGGAGGCTCCCCGCATGAGCACGGCCGCCCCCGGGCCCGAGCCGCCCGACGCCAGGACCCTCGACGACGGCCTCTTCGACCACTACGCCGAGCAGGTGCGCAGCCAGGGCTGGGTGGTCGTCCCCGACGCCGTCGACGTCGGGTTCGTCGACGCCATCGCCGAGGACCTTCTCCGTTTGGAGCGCAACCTCGGCATCGTCCCCGCCGACAACCTCTTCGAGGGCACGCGTACCACGCGCATCTACAACCTCCTGGCCCACGGCCCCCTCTACCAGCGCATCCCGGTGCATCCCAATGTGCTTCCCATCGTGGAGCGGGTGCTCGACCCGGGCCTGCTCGTCTCGTCGCTCTCCTCCATCGCCATCGGCCCCGACGAAACGGCCCAGCCCATCCATTCCGACGACCAGCTCATCCCCCTGCCCAAACCGCATCCCCCCCTCATCTGCAACACCATGTGGGCCCTCACCGACTTCACCGAGGAGAACGGTGCCACCCGGCTGTGCCCGGGAACCCACCGGGCCGACCATTCGCCTGACCCCCTCGGTTCTCACGACTCCGTCCCTGCCGAGATGGACAAGGGCAGTGTCCTGGTCTGGGTGGGCAGCCTGTGGCACGGCGGGGGCGCCAACCGGACCGGCGAACGCCGGGTGGGCATCGCCATGAACTACTGCGCCGGCTTCATGCGCCAGCAGGAGAACCAGCAGCTGGGCATTCCCCTGGACACCTTGCGCACGTTCCCTCGCCGGCTCCAGGAGTTGTGCGGCTTCTCCATCTACAACGGCCTCATCGGCCACATCGACAAGCAACACCCCGCCAAGGTGCTGCTGGGCGCACAACAGGACCCCGAGCTGGTCTGGGACTACGCCCGCGTCGAGGGCGACAGCTGATCCTGCTGGCCACTGCAACTGGGAACGCAACACCGACGCCGGGACGAGGACGGGCGGCGAACCGTCAATCCTCGACACGTTCACTCCCCGGCACGTTGCGCGACGCGTGGGACGTGCAACCCGGGTTGAACGACCCGGTGCGTTGCCGTTCTGTGACGATGTCGCGCTGAGAACATCAGCCTCTTGACTCCAGCGCGACGACGCGCTGCAATGCAGCCTCAAGTCGCGCCGACGGCGCGTCGAAGCAACAAGGCGTCGGACCGACCCGGCGGGGGGGCCGACGCTTCACCGGTCGATCGAAACCGCGTCTCGTCGCGCGTACCCGAGGAAGATGTTGAAGCGCAGCTGTTGCCCCGCCCCTCGCCGTACCCGCTTCCTGGCCGCCATCGCCAGAGTGACGAGCGTGCGCTTGGGGCTTCTCCTGCTTGGTGTCGTCGGCCTGGCCCTGGGCAGCGGCTTGCCCACCGCCCTGGCTGGCGCCACAGCGAGCGGGAGCCGTAGCTGCCTGTTGGGCAGCCTGTTATGCGGTTCGCCCCTCAGCACCCCGGCCACCACCACGCCCGCCTACTGGTTGGCCGGCTCGGAGGGCGGGGTGGGCGCCTATGGCGGAACGCCGTTCCAAGGATCGATGTCCTCGCACCCCCTGGCCCGCCCGGTCGTGGGCATGGCGGCCACCCCCGACGGCAAGGGGTACTGGCTCGTGGCCTCCGACGGCGGCATGTTCGCCTTCGGCGACGCCGCCTTCCACGGGTCGATGGGCGGCCAGCACCTGGTCGCTCCCGTGGTGGGCATGGCCACTGCCCCGGGCGGATCGGGCTACTGGCTCGTGGCCTCCGACGGCGGCATCTTCGCCTTCGGCGACGCCGCCTTCCACGGCTCCATGGGCGGCCAGCACCTGGTCGCCCCCGTGGTGGGCATGGCGGCCACCCCCGACGGCGGGGGTTACTGGATGGTGGGCGGCGACGGGGGGATCTTCGCCTTCGGCGACGCC
>JBJKRZ010000327.1:0-2987 GCA_046704365.1 Acidimicrobiales bacterium | reverse complement strand
AGCTCCACCAGCTCCCCCGAGCGCACGTCGATCTGGTGGAAGGTGAGCCCGCGCGTCGAGCTCGCCCTGGCGTCGGCCAAGTTCGCCAACGACCCGCTGGAGAGGTCGTCCACCACGTCGACGGAGTGGCCCTCGGCCAGCAGGCGGTCGACGAGATTGGACCCGATGAAGCCGGCGCCGCCGGTGACGAGGGTGCGCACGCCGTCCGCTACCGGCCGCTAGAGGGGACCCTGCCGTCGACGAGGTGCGCTCCCGGCTCCACACGGGCCCTTTCACCGACCACCGAGGTGGGACCCAGGACTGCCCCCCTGCCCACCGTGGCGCCCGGGCCCACGATGGAGCCGCGCACGACAGCCGCCTCCTCCACGACCGCCCCTGCCAGCAGCACCGACTGTTCGACCTTGGCCCCCGCCTCCACCACGGCACCTGCTCCGATCACCGCCGAGCGCACGACCGACCCCGCCCCAACTTCGGCCCGGTCGCCGATGAGGCTGCAGGGGCGTACCTCGCCTCCCAGGGTGGGCGACCCGAGTACCCACACCCCCTCCTCCACCTCCGTGGCCGCCGGCGCCGGAGGCGAGCCCCGCCGCCCCGACAGCAGGTCGAAGTTCGCCTGCAGGTAGGTCTGGGGCGTGCCGGTGTCGAGCCAGTAGCGGTCTGACTCCAGGGCGTAGAGGCGCCCGTCGGCGACCAGCGACGGAAAGGTCTCCCGCTCCACCGACACCCGGCGTCCTGTTGGTATGCGCCCGATCACGTCGGGCTCGAGAACATAGGTGCCCGCATTGATGGCATTGGTGGGCGCCTCGTGGCGGCGAGGCTTCTCGACGAAGGCGAGCACCCGGCCCTGGTCGTCGGTGGGCACCACCCCGAAGCGCGTGGGGTCCTCCACGGGGACGAGGGCGATGGTGGCGGCGGCACCACGGTCGTGGTGAAAGGCCACGAGCGCCGACAGGTCGAGGTCGGTCAGCACGTCGCCGTTCACCACCACGAAGGTCTCCGTCATCCGTGCGTGCTCGGCGGCGAAGCGAATGGCACCTGCTGTGTCGAGCGGCTCGGGCTCGACGGCATAGGTCAGCTTCACGCCGCCAGCCACGTCGTCGGGGTAGGCAGCCAAGAAGGCGTCGGGGCGGTATCCGAGCGAGAGCACCACCTCCTCCACCCCGTGCCGGGCCAGACCCCCCACCACACGCTCGATCATCGGCTCCTCGGCCACCGGTAGGAGCTGCTTGGGGACGGTGTAGGTCAAGGGACGGAGCCGAGTGCCTTCGCCGCCCACCAGGACGACGGCCCTCACGGTTTCGTCGTGGACGTGGAGCTCGAGGGTCCCGTGGTGGATGTCGAGGAGCCGGGCGCCGTGGTGGTCGAGCCCGGAGCCGTCGTGGTGGTCGAGCTCGGCGTGGTGGTGGTCGAGCTCGGCGTGGTCGTCGTGGGGGCAGTGGGCGTGGTGGTCGTCGTCGACCCGACCGAGGAGATGTCCTGGAGCATGGTCGTGATCACGGACGCCGGCGGCTTGGGGACCGACGCCTTAGCAGGGACGAAGGCGATGGTGATGAGCTGGCCGTTGGCGAGTTTGAGGGTGGTCGGGTCCGACGGCTCGGTGGGATGGTTGGCCCCGCTACCGGAGAAGCTCGGCCACACCTTCACGACCAGGTTCGCCTTCTTCCCGGCATCGGGGGTTCCCGACGGGCATTTCTGGCCGTTGTGGTGAGTGGTCTTGCCGGGGAGCTTCAGCGATGTGGGGCTCAAGGCCAGGCCCGGATACAGCTGGATGAAACGCCCCAATGTGGCGTTGTTCCCGGCGTCGGCGCTCTTGGCGGGAGCCACCTCGAGCACCCCGTCACCGTTGGTGAAGAGACCCGGGGATTTCGACGCCAGGTTGGAATTGGCGGGAAGGTTGGGCTGCACCGTCCCGCAGATGTCGAAAGCCAAAGCCGCGTACCAGTGCGTACCCACCGTCGGTTGGGTGCCGGCCGAGGGGTGCTGCTTCTCGTAACGGCTGTAGACGATCAGCGCCACCCCGAGCAGCACGATGAGCACCAACGACGTGTACCAGCGGTATGGCCGCCGACCGCGGTAGGTCCTGCCACCGCCCGTGGCGGCGGCGCGTGCCACCCATCTGCCCGTGTCCGTGCGTGTCCGTGCCATGACCGGCCCGCCACCCTAGTCGGCGCCGCCTGTCGCTCCGTGCCGCGTGCCTGCGGCCCGACGGGCCACGACCACGGCGAGCCGGAGCGTGAGCACCAGCGCCACCCCGGGCAGCCCCAGGCGGCGCCACCCGGTGGTGGTCCGGGCGGCGAAGCGCAGAGCCGAGCGATGGTGGGCCGCCAGCATCCGGTAGGGGTGCTGGGCCGTGGACAGTCCCTGAGCGTGCGACACGGTGGCGACCGGGACGTAGAGGACCCCGAACCCGTCTCGTGCCGCCCTCCAGCACAGGTCGGTGTCCTCGAGGTACATGAAGTAGCTCTCGTCGAAGCCGCCCAGGCGCGCCAACGCGTCCCGCCGAGCCAGGAAACAAGCCCCGGAGACCCAGTCCACCGTGGTGGTGCGGTCCGCGGGCAGGTCCTCCATCCGGTAGCGACGGCTGTAGCGGTTGTGGGGGGCGAAGGGCGACAGCAGGGCATGACCGGCGGCGTCGGTCCACGAGGGGAAGCAGCGAGCCGACGGATAGCGCTTCCCGTCGGGCTCCACGATGCACGGCCCGGCGATGGCGGCCGAGCGGTCACCGGCCAGTGCCGCCGACAAAGCGTCGACGGAGCCCGGGTAAAGCACCACATCGGGATTGCACACGAGCACCAGGTCGGTGTCGAGCAGGATGAGGCCGCGGTTGGCTCCGGCTCCGTAACCGAGGTTGCGGCCGGTGCGGACCACTCGCGCCGCGGGGTCGGCAGCTTCGAGGGCATCGGCCGAGCCGTCGGTGGAGGCGTTGTCGACCACTACGACGTCGTGGACCTCCTCCGCCCGCAGCGAAGCGACGCAGTCCGCCAATG
>JBJKRZ010000326.1:0-4759 GCA_046704365.1 Acidimicrobiales bacterium | reverse complement strand
GCACAGCGCCGACCTGCACAGCGCCGGGTCACCGTGAGCGGAGCCCCCGACGCCGGGCTCCCGGCGCTCCACGGGCTCCGGGTGGTGGAGCTCGGGGTGTGGGTGGCGGCACCGGCCGCCGCCGCCGTGCTGGCCGACTGGGGTGCCGACGTGGTGAAGGTGGAGGCACCGGCGGGCGACCCCATGCGCCAGGTGTTCGGCTCCATCGGCATCGACGCCGAGCTCCCCAACCCCGCCTTCGCCCTCGACTACCGGGGAAAGCGCAGCGTCGTGCTGGACCTGCGAGAGGCGGAGGACCGCGCCGTCCTCGAGCAGCTGCTCGAGGGCGCCGACGTGTTCGTCACCAACCTGCGCCCCGACGCCCTGGACTCCCTGGGCCTCGAGCCCTCCTCGACCCTCGAGCGCCACCCCCGTCTCGTGTACTGCAGCGTGAGCGGCTACGGGCTGCGGGGGCCCGAGCGACAGCGCCCCGGCTACGACCTCGGCGCTTTCTGGGCCAGGAGCGGGCTGTCCACGCAGATGGCCGACGCCGGGGGCAATCCCTTGAACGCCAGGGGCGGGATCGGCGACCACATCACCTCCCTGGCAGCCCTGAGCGGCATCCTCGCCGCCGTGCTCGAGCAGCGCTCGAGCGGCCGGGGCCGCGTGGTGGAGGTGTCGCTGCTGCGCACCGGCGCCTACGTCCTGGGTTGGGACCTGGGGCTCCAGCTGGCGCTGGGCAAGGTGGCCGGTGCCGAGCCCCGGGAGCGCAACCAGGCGCCGCTCATGAATGCCTATCGCGCCGGCGACGGGCGGTGGTTCTTCCTCACCGGCCTCGAGGCCGACCGCCACATCGGCGCCGTCCTGCGGGCCCTCGGACGCCCCGACCTGCTCGAGGACCCCCGCTTCGCCGACGCCAAGGCCCTGCGGCGTCACCGGGCCGAGGTCATCGCCGTGCTCGATGCCGTCGTGGCCGAGCGGCCCCTCGCGGAGTGGGCCGAGCGCTTCGACGCCGAAGGGGTGTGGTGGGCGCCGGCGCAGACCCCATCGGAGGTGGTGGCCGACCCGCAGCTGCTCGCCAACGACGGGCTGGTCGAGGTGGACGGGGCGGCGCTGCGCACGGTGAACGGCCCCTTCTCCGTGTCGGGCGCCCGGCCCCGGCCCGGCCCCGTTCCCCGGCTGGGCGAGCACTCGGCCGAGGTGCGCGCCGAGCTCGCCGGCGGAGAAGCCTGATCGGCGGATCCGAGATCGGCGGATCCGGAATCGCCGCCACGTCGCCTGGGCGGTCGGCGCTCGGCGCCCGTGGCGCATATGTGGCATATCCATGGCATGCTTATGGCATGGCACGGGTCCGGGTGAGCACGACAGTCGACGAGCACCTCCTGGCCAGCGCCCGGCAGGCCCGAGCTGGTGTGACCGATGCGGCGCTGATGGACGAGGCTCTGGCCGCCCTGCTGGCCCGGGTTCGCGCCGCCGAGGTCGACGCCACGTACCGCGCCTACGACGAGCACCCCCTCGACGAAGGGGACCAGTGGGGTGACTTGGCATCGTTCCGGGAGGCAGCAGCGTCGTCGTGAGCGCTCTTCCCGCTCGTGGTGAGCTGTGGTGGTGCGAGCTGCCTGACATCGGCCGTCGGCCGGTGGTGGTCCTCTCCCGTGACGCCGCCATCCCGCGCTTGCGCCGCACGCTTGTCGGGCCGTGTACCACCACGATCAGAGGGCTGCCCAGCGAAGTGGTGCTGGAACCGGGCGACGCCCCGGTGCCGCGACGCTGCGCGGTCAACCTGGACTCGGTCGAGAGTGTCTCGGTAGCCGTACTGGTCGAGCGTCTCGGCCGCCTGGCCGACGAGAGCATGCGCCAGGTCTGTGCGGCCCTCGAGGTGGCTGTGGACTGCTCGGAGAACTCCTAGGGGCTCAACGCTGCCGGTCGGCCCGGGCCAGCAGGCCCCTGGCGATGACCAGACGCTGGATCTCGTTGGTGCCCTCGCCGATCATCATGAGCGGGGCGTCGCGGTAGTAGCGCTCGACGGGGAGCTCGGTGGTGTATCCCGTGCCGCCGTGGATGCGCATGGACTCGGTGGCCAGCTCGAAAGCCGACTCGCGGGCGAAGAGCTTGGCCATGCCGGCTTCGTCGTCGCAGCGCAGGCCCGCTTCCTTGCGCTGCGCGGCGTTGTTGGTGAGCAGGCGCGCCGCCTCGAGGCGCGTGGCCATGTCGGCCAGCTTCATGGCCACGGCCTGGTGCTCGGCGATGGGCTTGCCGAAGGTGGTGCGCTGGCGGGCGTAGCCCAGGGCGGCGTCGAAGGCGGCGCGGGCCACCCCGCAGGCCCGTGCCGCGATGTTGATGCGCCCCATCTCGAGCACGCCCAGGATCTGGGCCAGTCCCCGGCCGGGCTCGCCCACCAGGTTGGAGACCGGCACCCGGTGGTCCACGTAGGCCATGTCGACGGTCTCCACCCCGCGGTAGCCGAGTTTGCCCACATGTTTGGACACCGAGATCCCCCCGAAGGACGCCCCGGGCTCCTTCTCGACCACCAGGGCCGAGATGCCCTCCTCGGTGCGCGCCGCCAGGGCGACGATGGCGGCGCGTTCGCCGTTGGTGACCCACGCCTTGGTGCCGTTCACGACGAACTCGTCGCCGTCGCGCACCGCCTTGCACGAGATGTTGCGCGTGTCGCTGCCGGCGTCGGGCTCCGACAGCGACAGGGCGCCGCGCCGCTCGCCGCTGGCCATGGCAGGCAGCAAGCGACGCTTCTGCTCCTCGCTGCCGTGGGCGAGGAGCAAGGTGGCCACCATGGTGTGGGTGTTCACGATGCCCGTGAGGCTCATCCAGCCGTAGGCGAGCTCCTCGACCACCCCCACGTAGGTGAGCAGGTCGAGGCCCAGGCCCCCGTAGGACTCGGGGATGGTGACCCCGAAGAGGCCCAGGCTCCGCATGCGCTCCACGATCCCGGTCGGGAATTCGTCGGCCCGCTCGAGCTCGGGGGCGGCGGGCACCACCTCCTTGGCCACGAAGCGGCGGACGGTGTCGAGGATCTCCTGGCGTAGCTCGTCGCCCCCCGCCGCCATGCGCTCCATGTGAGAAGCCTACAAGTCGCTCCTGTTGACAGCGATCTTCTCCAGCGAGAAGAATGTTCTCATTATGGGGCTGGGGCCCATGCACGGCGGGCTCGAACGGGCGGCCGGCTCCGCCGGGCACCGCGTCGCCCTCCGGGACGGCGAGCGGGCCTGGACCTTCTCTGAGCTGGACCGATGGGCCAACGCCCTGGCCCGGTACCTGGACGACGCCGGCGTCCGGCCCAGCGGGCGGGTGGCGCTGCGCGTTTCCAATCGCGTGGAGTTCGTGGTGGCCGTGCACGCCGTGAGCAAGCTCGGCGCCGCCTCTGTCCTCCTCAGCCCGGCCTGGAAGGCGGCCGAGGTCGAAGCGGCGCTGGCGCTCACCGAGCCGGTGCACGCCCTGGCCGACGGTGACGGGCCCGCACTGCTGGCGCAGCGCCTGGGGCCCGGGCAGGTGACCGACGTCGACGACCCCGCCCTGGCGGGGCTGGCCCGGGGCGCCCCCGCCGTGGGAGCCGCTCATGTCCGTCCCGGGGCCGAGGCCGTCCTCGTCTTCAGCTCGGGCACGATCGGGCTGCCCAAGGCGGTGCGCCACACCCACGCCTCCATCGGGCACGCCACCGCCCACTGGTGCACCGCACTCGGCCTGAGCGGCCACGACCGGTTCCAGATCGCCACACCGCCGTCGCACATCCTGGGCTTGCTCAACCTGCTGGCGGCCATGTCGGCCGGCGCCACCGTGCGGCTGCACCGGCGCTTCGATCTCGACGAGGTGCTCGCCAGCATCGAGGGCGACCGGCTCACGCTCGAGATGGCGGTGGCGCCCATCGCCCTCGCCATGGCCAACCACCCGCGCCTCGAGTCATTCGACCTGTCCTCGCTGCGCTACGTCATGTGGGGGGCCACACCGGTGACCGAGCACGTGGCCCGCACCGTCACGGCCCGCAGCGGGGTGCGGTGGCTGCCCGCCTACGGCGCCAGCGAGGTCCCCGTCATCGCCGCCAACCCCGTGGACCGACCCGATGCCTGGCGCCTCGACTCTGCCGGGCTGGCGCCCAGGGGCGTGGAGCTGCGGGTGGCCGACGTCGACAGCGGGGCGGTGCTCGATCCGGGCGAGACAGGCGAGATCCAGGTGCGCAGTCCCTCGCTCATGGCCGGGTACCTGCCCGATGGCGCCACCGCCCGTTCGGTGGTGGACGGTTGGTACCGGACCGGCGACGTCGGCTTCATCGAGCCCGGGGGTTGGGTGCATCTCACCGACCGGCTCAAGGAGATGATCAAGGTCAACGGCTTCCAGGTGGCGCCGGCCGAGATCGAGGGCGTGCTGCTCGGGCACCGCGCCGTGCTCGACTGCGCCGTGTTCGGCATCCCCGACGAGCGCGCCGGGGAGGTCCCGGTGGCGGCCGTGCAACTGGACCCCGCCGTGGCCCTCGGCGAGGGCGAGCTCGAGCGCCTGGTGGCGGACACCTTGGCCAATTACAAGCGGCTTCGTCACGTGCTCGTGGTCGACGCCGTGCCCAGGCTCCCCTCGGGCAAGGCGCTGCGCCGCACCCTGCGCGACCAGTGGGCCCCCGCCCTGGCGGGCGCCGGCCGGGGGTGCTGATGGACGTCCGCCTGTCGCCCGAGCAGGAGGCGCTGCGCGCTTCGGCCGCCCAGGTCGTGGAGCGCTCGGGCCCGCGTAGCGTCGCCGACCTCGACGACGTCGGGCGATCGGCGCGCCTGCGCCA
>JBJKRZ010000325.1:0-19185 GCA_046704365.1 Acidimicrobiales bacterium | reverse complement strand
TCTCTGCCCTGGTGGCCGGCACCTCGACCGATGCCACGGGCACCGGCGCGGGGTTGCGGCGGCGCCCCGAGGGGTGACCGGAGGGATGACACGGGCCGAGGTGCTCTCGACGCGCCCCGCCCGGCGTGCTGTGATCGTCGCGCGCCGGGCCGAGCGGGCCCGCCCGCTCATCTGTCACATCGTCAGCGAAAGAGGCATCCCATGGGCAGCGTGACCAAGCGGCTTTCGGCCATCCTCCAGGCCAAGGCCAACAAGGCGCTCGACAAAGCCGAGAACCCGGTCGAGATGCTCGACCTGTCCTACGAGAAGCAGCAGGAGAACCTCCAACAGGTCCGCCGGGCGCTGGCCGACGTGACCACGGCCAAGAAGCGCCTCGAGCTCCAGGCCGGCCAGCTGCAGTCCCAGGCCGACAAGCTCCAGGACCAGGCCAAGCAGGCTCTGGCTCAGAACAACGAGGACCTGGCGCGCGAAGCGCTGAGCCGGCGAAGCGGCCTCGCCACCCAGCTGCAGGACATGGGCACCCAGCACGAGCAGGTGGAGCACCAGCAGCAGCAGCTGGAAGCCACCGAGCAGCGTCTGTCCGCCCAGATCGAGCAGTTCCGCACAAAGAAGGAGACGCTCAAGGCGAGCTACCAGGCCTCCAAGGCGGAGGCCGGCATCGGCGAGGCGGTATCGGGCATCTCGGAGTCCATGGCCGACGCCGGGGTCACCCTGCAGCGGGCCCAGGACAAGATCACCGACATGCAGGCGCGTGCAGGCGCCATGGACGAGCTCATCGACGCCGGGGCGCTGCCCGATGCTCTGGGGGGGCCCAAGGACGACATCCAGGCCCAGCTGGACGCCGCCTCGGGGTCGAGCCAGGTCGACTCCGAGCTGGCGGCGCTCAAGGCGCAGATGGCGGCCGGATCACTTCCGCCGGCGGGATCCTCGGAAAGCCCCTCGGGGGGTTCCCCGGCGGGAGCGGAAGAAGGCGAGGGCCAGAAGTGATCGTCCGCATTCTCGGCGAGGGTCTCTACGAGGTGCCCGACGCCGATCTTCCGGCGGTGGAGGAGATCGACGACGTCCTCATGGACGCCGTGGAGCGCGGCGACGAAGCGGCCTTCACGGGCGCCCTGGCCGACCTGATCGGCGAAGTGCGCCACAGCGGGAAGCGGCTGGCCCACGAGGACCTGCGCAGCTCGGCCATGGTGGTCCCCCACGAGGGCTCGACACTGGCCGAGGTGAAGGGGCTCCTCACAGACGAAGCAGGCTGACCACCCTCGGCGCCGTGTGAGGCGTCATCCTCCCGCGGCGCCGAGCAGCTCCACGAGCTCGTCGCGCTCGGCATCGTCGAGGGTATCGAGATGCCGGGCCATGGCCCGGTCGGTCCCCTCCTCGGCCCGTTCCCAGGCGGCCTTGTGCGGCTCGGCGTCGGGAAGAGGCTCGCTCCATCCGAACAGGCCCACCATGTGGGGGGACCTCACGACCATGGCTTCGAGGGGCGAGAGTCCCTCGGCCAGGACCGCCCCGCCGTGAAGGGCGCCGCGCAACTCGCGCAGCACGTTGGTCCGGTGCAGTGCCAGCGCCTTGTGAGAGGTCGGCTCGGGCAGCGCCCGCCAGGCGGCGAACAGCGGCGCCGAGGCCGGCGAACCGGCAGCGACGACCTTGCCCTCGAGCTCGGCCAAGCGGCGGTAGTCGACGCCGTCGGGCAGGTGAGCCTCGGCCCACGCCTCGCCACAGGCGGCGAAGGCCGACGAGGCCTCGCGCCTGGCGCAGACCCGGCCTGCCCGCTCCCAGGCGCCGCGCACCGTGCCGGGCTCGAAGAACACGAGAGCGGCGACCACCACGTCGGGCGCCACGTCTCCGAGGACCCCGGCACGGCCCCCGAAGTAGAAGTCGATCCCGTCGAAACCAAGCTCGGCGCCGCGCTGGTAGGTGGCGCCGTCCGTCATGAAGACCGCCGGCAGGGAACCGATGGAAGGGGCCGTACGGGCAGCGGCAGCGAGGGAGTCCATGGGCGCACGCTACCGGCCGACGGCCCACCTGACATGGTGCCGGCAGGCACACCTGACATGGTGCCGGCAGGCCGGCAACTGGCATGCTCCATCCGCCAGTGACAGCGACGAGGAGGGCCAGATGAGCCAGGCACGCGCCGAGATCGAGCTCGAAGTCTCACCGGAGCGGGTGTGGGAAGTGGTGGGCAACTTCGGGGGCATGGATTGGTTCCCCGGCGTGGAGTCGTGCGTCGTCGACGGACCCGACCGCATCTTGAAGATGGCAGGCCTCGAGATAACCGAGCGCATGGAGTCACGCGACGACGACGGCCGCACCATCTCCTACCGCATCGTGGCCGGGGTGCCGGTGGTGAACCACAGGGCGACGATCTCGGTGCTTGCCGCCGGAGGCGGGTCGCACGTGACGTGGGACGTCGAGATCGAGCCCGACGACATGGCCGGCCTCATGCAGTCCACCTACCAGCAGGCGCTCGAAGCCCTGAAGGCCCGCCTCGATGCCTGACGAGCCGGCCCCGGGCCCGGGCACGGCCCCCGCCGGACGCTGGAGCTACCGGCTGGAAGGCCGGTCGGCGGCGCCCCCCGAGGTCCTGTGGCCGCTTCTGGCCGAGGCCGAGCGGTGGAAGGACTGGTCCTTTCTCACCCGCAGCTACCTGGTGCGCCCGGGCCGCGACGAGCCCGACGGCGTGGGATCGCAGCGGCGCCTGGGGGTGGGGCCCTTCGGCTCCGTCGAGGAGGTGGTGGCCTCCGAGGCTCCGCGCCGCTTCGTCTACGAGGGCCGCCGCGGCGTCCCCGTGCGCAGCTACCGGGCCGAGGTGCTCCTCGAGCCCGAGGACGGCGGAACGAGCATCACCTGGAGCGGCGCCCTCGAGCCCCTCGTGCCCGGTACAGGAGCCGTGGTGCTGTTCTGGCTGCGGTCCACGGTGGCGCGATTCCTGTCCGAGCTCATCCGTTATGGCGACAAGGTCCGCCCCTCGGGCTGAACCCGGCCGCCGGTGGTCGACGAGCGCGGTTGCCGGTGGTCGAGGTCCTCCCTATGGTGACGCCAGGGCGCGGCGGACGTGGCCCTGTGGCAAGGAGGACCAATGGGCGGGCTCAGCACCCTCGTCGCGTCGTGCTGGCGCGTCGTCGTGTCGCTGCTGGCGGCAGCAGCACTGGGAGGGACCCTGGCGGCGGTGGGGACGGGGCCCGCGGGCAGCGCCGCCTCCACTGCGGGCCACACATCGGGAGCGGCCACAGTCCCGGCTGCCCCAGGGTCCTCGGGCGACAGCGGGCCGTCGAGGACGGGGACCGAGCTCGATCCGCCCGCCACGGCGCCCTGCACAGTGGGCACCGGGGCGGCGCCGGCGCCCACCTACACCTATGCCACCATGCCCGACCTCACCCGGATCGCCGTGGTGGTGAGCTACCCGGCCGGGTACGTCCAGGGCGACCGGTGTCCGGCGCTGTTCATGATGGACGGCTACGACGGCGGCGGCGGGGTGCTCGACCCTTCGCAGTGGGACAACCGCTACGTCATGGTCCACGCCTCGGTGCGGGGCACGGGTTGCTCCAGCGGCCAGTTCGACCTGTTCTCCTGGACCGACGCCGACGACGGCGCCCAGATCGTGGAGGACTGGATTCCCACCCAGACCTGGTCCGACGGCGACGTGGGGATCATCGGGCACTCTTATCCCGGCCTCACCGGCTTCATGACCGCCGAGCGCATCGGCTACGACCTCGCCCAGCCCGGCTACGTCGCCGGCCTCCCCGGCCAGGTGAACCACCTGAAGGCGCTGGCGCTGTCGGGGCTCATCGACGATCTCTACGCCGGGATCACCTACATGGGCGGCATCCCCGACCTGGGCTTCCCGCTGGCCTGGGCCGGCGTACTGCGGCCCCAGTCGGAGCTGAGCGGGAACCAGGGCCGCATCGCGTCCTCCACCCGTGCCGGCGACCCCTCGTGCCTGGAGGCCTACTCCCAGCACGAGATGGGGGCCACCCCGCTCAACCCCGACCTCACGGTGCTGGCCGACAACCCCATCGTGAACGGCGCCACCGACTCGACCGAGGGGCCGTGGTGGACCTCGCACTCGCTCGACACCTACCTCTCGGACCTCCTGCACACCAACGCGCCGCTGCACATCGACCAGCAGTACCAGGACGAGCAGACCGGCCCCCGCGGCGGCGCCCGGCTCTTCCAGGAGCTCGAGACCCTCGACCAGGGCACGGTGAAGCACGGGGGGTCGCCGCTTCCGTACCGGATCGTGTTCACCAACGGCCGCCACGACAGCGCCGGGCCCGTGTACCACCCCGACGAGCAGAACTGGCTGGACTGCTACGAGGCCCGGATGCAGAGCGCCTGCACGGCCCTGGGCCAGCCCGACCCCATCTGGCAGCACTGGAAGGACGACGGCCACGGAGGGTCCACGTATGCGACCACCTCGACCAGTGATCCCTGCCCGGGTGAGAGCGTGGTCATGTACTTCGAGACCACCGGCAACTTCGACACCACGGGGAGCACGAGCGACGAGAGATGGAACCCCCCGCTGTGCGCACCGGCCTTCCCCGTGCCCGGCACCAGCTGGACCCGCTACTACCTGAACGCCGACGGGAGCCTGAGCCCGAAGCCCGGCCCGAGCGGTTCGCGCAGCTACCTGTCCACCACGGTGGGGCCCGACGACTTCCTGGGCCCCACCGAGACCGGCCTCGACCAGGCGGCGGTGCCGCTGTACGAGAAGGGGCTGGGACCGGTGCTGAGCTCGCCGGGCCCAGAAGAGCTCAGCTACCAGACGCAGCCCTTCGGTGCCGACACCACCTTGGACGGCCCTATCGAGGCCGACTTCTCCGCCACCTCGAGCGCCCCCGACACCGACTACTTCGTGCAGCTGATCGACGTGGGGCCCCACGGGGCCGAGCAGTTCCTCCAGTACGGGCTGCTGCGGGCCTCGTTCCGCCAACTGGGCCCGGCCTCGGAGTGCGTCTCTGCCAGCACGGGGACGGCCGAGGGCTGCGGGGCACCCGGCGCCGAGATGATCTGGCCCGACCACCCCTACACGGCCACGGAGCTGCTCTCCCCCGAGAAGACCTACGAGGCCAACATCGAGGTGTTCCCGCTCGGATGGGTATTCCGAAAGGGGCACTCGCTCCTGGTCACCATCTCGGCTCCCCCGTTGATGGACCAGCTCTACTCCTGGGCGGCCAGCGCCCGGCCGGCGGGGGTGAACACCATCCTGTCGGGACCGGGCGCCTCGTCGATCCTCCTGCCCCTCATGCCCGTGAACCCGGACATTGCCCCCAACCCTCCCGCCTGCGGCAGCCAACAAGGCGTGCGGTGCACGACGCCGGCCGAGACCAGCACCCCGAGTGGGGTCTGACGGGGAAGGTCACCGGGAGGGTGTGACGGGGAGGATGTGACGGCGCCAAGGGCACCACGAGGGGTTTGCGGCCGACGAGGGACGCGCTGCCTGAGCAGTCCCCAGGGCCGGCGCTCAGAAGCCGGCGGTCGACAGCCGGTCGGCCTGGCGCAGGCGTTGTGAGAGCGCCTCGAGCAGCTTGCGGCGCACACCGGGGGCTTTGCGCAGGACGCGGTTCAGGTCCCCGGAGCTGATCTCCAGCACCTCGAGGGGGGTGACCGCCTTGACGGTGGCCGAGCGAGGCTGGCCGTCGATCAGGGACAATTCCCCGACAACATCGCCCGGTCCCAGGGTCGCCAGCCGGCGGTTGGCGCGGACCACCTCGGCCCGGCCGCGGGCGATCACGTAGGCCAGGCCCCCCTTCTGGCCCTGGCGGGTGAGCACGGCGCCGGGAGCCAGCTCGCCAGGCACGGTCACCGCCGCCAGCTGGCCCAGCTCGCGCTGGCTCAACGTGGAGAAGAGCGGCATGGAGAGCAGCAATTCCATCTTCTGGGCACGACCCCAGGGAGCCATGGGGGCTGTCGTCCTCCTCGGTCGGCGGGTGGCGGGAGCTCGCCTGGCCGGAGCGAGGCCCACCCTATCCGTGCACGGAGGGCCAGCCCGGGAATCCAACAGCAGGACAACGGAAGGAACGCGCTTCTCGGGCGTTCTCCGGGCACGGGTCGATGAGCAGGGTCTGCCCGGCGTCAGTAGTTTTGAACCAGGCGCCACGGGGCGGACCGGGGCACCCACAGGGGGACGGCATGGGGGACACGGGCTTGCAGGGGCTCTCTCAACGGCGGATCAGCGCTAACAGGCGCACGAGGCGCACCATGCGCCTGGGCATGACTGGGTTGGCGGCCACGGCTGTGGTGCTGCTCGTGGCCGGCGCGTCGGCCGTGGTGGGCGCCGGGCCGGCGGCGGCCGACAACGGGCTCACCCAGGGCAGCTCGTCGGCCCAGTCGATGTGGCTCGGGCCACACGAGGGGTCCTTGGCTGTGGGCACTCTCTTCGGCGTGGCCCTGGCCGGCAACACCGGCACATCCTCCAAGGCGCAGTCCGAAGGGCTCGACCTCGGTGCCGTGGGCGCATCCATGAAGAGCTACAACTGCGGCCAGCCGGGGGCTCTCGCACAGTACGTCCCCAGCCCGCTCATCGTGGACAGCGGCTCGACGGGCGCCTCCCAGGGCGTGAGCCAGGGCCCGAGCCAGGCCGACTACGGGTCCAACGAGTACGGCCTGGCGAACAACAACCCCTACGCCGAGGCCGACACGACCTACGTCGGCCCGCTGGCCGACCCCACGAACGCCATCGTGATCTCGGGCATGCACTCCAAGGCGTGGTCGGGCCTGGTGAACGGGGTGGAGGAAGCGGGAGCCACCTCCGACATCGGTTCGATCAGCCTGGGCGGGGGTGCCGTGGTGCTCGACGGCCTGCACTGGCTGAGCGTCACTCCGACCAGCGGCGGCCAGCAGAGCGGCTCGTTCACCATCGGCCATGTGGTGGTAGGCGGCACCGCACTCCCCTCGACGGCCGACCTCTCGCAGGTCACGGCGGCGGTGAACCAGGCTCTCGGGGCGCTCGGAATCCAGGTGAACCTCCCCGCTTCGACGGTGACCCAGGGGATCCAGTTCGTGTCCCCGCTGTCGATCGAGGTGGTGCCCAACGCCAGCCGCGACTCGATCGAGGACCCGATCGTCAACGGCCTGCAGCCCACCTACTACCAGATCGCCAACGGCCTCGAGAACGGCTTCTCCACCGACCAGCAGCCCTACAGCAACCTCGGCCAGCTCGAGGCCAACCAGGCGGGCCAGCAGATCGCCGCCGCCCTGTGCCAGAGCGACACGCCTATCACGGTGGCGGACGTGGCCATCGCCTCGCTCGACGGCGGCGGCTACTTCAGCGCCGAACTTGGCGGCGTGAGCTCCTCCGACGGCCCGTTGGCCTCCAACCCCTTCAGCGGCCTGCTGGGAGTGGGGTCGTTCGGCTCCCTGACTCCAGGGAGCAACACGCTCACCGCGGGCACCCTCGGTACCCCCGGAACGTTGGGAACCCCCGGCACGCCGGGCAGCGGCACGGGGGCGGCAACCTCGAGCTCCCCGGCGTCGAAGCCGTTGCCGGCCCAGGCGGCCAGGGCGGGCCTGCGCGGCTTCGCTGCGGGTGGACCCCTCCTCGGCGCCGGGCTCGGCGCACTCGCTCTGTTGGCGGCGCTCGTCGAAGGGGACCGGCGTCTCATGCGCAGGGCCCAAAAGGCCACGCTCAGCGCCACCGGCGACAGCGCCGGCCCCGGGGGCGGTCCCGAGGGGTGAACCGGTGACGACGACGAGCGGGACGGGCAGGGGCCTGTCCGGGACCCACCCGGTATTCGGGCGTCTGCTGCGCGGGTACGCGGCGGCGGGCGTGGCGGTCCTTGCCGTCGTGGCGGTGGCCGCCTTCGTCCCGAGCAAGCTGCCCCGCTCGGCCCACTCGGCGGGGACCAACTCGACTGCGGTGATCCTGGGCAGCGTTCTCGGGGTCATCGCCCTGATCGGTGTGGCGTTGCTCCTGGCCACCCGAGGCACCAAGGGGGCGGCGCGACGGGAGGCCATCGGGGCCTTTTTGGTGCATCACCGCCTTCTGCGCGGGTACGCGCCTGCCGTCGTCCTCCTGGCCATCGTGACGCTGGTGGCCGTGTTGGTGCCGAGCACCGCACCCCCGCTGCCCCAGAGCTACGCCAGCTCCAAGGCGGGCAGCCTGGGCTCGACGGGGACCACGGGAGGAAAGACCTCGGCCCAGACGGGCCAGGTGGCCAGTGGGAGCACAGCCGGCACAGCGGGCACCGCCGGCACAGCGGGCACCGCCGGCACAGCGGGCTCCTCGAGCTCGAGCCCGGCGGCCGTGACCGGCTGCAGCGGCAACCAGGTTCCGGGCGACCCCTACTCGCCACCGTGCGTGCAGTTCTCAGGCAACAACGGTGGTGCCACCGCCAAGGGGGTGAGCGCCAACACGATCACGGTGAGCGCCCGCGTCACCACCGACCAGAACTTCCAGAACACCCTGGCTCAGCTGGCGGGAGCGCAACTGCAGGACACCAACGGCGACAACGAACGCACGCTCAACGCCATCGCCGAGTACTTCAACACCCACTACCAATTCTACGGGCGCAAGATCGTCATCAAGTACTTCACCGGCCAGGGCTCGCTGGCCAACGAGCTGCAGGGATACGGCCAGGCCCAAGCCGAGGCCGACGCTGCCACCGCTCAGTCCCTGGGCGCCTTCGCCGACATCACGGCCGAGTCCGAGCCCTATGCCACTGCCTTGTGGCAGGACGGGATCATGGGCTTCGGCGACCCCTACATGCCCAACTTCTGGCACCAGCAGCACGCACCGTACGACTGGTCCATCGCCACCGACGGCACGGACCTGGCCACCGACATCGGCTACTACGCGGTGAACAAGCTGTGCGGCCAGCCCGCCGCCTACGCCGGAGGAAGCCTGCGGGGCCAGGCCCGCAAGTTCGCCGGCATCGTTCCCGAGAACGAGCTGTACGTCACCTCCGGCCAGGTGTTCGGCTCCATCATGTCGGCCCACGGATGTCCCGACACCCAGTTCGAGTACTCCTTGGACCTGGGAACCGAGTCACAGCAGGCGTCCAACATGGTGGCCCAGCTCAAGGCGGGCGGGTACACCACGATCGTCTGCGGCTGCGACCCCATCTTCCCGGTGTACCTGTCGGGGGCCGCCGCCCAACAGAACTACTTCCCCGAGTTCGTGGAGATCGGCGCCGCTCTGGTCGACCAGGACTACGTGGGCCAGCTCTACAACCAGCAGTTCTACCAGAACGCCTTCGGCATCAGCCCCAACGAGGCCACCGTCCCATACACCCAGACCCTGGGGTACGCCGCCTACGAGGTCGGGTGCAAGGAGGACCCCTCGATCTGCTCCGGTCAGGGCCCGTCGTTCTTCGTGAACCTCATCTACGAGCAGATGGACCAGATGGCCATCGGGCTCCAGATGGCCGGTCCAGACCTGACACCGGCCAACTTCCAGAAAGGCATGTTCGCCTATCCCCCGCGCGAGGGGCCCTACGGCCTGTGGGGATGGAGCCCCACCCAGTACACGACGCCCAACGACTTCCGCGAGGTGTGCTGGAGCCCGAACACCGTCTCGCCGTACAACGGCAAGCCGGGCGCCTACGTCCAGGGTGCCAACATCGGCGCCCGATGGACGGCATCCACGGTTCCCTCGGGTGCACCCGGATGTCCCGTCCCGGCGGCGTGAGCACAGCGGCGACGAGCACAGCGGCTGACGACGGGAACAGCGGCGTGAGCATCGAGGACCGATGACGACATCCATCACGAGGACCGAGCCGTGACCACGCTCGTGGGCAGCTTCCGGAAAGGGCGCAGCTCGCTCGAGCGCTGGCAGGAGCTGCCCAAGGGCGCCCGCTGGGCCCTGGGCATCGGCGCCCTGGTCATCGCCTACGTGCTGGCCCAGGTGGCGAGCGGCCACGACGGCTACGTGTACCGCCACGCCCCGCTCGGGATCGTCCTCGAAGGCGTCGTCTACGGGGCCGTCACGTCGCTGGGGGCGATGGGGCTCATCCTCGTGTACCGGGCCCAGCGCTTCATCAACTTCGCCTACGGTGCCATGGGCAGCCTCGTCGGTGCCCTTGCCATCGGCATGGTCAAGGTCCACGGGCTCAACTACTGGATCGCCCTGCCGGCAGCCGTGCTCGCCGGCGCCCTTCTGGGCGGGCTCACCGACAAGTTCTTCCTCCGCCCCTTCCGCGACAAGCCCCGCCTCATCCTGCTGGTGGCCAGCGTGGCGCTGGCGCAGACGTTCGGGGCCTTCCAGCTGATGGGCACCACCGACGAGCACTTCAACGCCCTGCTGGGTGCCTTCGCCCCACCCTTCAACGTCCACTTCACGATCGACGTGTACACCTTCCACAGCGCCGAGGTGCTGGTCGTGATCGTCGTGCCGCTCGTGCTCGCCTTCCTGGGCTGGTTCCTCTTGAAGACCAACGCCGGGATCGGAGTGCGCGCCGCTGCGGAGAACAACGAGCGGGCCCTCACCTTCGGGATCCCGGTGCGCCGGCTGGTGACCATCGTGTGGGTCATCGCCGGAGCGCTGACCGCCCTCACCTACATGCTCTCGGCTCCGTTCAACGGCGTGCAGCCGCAGCTGGCGCTCGACCCGGCCATCGTGATCCTGCCCATGCTGGCGGTGGCCAGCGTGGCCCGCTGGGAGTCGCTGCCCGTGGCCCTGGCCGGCGGGGTCGGACTGGGGATCATCCAGGCCCTGGTGCGCTGGAACACGTCGGGGAACCCCGCCATCTTGTGGGCGATCTACCTGGCGATCATCGTGGTCGCTTTTCTGGCTCAGTCGGGGAAGCTGAATCGGGCGCTCGGGCTGGGTGCCTCGTCGTGGGCGGCCATCGGGACCTTGAAGCCCATCCCCCGGGAGCTGCGCCACCTTCCCGAGGTCCGCTGGGCGCGCTGGGTCGGCTTTGCGGCGCTGACGGCGGCGTTCATCGCCGTGCCCTACTTCTGGGGGCCCTCGAGCCAGCTGCTGGCCGGCTTCGCCGTGGTGTGGGCCATCGTCGGGGTGTCCCTGGTCGTGCTCACCGGGTGGCTGGGGCAGATCAGCCTGGGCCAGATCGGCATCGCCGGCGTGGCGGGGGTGGTGGCCGGGAACCTGGTGTCGCGCTACAACGTCGACTTCTTCGCCGTGATGGCAGCCGCTGCCGTAGCAGGCGGCCTGGTGGCGCTGCTCGTGGGGCTGCCGGCGCTGCGCATCAAGGGCCTGTTCCTGGCCGTGACGACCATGGCCCTGGCTGTGTCCCTCGACCAGTACTTCTTGAACGACGCCACCTTCCCGCAGTTCATCCCCTCGTCGGGCGTGCCCCGGCCGCTGCTCCTGCAGCGCTTCGATCTGGGGGGCAACTACGCCATGTACCTGGTGTGCCTGGCCTTTCTGGGGCTGGCCATCCTGGCGGCACGCGGTTTGCGCAGGGCCCGGGCGGGACGGGCGCTCATTGCCGTCAACGACAACGAGCACGCCGCCTCGTCGGCCGCCATTGCCGCCACCCGGGTGAAGCTGGCCGGCTTCGTGGTGGCGGGCATGATGGCCGGGGTCGCCGGGGGCCTCGACATCCTCTTGCTGCGGGCGCTCAACCCGGGCAGCTTCCCGCCCCAGGACTCCATCACGGTGTTCGTGTATGCGGTGATCGGCGGCCTCGGGTCGGTGGTGGGCGTAGTTAGCGGGGTGCTCTTCTTCAAGTACCTGGAGTCGATCACCGCCCTGGGCCAGTTCCACCAGGTGGTGAGCGGCGTGGTGGCGTTGTGGGTGCTGGCGGTGCTGCCTGCCGGTCTCGGCCAGCTCCTCTACAACGTCCGGGACCGGGGGCTGCGTAAGGTGGCGAACCGCCGCGGCATCATCGTGCCCAGCCTGGTGGCCGACAAACGCCAAGCGGGAACCGGCCCGCCCCCGAGTGACGACCTGCTCGCCGCCATGGTGGCCGCCGGCAACGGCAACGGCGACGGCGACGCAAGACCGGGTCCCGAGGGTGAGCGGTTCGCTGGCGCCGTTGCGGTGGAGAGCGGGCCATGACGTCGTTCCTCGACACCGACAAGGTGCAGCAAGAGGTGCAGCAGATGGCCGCCGGGCCGGCGGACTCGAAGCTCCTTGCCTGCAAGGACATCGACATGGCCTACGGCTCGGTCCAGATCCTCTTCGGCGTCAACTTCGACGTCGAGGAGGGCGAGCTGGTGGCACTTCTCGGCACCAACGGTGCCGGGAAGTCCACGTTGCTCAAGGGCATCTCTGGCCTGGTGCGTCCCAAGCGGGGCAAGGTCACCTTCAAGGGCGAGGACGTCACCAAGCTCCCCGCCGACGTCACCGCCCGCAAGGGAATCTCCCTCATGCCCGGTGGCAAGGCCGTGTTCCCCACCTTGAGCGTGGCCGAGAACCTGAAGATGGCGGCTTGGCTGATCCGCGACCAGGCCGAGCGCATCGAGAGTGCCCGTCACGAGGTCATGGAGCTGTTCCCCATCCTCGGCCAGCGCTATCAGCAGCTGGCGGGCAACCTCTCAGGAGGCGAGCAGCAGATGCTGGCGCTGGGCTCGGCCATGATGACCAAGCCCGAGCTGCTCTTGATCGACGAGCTGTCGCTCGGGTTGGCCCCGACCATCGTGGGCCAGCTCCTCGAGGTGGTGGAGGAGATCCACCGCCGGGGGACCACGGTGGTGGTCGTCGAACAGTCGGTCAACGTGGCGCTCAACCTGGCCAAGCGCGCCGCTTTCATGGAGAAGGGCGAGGTTCGCTTCGAGGGCCCGACTGCCGAGTTGCTCGAGCGGCCCGACATCCTGCGCTCGGTGTTCATCGCCGGGGCGTCCGCCCACGGGCCGGACGCCGGCACAGCCGGGCCTACCCCTTCCTCCGGGATGAGCGTCGCAGAGGCAGTGGCCCCCGGCGCCGAGGTGGGCGTCGTAGAGGCAGAGGCCCCGGCCGCTCATGCCGAGGCCGACCCCATCAGCGTCGCCGACGCCGCCGTGGCCACCATCTGGAGCGAGGCAGGTTCCTCCGAGGTCACCGGGAAGCTCCCGGCCGTCGCCGGTGCCGGGCCCGACGGCCACGAGATCCAGGCGACCGTCGGGCCCGTCCTCGAGTGCCACGGGCTGGTGAAGACCTTCGGCGGCATCATGGCTGTCGACCACGTGGACCTGTCGGTGTACCCGGGCGAGGTGATCGCCCTCATCGGGCACAACGGGGCGGGCAAGACCACCCTCGTCGACTGCATCTCGGGATTCCTTCAGATCGACCAGGGCCGTGTGGTCCTCGACGGCGCCGACATCACCCACCGGGCACCTCACCAGCGCGCCCTGGGAGCACTGGGACGCTCCTTCCAGGACGCCCGCTTGTACCCGACCTTGACCGTGGCCGAGACCATCGCCGTGGCCCGGGAACGCCACCTGCAGAGCAGGGACATGTTCGCCGCCGCCTTGCAGCTCCCCGCCTCCTACGAGTCCGAGGCGGAGGTCATGGCCCTCGTCGAGGACCTGATCGAGCTCATGGGCCTGGGCGCCTACGCCGAGAAGCTCACTGCCGAGCTGTCCACGGGGACCCGGCGCATCGTCGACGTCGCCTGCATCATGGCCCAGGACCCCAAGGTGCTCATGCTCGACGAGCCCTCGGGCGGCATCGCCCAGAGGGAGACCGAGGCGCTGGCGCCCCTGCTGCGGCGGGTGCAGAAGGAGACGGGGGCCACCATGGTGGTCATCGACCACGACATGCCCATGCTCTCCTCGCTGTGCGACCGCATGGTGGCCATGGAGCTGGGCGGCGTGATCGCCGACGGCCCGCCGGCGGAGGTCCTCGCCCACCCGGCGGTCATCGCCTCCTATCTGGGGACCGACGAGACGGCCATCGCCCGCTCCGGCTCCACCGGCTGAGCATTCCCGCTCCTCACCCGCCCCGCTCTACTCACCCGCCCCGCTCTCCTCACCCGAGCCGGCGCCCAGACCGCCGTGCGACCAGGTCCCCTGTCGCCTGTGACCTTCGGGCCCGCCAGCGAGGGCCTTCGGCCCTTCCCCGCTTGTGAACAAAAGCGCAAGCTGGTGACAGAGCTCCCAAACGGAGCTGTGAGCAAGGAGCGAGAACCATGCGGCGCAAGACATTCGACTTGCTTGCGACAGCCGGTGGCGCAGTCCTGGCCCTCGTGCTGATCGCAGCCGGCTCGCTGGGGCTGTGGGCCTCCAACTACGCCAACAGCAACGTTCACGACCAGCTGGCCATGCAACAAGTGCAGTTCCCGGCAGCCAACAGCAGCAGCTTCAAGGCCCTTCCCAAAGCCGACCAGGCGGCCATCGCCCCCTACGCCGGCCAGGAGGTCCTGACCGGGTCCCAGGCAGCGGTGTACGCCAACAACTACATCGCCGTGCATCTCTCGGAGATGCCGTATCACGGCGTGTACTCCCAGATCAGCGCTGCTGCCCGGGCAGCCACGCCCGGCTCGACCGAAGCGACCCAGTTGGAGGCGCTGGTGCAGACCTCCTTCCAGGGCACGACGCTGCGGGCCATGCTGCTCGAGGCCTACGCCTTCGGGACAATGGGCCAGATCGCCTTCGTGGGTGCTCTGGTCTCCTTCTCGCTGGCCTTCGTGATGCTGCTCCTCACGCTCTTCGGCGTGTGGCACTTCCTCCGTACACCAGCGCAACTGGAATTCCCCAGGTCGCTCCACCAAGAGGAGCGGGTGCCGGTCGCCGTGTGAGGTGACCGACGATCCCCGCTCCCAAGCGGGGGCTCACCACCGACCCGGCTCCGAGGAGCCGGGTCGGTGCGCGTCAGGCGGCGAGGGCCGGCGGTCGCCAGCGGCTGCCGGTGACCGCCGTGCCCTCCTGACGATGTTTGGGCTACTCGCCTGAGGGAACGTTGCGGCACATGGCTTTCCACCGTCTCGCCCTGCGCATCGCAACGGCAGCGGGGCTGGGCGCCGCGAGTCTCGGTGTAGCGATCGGGACCAGCAGCGCGACACCGGCAGCCGCCGCCAGTGACCCTTCGACCTGTCCCACACAGCTCCCTACCGGCGCCAGGGTGGTGGGCATGGCCCGCACTCCGAGCGGCGGCGGGTACTGGGAAGTGGACCAATTCGGCGACGTCGCCGCGCTGGGAGACGCCGGGTGCTTCGGATCGCTGACCGGCGTCGCCCTCAACCAACCGGTGGTGGGCATGGCCGCCACCCCCGACGGCGGCGGGTACTGGCTCGTGTCGGCCGACGGCGGCATCTTCAGCTACGGCGACGCCCAGTTCCACGGGCGGGCGGTAGCGCCGCAGGCGCCGCCCGACTGCACGAGCAGTCAGCTGTCGGCGACCCCGGGCCAGGCCACAGCTGGCGCCGGCAACATCACCCAGACCGTCACATTCCTCAACACCTCGAGCGCCGCCTGCACGCTGTACGGGTATCCCGGCATGTTGATGTTCGACTCCGCCGGCCAGCCCCTGCCGACCCACGTCAGTCGCTCGGCCAACTTCGCCGAGGGGACGCTCACTTTGCTACCTGGTGCTGAGGCGTCCTTCATGGCCCACTGGCCCGATCAGACCGGTTACAACAACGAGATCTGTCCGACCTCGAGCACCGTCGAGATCACGCCACCCAACGCCTTCCACGGCGACTTCGTGCGCTGGCAGATCACGCCCTATGGCGGGACCATCCAGGACCTCCGCTGCGGTGAGATCTCGGTGAGCCCTGTTTTCGCCGGGACGACTCCTCCGTAAGGGGCCAGGCTCGGCAAAGGTGCACCTCCACCCGAGCGTGACGGAATGCAGCCGAACGCGGGGCGCCGATGTCACGGCGTCGGGGTTGGCGCTGGAGGCGGAGTCTGCGGATAGCGGGGGTCCATGGCCCGCAGGGTGTGCAGCAGGACCTCGACCACTACCCAGTTCCTAAACCACTTGTGGTCGGCGGGTACCACGTACCAGGGGGCATCGTCGGTTGAGGTACGGGTCAGGGCCTCCTCGAAGGCGAGCTGGTAGGCGTCCCACAAGGCTCTTTCGGCCAAGTCCGAGCTTTGGAACTTCCAGCGTTTGTCAGGTCGCTCCAGGCGCTCCTCCAAGCGGCGCGCCTGTTCCTCAGAGGAGATGTGGAGGAAGAACTTGACGACGGTGGTGCCGCTGCGGACGAGCAGGCGCTCGAAGGCCTCGATGTCCTCGTAACGTCGGCGCCACGTTTTGTCAGGCACGAGCTCATGGACGCGTGCCACGAGGACGTCCTCGTAGTGGGACCGGTTGAAGATCCCGATCTCGCCTGCCGCCGGCACCATCTGGTGCACCCGCCACAGAAAATCGTGGGAATGCTCCAGCGGCGTGGGCACCTTGAAGGAGGTGACGCGGACCCCTTGGGGGTTCACCCCGCGGAACACGTGCTTGATGGTGCCGTCCTTGCCCGAGGCGTCGATACCCTGGAGGACGACGAGCAGCGAGCGTCGGTTCTCGGCCCACAGCCGGTCCTGTAGGGAGGCAAGCTCGTCGATCTGGGACACGGTGGCAGCTTCGGTGGCCGGGCGGTCGCCAGGGGCGCCGGCCGTGTCGTCAGGGCGACGATCGGGGAGACGGGCGGGATGGCCGGGGCGCACCCGCCAACGACTCAGCGGACCCTCGCCCCCCTGGGTCACGTCGTATCAGGCCCCGAGCTGCTGGCGCAGGTCGTCGAGACCACGACGCAAGGATTCCACCTCGGCCCGCAATTGACGCAGCTCCTCGGCCAGCTCGCTGGGGTCCGGCCCCGGCTGGCCCGACTGGACCGGACCCGACTGGACCGGACCCGACTGGACCGCACCCGACTGGACCGCACCCGGCAGCGCCGGTGCCACCTCGACGGCGGGCGACGACATGTGAGATACGACGGCGTCCGATCCGGGGGGCACAGTCCCCAGCGCAGCGGCGAAACGGTCCTCCTTGCGACCGGGGGCCCGGGGCAGGCGCACCACCAACGGGTCCTCGCGCCCGGCCAGGGCGCGCAGCTCGCTCTCCACGTCGGCGAGGGTGTCGAATCGGGCCATGCGCTCGGTCCGGGCCCGCAGCTCGCCGGGTGTCTGGGGGCCCCTCAGCATGAGCACGGCCAAGAGCGCCAGCTGCCGGTGGTCCAAGCCCAGTTCCTCGGCCAGCTCGTGGCGGTAGCGCAGAGCCGATCGCCCATGGGAAGGGTGCACGAAGCGGGCCAGACCCCGGCCCTTGATCGTGGTCACCGCCTCCTCGACGGTGCGCTCGTCGTAGGACACCACGGGATCGCGGTTGGAGCTCTGGTTGCAGGCGAGCACGAGAGCGTTGAGGGTGAGCGGGTACTGCTGGGGGGTGGAGAGCTCCTTCTCCACCAGGCAGCCCAAGATCCGGATCTCTTCGGGGCTCAGCTCCACGGCGGGAGCATACGGTCACCGGATCAGCCCCTCCAACAACGATTCACGGAATGCCTCCGGGGATTGGCGCAATAGGCTCCTATGGGGGAGGAATAGGCTCCCAGGGGGAGGGGTTGGCGCTCACATGGAAGTCAAAGACCTCGGCCACATCGTGCTCTATGTGCGCAATCTCGGGCGCTCGGTCGCCTTCTACCGCGACATGCTCGGCTTCCGACCCGTCTCCCCCGAGGTCGCGCTGGGCGTGCCGGCCATGGCGTTCGTCTCGGCTTCCGGGCGCACCCACCACGAGCTTCTGCTCATCGAAGTGGGCGAGGACGCCCAACCGCTCCAGAAAGGGAGGCGGTTGGGCATGTACCACTTCGGGCTCAAGATCGGAGACAGCGACGAGGAGCTGCGCCAGGCTCTGGCCCGGCTCACCGGCTCCGGCGTGGAGATCGTGGGGACGAGCGACCACACCGTCACCCATTCCCTCTACGTCCTCGACCCCGACGGCAACGAGGTCGAGCTGTACATCGATGTGCCGGGGGTCGACTGGACCGCCGACCCGTCGCTGGTCGTCAGCCCGGTGAGACCCCTTCGTCTGTGAGCTTGGGCGGCCTGCCGGCGCGCCGGGTATGACACAGCGATGACGTTGCCGGCACCGACCCCGGGACCGGACAGGCGACACCCGGGCGCCGGGGCCTCCAACGAAGGCGGGCACGACGAGGAGCAACCCTCCGGGGCGGGAAGGGCGGGCAGGCTATGGACCAGGGCGCGCCTGGTGCTTTCGGTGGCCCTGCTGGGGACCGCTTCCTACTTCATCGCCGGCAAGGCGTCGGAACTGGCCGCCGCCTGGCATCTCCTCGGGCGCCTGCAGTGGCGCTGGGTGGGCCTGGCCGTGTTGTTCGAGGCGGCTTCGATGGTGGTCTTTGCCCGCATGCAGCGCTGGTTGCTTCGGGCCGGCGGAGTGTCGGTGCCGCTGGGCACCATGGTGGAGATCACCCTGGCGGGCAACGCCATGGCCGCCACGCTGCCGGGAGGCGTGGCGTGGGCCGGTGCCTGGGTGTTCGGCCAGCTGCGGCGCCGGGGCGTGAGCCGGTGGCTGCGCATCTGGGTGTTCCTCGTGGCGGGTGCCGTTTCGAGCTTCGCCCTCTTCATCGTGGTTGCAGGCGGGATCGAGCTGGCCGGCGATCGGGGGCCGGTGGCGGGCCTGCGCTGGGCGGCGCTGGGCCTGGCGGCCCTCGCTGTGCTCGGGGCCGGGGCGCTCGTCATAGGCAACCGGGGACCACTGCGCCGGCTGGGCACCCTGCTCGGGCACGCCATGGCCGGCAATCGCCGGAGCCGATGGGTGCTGGAGCAGCTCCGGCGCCTCGTGGGCCGCGCTGAGGCGGTGCGCATGAGCTGGGCCAGCTGGGCCGAGGTGCTCGGCCTGGCGCTGCTCAACTGGCTGGACGACTGCGCCGTGCTCATCTTGTGCCTGGTGGCTCTGGGGGCCCACGTTCCCTGGCGGGGGATCTTCGTGGTCTACGGGCTGACCCAGATCGCGGCGGTGTTCCCCATCACCCCCGGCGGCCTCGGGGTTGTGGAAGGCACGCTCGGCGCCTTGCTGCACGCCTATGGCGTGCCCGTGGACCAAGCGGTCGCCACGGTGATCGTCTACCGCATCGTGAGCTTCTGGGGACTCGTCCCCGTCGGCTGGGGGGTATGGGTGGGCCTCGACGTGCTCGAGCACCGTGGCCAGCGCGTAGGGCGGGTGCATCCCTGGGCCGAGCATCGCCACGGCGAGATCCCGGGCACCGAGGTGCTGTACCGCCGACGGCTGTTGCGAGAACCGACGCCATGTCGCGCCTCGGCCGACTGTGCAAGCGCAGGCACAACCAGCGACAGCGATGCGGCCCCGGCGCCGGTGAGGACCGCAGGTGACCGACTGGCATGAATTCCACGCAG
>JBJKRZ010000324.1:0-7973 GCA_046704365.1 Acidimicrobiales bacterium | reverse complement strand
CAGCTGGACCGCCTCACCGGCGGGCGCTTGCTCGTCACCTTGGTTCCCGGCCTCGACCTGCCCGCCGAGCGCCAGGCCCTGGGCACGGCGGGACGCCACCGGGGCCGGCTCATGGAGCAGCTCGTGGGCTCCTTGCGCCTGTGGTGGGCCGGTGGTTCCCCTGGGTCGGAGCCCGCTTTGGCTGTGCTCCCCGTGCAGGACCCGCTCGAGGTGTGGTTGGGGGGCGCCGGCCCGGACGCCGTGGCCCGGGCCGGTCGGGTGGCCGACGGCTGGTTGGGAGCGCTCGTGTCACCGCGCCGCGCCGGCGAGGTTCGCCGGGCCATCGAGGAGGAGGCCGAGCGGGCCGGCCGGCGCATCGATCCCGAGCACTTCGGTCTCTCCATCGGCTACGCCCGCCGTCGTGAGGACCTCGAGAGGGCGCCGCGCCTGCGCGTGGGGCGGCGCTCGGAGGAGGACCTCGCTGAGCTGGTGCCGGTAGGGGTCTCCGCCCTGCGAGAGCTCGTCGGGAAGTTGGTGGACGCCGGACTGTCGAAGTTCGTCGTGAGACCTCTCGCCCCTGTCACTTCGCAGGACGCCTGGTCCGACGAGCTCGGGTGGCTGGCCGACGCCGTGCTCGATCTCCAGAGCTGAAGCGCCGTGCGTCACGAACCGACGGGCAGCGAGAGGCCGTCGGGTGCGACAGGGGTGTCGACCGCTCGCAGACGGGCGCTCCAGCGTTCCTCGATGCGCCCGTAGCGCCACACCGCCAGGGCACCGGCCCAGGTGACGATGAACATCCCCACGATGACGAAGCCTGCCGTGTTCAGGTTGAAGTTCGACATGAAAGCCCAGAACCCGTGGTGCTGGTCCAGGCCGTGGAACTCGTGCGGCAGCAGGCCCAGGGTCTCGATCCCGCCGATGAAGAAGCAGATGGCGACGGACAGGCCGGTGATGGCCAGGTTGTAGTACACCTTGCGAACCGGATTGAAGAAGGCCCAGCCGTAGGCCACGTTCATGAAGATCCCGTCGGTGGTGTCCATCAGGCACATGCCGGCGGTGAACAGCACGGGCAGGCACATGATGGCGTACCAGGGGATGTGGCGCGAGGCGTAGAGGGCGGTGGTCGCCAGCAGGGCCACCTCGGTGGCCGTGTCGAAGCCCAGGCCGAAGAGCACGCCCACCGGGTACATCTGCCAGTCCTTGTCGATGGCCCGCAGCCAGCGGCCCAGGAACCGGTAGAACAGTCCGCGGCTCTCCAGTTGCCGCTCCAGCTCGGCTTCGTCGTACTCGCCCCGGCGCATGGAGCGGAACACCTTCACGATGCCGCTCAGGACCACAGCGTTGAGCAGGCCGATGAAGAACAAGAAGGCGGCGGACACTGCTGTCCCGAATACCCCCCCGAATTGTTGGAGGCCGGAGCTCCCGTTCGATACGGCTCCGAAGACGGTCCTCTCGCCCACCACGATGGCGATCCCCAGTGCCACCACCACGCTGCAGTGGCCGAGGGAGAAGAAGTAGCCGTATCCCAGTGCCCGTGGGCGCCCCGTGCCTCGGCGGTCGGCCAGGGCCTTGCGGGTGGTGTTGTCGATGGCCGAGATGTGATCGGCGTCGAAGGCGTGGCGCAGGCCCAAGGTGTAGGCCAGCACGCTCACCCCGATGCCCAGGCCCTTGTAGTGGGCGGGCACGACGAAGGCGGCGAAGATGATGAAGCCCACGGCGTGCATGGCCACGATGGAGCCGTACATGGCCAGGGCGCGGGCCCGCTCGGCCGGGGTGAGCGCCGACAGCGACGCCTTGAGCACGTTCCTCTTCCGGATCGTCGTGGCCGAGGCCATCGGCCTCCCTCGGGCGCTCGACGGAGCGCCCACGCTGCCACAGATGCGAGCTGATTGCAATCAAGAACAGCTCGCCAAAAGGGCGCAGACGGCGCTAGGCTGGCGGCGATGAGCAGAGCGGCGGCCCCGGCGGTGGCCCCTCGGGCCGGTGTGGGCAGCGTGGAGGAGGTCATCGCCCTGGTGCGGGCCCAAGGAGGTCGGGCGACCCCGTCGCGGCGGTTGCTGCTCGACGTTCTCTTCGAGGCCGGCGACCACCTGAGTGCCGAGGAGCTGGCTGCCGCCGTGCAGGCTCGGGCCCCCGACGTGCACCTGTCCACCGTGTACCGCAACCTGGAGGACCTCCAGCAGCTCGGGGTCGTGGTGCACTCCCATCTCGGTCACGGTGCCGCCACGTACCAGCTGGCCGCCCAGGCCCATGCCCATTTCATCTGCGAGGAGTGCGGGGCCCTCATCGAGGCGCCCGACGAGCTGTTCTCCGCCCTGGCCACCACCGCCAGGCGGCGCTACGGATTTCGCATCGACCCCCGGCATTTCGCCATGGTCGGGCGCTGCGCCGCCTGCGCCTAGTTTCCGCGTCCCGGGCTCACCCACCGGCCAGGAGGTAGTGGGCGCCGGCGGCGAGGCGCCCCAGCCATCCCAGGGCGAAGGCCAGGGCCACGGCGGCTCCGGGGCCGACGATCCATCCGCGCAGGATGCCGAGCAGCGTGCCGGTGTGCACCGAGTGCCGGCCCCGGGCAGACCCGGCGCCAGCCATGGCCCCCACCAGGGCCTGGTTCATGGACGTGAAATAGCCGAAGGCCACGGCCACGAGCACCACCACCGCCTGCACGAGTTGGGCGGCGGTGGCCATGGGCCGGTCGACGCTCACGATGTCGAAGGCGACGCGCTCCAGAAGCGGCCTCCCCCAGGTGAGGACCCCTGCCGCCAGCGCCGCCCCGCCGAGGGTGCCGGCGGCCAGCGGATCGAGGGTGCCGGTGCCAACCAGGGAGCCCGTGGCGTTGGCCACGTCGTTGGCGCCCATGGTGAACGACGCCAGCGCCCCCACCGCCACGAGCGAAGCAGCGAGCACGCCCCCCGCTCGCGACTGTGCGCCGTCGCCCCGGGGGGTTGGGCCGTCGAGTCCGTCAGCGGTGCCGGCGGCCTCCACGCGCACCGACGGCACCACATCGAGCACCTTGGTGAGCAGGTAGCCGAGCGCCGCCGCCGCCACGGGCGACGTCACCCAGATCACCGCCAGGGTGGCGACGTGGCCCCACTGGACGCCCGAGCCCGCCGCCAGCCCGGCGCCCACCAAGCTGAACACGAGGATCTGGATGGTCGAGGTGGGCAGGCGCAAGCGGTTGAACAGGCTGGTGAGGAACAGGGCCACGCCCACCACCACGACCAGTCCCGCCGCCGAGAGGCCGCCCCCGGCCAGGATGCCGTGTCCCACGGTGCGCTCGACGCCGTGGCTGGCGAAGGCGGCCCCCACCAAGGCCAGGGGCGCCATGATCGCCAGCGCCCGGCGAGCCGAGATGGCGTGCAGGGCATGGGGCATCCCCATACAGGCGCCGGTGTAGTGGGCGCCGATGCTGTAGGCGAAGCCGATGGCAAGGACGACGAGCAGAACCGTCACGTCGTCACCGAGAGTAAAGAGCCCGGCGGGCCGTCAGCCCTGGGCGTGGTCCTGGGGAGGGTCGACGAGGACGTCCAGTGCGGCGCCTGCCGCCTCGAGGTCGACGCGGGTGTTGTCCTCGGCGTACCTGAGCCCCTGGACGTTGAACAGATGAACGGCCTCGGCGCCGAGCGGGAACGGCCCCCAGTGCCACGTGCCGCGATGGAGCACGACGGCATCGAGGCGCCCGAGGAGGAACGCCCGTACCGACTGGGCGTCATCGGGGTGGTCGAAGGACATCGACGCCGGGGCCACGGCCAGCACAGCGGCTGCGTCGAGGACGAGCAGGACCTGGGTGTGGGTGTCGTGGCGGTACATCTCGGTGCATCGCAGGGCACCGTCGCTGCGGGCGATCTCGTCGGCGCGGTGCTCGATGACGTTCACGTGGGGGTCGTTCCAGTCGAAGGCCAGGCGCTGGCGGGTGTGCCGCTCGTCGGTGTCGCGCACCGGGATCCAGCCGAAGGGCCGCCAGGCCTCCTCGCTGAGCGCGTGCGCCGTCACGCGCCTGGGCGACGCCGCTGCGGGTTCCCCATGGCGAGTTCGAGGTGCGACGTCCCCCATCGTCCAGGGCTCCTGTGGTCTACGCTCCCGACAGCACGATCAGTGTACGAGCTGTCCGGACAGGGGGCGACGGAAATGGACGTGCGCAGCATCGAGGACGTGGAGCCCGTCGTGGAGCACAACGGCACCGTCCCGGTCTGGTGGTTGGTCGCCTCGCGCGAGATGAAGGAGTTGACCGAAGGCGGCTTCCTCGAGCTCGTCAACGAATTCGAGGTGGCCGGCGGAGGTTGCGTCGACCCGCACAGCCACCCCACCCACGAGTTCTACTACGTGCTGGGCGGCCGGGGCGTCATGACGATCGAGGACGAGGAGCGCGAGATCCGCCAGGGCGACCTGGTGCACATCCCTCCCGACATGGTGCACAGCCTTCGACCCGTCTCCGAGCACGCACCGATCCACTGCTTCTGCTTCGCCGTCGGGGTGCCGGGCGCCGGCCCTATCAACTACACGACGCACTGAGGGCGTGGCCACCGTCGTCGTGACCCGCCGGCTGCCGCCCGGGGGGACCGAGCCCCTGCTTGCGGCGGGGCACACGGTCGTGGGCGGCCACGGTGAGGAGCCGTGGGACGCCGGCGAGTTGGCCGCCGCCGCCGCCGAGGCCGACGGGCTCGTGTGCCTCCTCGACGACCACGTCGACGCCGCCCTGCTCCATCAGGCGGCGGGCCGCCTCCGGGTGGTGGCCAACGTGGCGGTCGGCTACGACAACATCGACGTGGCGGCGGCGGCTCGGCTGGGCATCGTGGTCTGCAACACACCGGGCGTGCTCGACCAGGCCACCGCCGACGTCGCCATGTTGCTCGTGCTCAGCGCTTCGCGCCTTGCCTCCGACGCCGAGCGCGACCTGCGCGCCGGCCGCTTCAGCGGCTGGGGGATCAACAAGTACCTGGGCAGCGACGTCTCGGGAGCCGTGCTCGGGCTGGTTGGCTACGGCCGCATCGCCAAGGCGGTGGCGGCGCGGGCTTCCGGCTTCGCCATGACCGTGCTCCATCACAGCCGACATCCCTCGGGCGAGCCGGGCTTCGTGGCCTCCTTGGACGAGCTGCTCGAGGCGGCCGACGTGGTGAGCCTGCATGTCCCGCTCACGGTGCAGACCCGGCACCTGATCGGCGCCCCGGAGCTCGCTCGCATGGGGCCCGCCTCGGTGCTCGTCAACACCTCGCGGGGCCCCGTGGTGGACGAGGAGGCCCTGGCCGAGGCCCTTCACGCCGGAACCATCTTCGCCGCCGGGCTCGACGTCTACGAGCACGAGCCCCGGGTCCACCCCCGGCTGTCGAGCGCCCCGCACGTGGTGCTCCTGCCGCACATCGGTAGCGCCACGACCACCACCCGCACGGCCATGGCCCGCCTGGCCTGCCGCCAGGTGTGCGACGTGCTCGCCGGCACGGCTCCCGCCCACGCCGTCACGCCGGCCCCGGAGGGTTGAGAACGCTCAGCCCGAAGAGTTGCGCACCAGGCTCGCGTCGAGCCCCAGCACCTCCACGGTGGTCGAGCCCCCTCGCAATGCCTCGAAGATGCCCCGCTCCTTGGAGGCGCGGGCCTCGGCGGCGGCCAGCACGTCTTGTAGGCAGGGGGCGGGGATGAGGACCACGCCGTCGGCGTCGCCCACCACCCAGTCGCCCTCGCTCACCGACACGCCGCCGATCTCGATCCCGGGCCCGGCCGTCCCGGCCGACGCCTTGGTGGCGCCCGCCAGGGCGACTGTGGTGGCGAAGACAGGGAAGCCGTGCGCCTCCAGAGCGGCCACGTCGCGCACGCCGCCGTCGATGACGAGGCCGATCAGGCCCCGGGCCTGCGCCGCGGTGGTGAGCACCTCTCCCCAGTAGCCGCGTTCGGCCACATCCCCGACGTCCACCACCATGGCACTCCCCGGGGGGGCCAGCGACACCCCCACGTGGATGGCCAGGTTGTCACCGGGCGTGCAGCGCACCGGAAAGGCCGGTGCCGCCAGCCGCGCCCCCCGCCACTGCGGGCGCACCCGAGGGGGGAGGGGGAGCGCCCCCGACTCGCCCAGCGTGGCCGTGCCCAGAACCAAGAGGTTCTGCGATCCCGGGTGGTGCGGCGTCATGGGCTGCTCCTCCTCGCGCCGCGCCGATGATAGACGTAGCCGATCAAGCAACTGCTCCCTGGCGGCCACCTCATCGCTCAGACCCGTCCCGAAGCGACGACCGAACCGATGGTGGACTTCTTGGCCATGCTCGACTGACTCGCCTGGGTGCCTACTCCTGTCGCACTTTCCTGATGCGACCCAAGATTGCGCCTTGGGCCCCTACTGCAAGTAACGCCTCGCCCTTCACTCTTCCGCCATAGACGATGGCATCTCCGTGTGGCGCCGTAGCGATCCCCGGAGTGAACCAGGTGGCGTTGACTTCGAACTTGGGCACTCGATTGGTGCTGCCGACATCATCGAGCGTGGCAAGGACACGGTTCACAGCGGGCGCTCGAACGGTGCGGTAGCCCCACGTCTGAAGCTCCATGGTACGGGAGGAGCTGCTCAGAGCGGGAGCGATGTCCCGGAGCAATCGTCTGCCGGGGATCGTCGCGAGAACCAGCAAGGCACCGACGAGCACAAGCGCACCCATCCAGATATTGAGGTTGGCACTCGAATGATGCGCCACGATCACGACCACGCCCACGGCGGCTGTGCCGCAGCCGCCGGACAACATCAACCGCTGGCGTCGCCGCACATAGGAGAGAAAGGAAGTCACGGCGGTTGACTGCATACCCGTCCCGCCTTTCAGCCACGTGGCTCGGGAAGGAGCTCGCCGACCAAGCGGCGCCCGAGCAGCACGCCGGTTGTCGCCACGACGAGCACGGCGAGAGTTCCGGCACCGGCCACGAAATCGACTGACCAGACAACGACTCCGCTCTGGATCTCCAAGAGCGTTCCGATGAAGGCTGCAATCGCCCCAGCGCCGATCACCACCAGCGCTAGCTCAGTGGCGGTGACGATGCCGCATCCTCGTCTGAGGTGTCCATCGGATTCGGCGGTGTCCTCGGCTGATTCGGTTTCGTCCGCCTCGAGCTCCCATTCCCTGAGGTTCCACCAACAGACGCCCATGACTCCGAGAAGAAGCACGGCAAGCACGAACGAGGCCCAGCCCGATCCAAGTTGTATCGAGCTGCCGACGAATTGCCGGTCGAACCCGGGAGGAAACGTGGTAGGTGCCGCCGTACTGCGGGCGATGCCCGCTGCGAGGCCGCCGATGGCAAGAAGGGCAACGCCGATGAGGACCACCACCACCGCTATCTCGGGGAACTCCCACGCTGGCCCTGGTGGTGCATCGCGGTCTGCAGCGTTCGCCGGTTCGTCTGCAAGAGGAGCGGTCGCCATGCTGGGAGCGTAGGGCTGTTGGCGAACGGTTTCTCTCTGTCTTCGCCCTCGCCCTCAGGCGTCGACCGTGGGGCGGCCCGGGTGCTTGGGCAGCCGGGGTGGAGCGGACGCACTTCAGTCGAAGGTGGGCCGGCACAGCGCGGCCGCCAGGCCGCGCAGGTCCCCGTCCTCGTCGGCCCACGTGGTCTCCGCCGCGAAGCCGAAAGCGTCGAGGGTGGGGGACAGGGCCTGGTCCTGTCCCGCCCCCACCTCGACGAAGAGCCAGCCCTCGGGCACGAGCAGGCTGGCAGCCTGCTGCACGACCCGGCGCAGCACCTCCAGCCCGTCACCTCCACCGTCGAGGGTGTGGCGCGGCTCGTGGTCGCGGGCGTCGGCGGGCAGCAGGCGGAGCTGTCCGCTGGGCACATAGGGGGCCACGGCGGTGACGACGGCGAAGGAGCGCCGGCGGAGGGGGGCGCCGAGGTCGCCCACCACGGCCCTGACCCCGTTGCGCCGCGCGCACGCCGCCGCCCTGGGGTCGAGGTCCACGCCCACGACCGACCGGATCCCGGTGGCCTCGACCAGATGGCGGGCCACGGGCCCGGCACCCGTGCACAGGTCGGCGGCCCACCCC
>JBJKRZ010000323.1:0-5245 GCA_046704365.1 Acidimicrobiales bacterium | reverse complement strand
GTGGCCACCGCCTCGGCCACCTGGGCGGGAAGGTGCTGGCCCGAGGTGACCTCGGTGCACGACAGCGACACGGGGCGGGCCAGGCGGGCGATGTCGCTCTGCAGGGGCGCGTCGTAGCGCCGGTGGTAGGTGGCGTGGTCGCCCACCACGTTCACCACCGGCGAGCGGGCGCGCCGGGCGTTGTGCAGGTTGGCGATCCCGTTGCCGAGCCCCGGGCCCAGGTGCAGCAGGGTCGCCGCCGGCCGGCCCGCCATGCGGGCGTAGCCGTCAGCGGCGCCGGTGGCGACCCCTTCGAAGAGCCCGAGCACGGCGCGCATCTCGGGCACGTCGTCGAGGGCGGCCACGAAGTGCATCTCGGAGGTGCCGGGGTTGGTGAAGCACACGTCCACCCCGCAGGCGACGAGGGTGCGGATGAGGCTCTGGGCTCCGTTCACGCTCTTGGCTCCCCCGCTAGTCGAAGATCTTGCCCGGGTTGAGGATGCCCTGGGGGTCGTAGGCGGCCTTGATGCGGCGCATGAGGGCCACCTTGGCGGGGTCCTCGAACTCCATGAAGTACCGCTTCTTGGCGCTGCCCACACCGTGCTCGCCGCTCAGGGCGCCGCCCACCGCCAGCCCGGCGCCGAACATGGCGCTGAGCAGCACGTGCCGGCGCTCGGGGTCGGGCTGGAACACCGACAGGTGCACGTTGCCGTCCCCCACGTGCCCGCACCCGGTGACGAGCGCCCCGTGCACCTGGGCCAGCTCGCCCACCATGGCCAGGTAGGCGGGGATCTCGGCACGCGGCACCACCACGTCGACGATGTCGTCGGCCCCCGCGGCCTTGGCCACGTAGAAAGCGCGCTCGCGGGCGGTGACGAGCTGGGCCCCCGCTTGCGGCGGCAGCACGTAGAGGTCGGCGGCCCCGAGCCCCGTGAGCAGCTCGCCCACGGCGGCCACGTCCTGCTCCAGGCGCTCCTCGTGGCCGGACTCGAGCACCACCACCAGATAGGCGCCGGCCCGGGCCGCCACCTCGGCGGGGATGCCCAGGTCGAGGCCGGCGGCGCCGGTGACCGCCGCCATGGTGAGGGCGTCCACGTACTCGAGCACGCGCGGCCCGATGCCGCTGTGCACCACGGGCGCCACGGCCCGCGACAGCTCCTCCACCGACTCGAAGGGCGCCAGCACGGTCGCCTCGTGGGCGGGACGGGGGTAGAGGCGCAGCGTGGCCTCGGTGATGAGCGCCAAGGTGCCCTCGGATCCCACGAGCAGCTGGGTGAGGTCGTAGCCGGTGGAGGACTTCACGAACTTGCCGCCGGTGCGGATCACTTCCCCGCCGGCCAGCACTGCCTCGAGCCCGAGCACCTGGTGGCGGGTGACGCCGTACTTGACCGCCCGCATGCCCCCGGCGTTGGTGGCCACGTTGCCGCCCAGCGAGGCGCTGTACTCGCCGGGGAACACGGGATAGACGAGGCCCACCTGGGCGGTGGCCTGCTCCAGGCGCTCCAGGGTGAGCCCGGGTTGCACCACGGCCACGTGGTTGTCGGTGTCCAGCTCCACCAGGGCGTCCATGCGCTCGAAGGACACGACCACGGCGCCGGGGGAGGGGACGGCCGCTCCCGACAGCCCGGTGCCGCTGCCCCGGGCCACCACGGGCAGGTGCTCGGAGGCGGCCAGGCGCAAGATGGCCGACACCTGGGCGCTGTCGGCGGGGCGGACGACGGCGAGGGGAGCCACGGGACCGACCGTGAGGCACTCGTCGTGGCCGTAGTCGGGGGAGAGGTCCTCCCCGGTGAGCACGTGCTCGGCCCCCACCACCTCGCTCAGCAGTCCAGCCACGTCTGCCACGTGCCCGAAGCTACCGCCGGCGCCGTGCGCCGTCTCAGCGTCGGCCGGGTGTCAGCCGTTGTGCCGGCTGTGTCAAATCGGCGCTGCCTGGAGCATCGGGGCGGGCCTGGGGGAGTATCTCGGCGTGAATTGGATCGACTGGGTGCTCCTGGTGCTGGTGGCGGCGGCGGGGGTCCATGGCCTGCGCCTGGGCGCCGCCATGCAGGTGCTCTCCTTCGGCGGCTTCTGGCTGGGCCTGTTCATCGGCGCCCTCATCGCCCCGCCCATCCTCCACGGCCTGCACAGCACGCTCAGCAAGACGGTGGTGGCCGCCGTCGTGATGTTCGGGATGGCCGGACTGGTGGGCGGGCTGGGCCGCGTGCTGGGCGGCCACTCCAGCATGTTCCTGCGGCGCCTCCAGCTGGGCCCGCTGGACTCGGGCTTCGGGGCGGGCGTGGCCGTGGTGGCCACCTTGGTGGCCGCCTGGCTGGTGGCCAGCATCGTCGTCAACAGCCGCTACACCAGCTTCGACGCCGCCCTGCGCGACTCGCGCATCCTGCGGGCCATGAACAGCATCATGCCCTCGCCCCCCGGGGTGTTCGCCCGCATCGAGCACTTCCTCGCCACCGAAGGGTTCCCTGTCGTCTTCACCGGCCTCCCCCCCCAGGCGGTGGGCCCGGTGACGCTGCCCAGCGACGCCGCCGTGCGCGCCGCCGTGGTGGCGGTGGGTCCCTCCACCGTGCAGATCGCCGGCGAGGGCTGCGGGGTGATCCAGGAGGGCTCGGGCTTCGTGGTGGGACCCGACTACGTGGTCACCAACGCCCACGTGGTGGCCGGCATCGCCCACCCCACCGTGCTCGACACCCACGGGCGCCACGCCACCGTCGTCACCCTCTTCGACCCCCGCCTCGACATCGCCGTGCTGTACGTGCCCGGGCTCGCCGACCCGCCCGTGCGCCTGGACGACGCCCTGGTGGGTCGCGGTGCCACGGGCGCCATCATGGGATATCCCGAGGGAGGGCCCTTCAAGTACGGGGCGGCCGCCGTGCAGGCCGTGTTCGACGCCACCGGGCTCGACATCTACGGCAACGCCCAGACAGTGCGCACCGTCTACCAGCTCTCGGCCGTGGTGCAGCCGGGCAACTCGGGGGGCCCGCTGGTGGAGCCCAACGGCGAGGTGGTGGGCGTGGTGTTCGCCCGCTCCACCACCAACACCAACGTGGGCTACGCGCTGGCCATGCCCAAGGTGGTGAGCGACATCGACGCCGGGGAGCACTCCACCAGGCCCGTGTCCACCCAGGGCTGTGTGAACGGCTGAGGGTGAACGGCTGAGGGTGAACGGCTGAGAGCTGGCCGCCGGAGCGATGGCGGCGACGGCGGGAAGCGCTCCTCGGGGAGCGGACGCCCACCTGCGACGACACGGCGGATGCGGCGGCACGATAGAAAGGTGCCCGTGGGACTTCCCATCGAGGGATACGGGGTCATCGGCGACACCCATACCGCCGCCCTGGTGGGCACCAACGGGTCGATCGACTGGCTGTGCCTGCCCCGCTTCGACTCCGAGGCGTGCTTCGCCAGCCTCATCGGCGACGAGAAGAACGGCTACTGGAAGATCGCCCCGGCCGGCTCCGTGCGGCGCAGCTCCCGGCGCTACCACATGGACAGCCTGGTGCTCGAGACCGAGTTCGAGACGGACACGGGCACGGTGGTGCTCACCGACTGCATGCCCATCAGAGAGGACCATCCGCAGGTGGTGCGCGTGGTGCGGGGGCTGGCCGGCTCGGTGGACATGCACATGGAGCTGGCCATCCGCTTCGGCTACGGGGCGCTCGTCCCCTGGGTACGGCGCATGGGCTCGCTGCTCGTGGCCATCGCCGGGCCCGACGGGCTGTCGCTGTGGACGCCGGTGGAGACCAAGGGCGAGGACATGACCACGGTGGCCGACTTCAGCGTGGTGGCCGGGCAGACCACGCCCTTCGTGCTCACCTGGTTCCCCTCCAACGAGAGCCCGCCCCGGCCCGTGGACGCCCGCTACGCCATCGAGGACACCGAGATGTGGTGGCAGGACTGGTCCGCCGACTTCCACTTCGACGGGCCCTGGCGCGACGCCGTGCTGCGCTCGCTCATCACCCTGAAGGCGCTCACCTACCACCCCACCGGCGGCATCGTGGCCGCCGCCACCACCTCGCTGCCCGAGACGGTGGGGGGCGTGCGCAACTGGGACTACCGCTTCTGCTGGCTGCGCGACGCCACCTTGACCCTGACGGCGCTGTTGCAGGGGGGCTTCCACGAGGAGGCCATGGACTGGCGCGACTGGTTGCTGCGGGCGGTGGCCGGCGATCCCGACGAGATGCAGATCATGTACGGCCCCGCCGGCGAGCGCCGCCTGGACGAGTGGGACGCCGACTGGCTGGCGGGATACGAGGGGTCCAAGCCCGTGCACATCGGCAACGCCGCCTCGGGCCAGTTCCAGCTGGACGTCTACGGCGAGGTCCTGAACGCCCTGTACCTGAGCTGCACCCTGGGCGACGAGGTCACCAGCTCGGCCTGGGACCTCCAGACCATGCTCGTGGACTTCGTGTCCCGGCACTGGAGCGACCCCGACGACGGCATCTGGGAGGTGCGTGGGCCGCGCCGGCACTTCACCCACTCCAAGGTCATGGCCTGGGTGGCCGTGGACCGGGCCATCCGCACCGCCGAGGAGCAGGGCCGCCAAGCGCCGCTCGAGGAGTGGAAGAAGCTGCGCGACACCATGCACGCCGAGATCCTCGAGAAGGGCTACAACGAGCGCCGGCGGGCCTTCACCCAGTACTACGGCTCCGACGACCTCGACGCCAGCCTGCTCATGATCCCGCTCGTGGACTTCCTCCCCGCCACCGACCACCGGGTCGTCTCCACGGTGGAGGCCATCCAGCGCGAGCTCACCGAGGACGGCTTCGTCCTGCGCTACGACGCCGAGGGCTCGCACGCCGTGGACGGGCTCGAAGGCCACGAGGGCGCCTTTCTGGCCTGCTCGTTCTGGATGGCCGACTGCCTGCACATGATCGGCCGCGGCCAGGAGGCCACCGAGCTCTTCGAGCGCCTCATCGGCTTGCGCAACGACCTGGGGCTGCTGTCGGAGGAGTACGACGCCCGGCTGGGGCGACAGGTGGGGAACTTCCCGCAGGCCTTCTCGCACGTGTCGCTGGTCAACACCGCCTACCGCCTGAGCGGCCAGCTCCCGGCCCACACCAAGGGCGTGCTCCAGCCCCAGATGATGCGCCAGCGCCGCTGGCGCCGCGGGACGCGGGAGTCGGCAGGACACGACGGCGGGATAGGTGCGGGGACCCCCGCGGCCGCCACGAGCAGGAGGAGGAACCACAGCCGATGAAAGCGGTCACCGTGGCGCCCGGAAAAGCCAACTCGGCCCGTCTCGAGGATGTGGAGGAACCGCCGCTCTCCG